>JAKAQS010000260.1 GCA_021819585.1 Acidobacteriota bacterium
AATCCTGAGAGAGCGGAATCGGAACGCAAAGAACCAAAAGCACTTGCATTGATCGTCTGCGCCGGTGAGCGGGAGAGCTTTGCCGCCGATGGATTCCGCATCAGGGACACCCTCGCACGAAAAAGGGACGGCCGAAGCCGTCCCTTCCTTTGCTGCCTATTCAATGCCGCTTTCAACAACCCCTACGCTGCTCCAGCCGTCTCCGCTTGACGCAGAACCTCACTTCTCTGGTTGCTTCCGCGGGCGCGCGGAAATATCCAGATGCTCTGCGTAAAAACTTCCATGAGCGGTCCCGTCAAGAGATGCGCGAGCGTCTAGTGTTGGTCCTTGGACACCACGAAGTAACGCGCCACCGTGCCCACAAAGTGCTGCGCGTTCGCCTTGGTGGCCACATTGCCCTTCAGAATCTGATCGAAAGGAATATCCGTGCCGTACTCGGTTCGCGTGTCATCCGCATTCTGCGAGAGGACCGTACCGGACAGATTGATGCCCGCAAACAGTCCCTTGCTCCGGGAGTAGGTGAGAAACTCCGCATTCAGCTTCCAATCGGTTGCAGCCGCCGCATTGCGGCCTACCGGACCGGCAGCAGCGGAGGCGTCCGCGCCCAGCTTGAACTTGTTCTTCAGCATGTCCTGCAATCCGTGCTGGTCCATCGCCACCAGCACCAGATCCGTCGACTGACCACCGATCTGAAACCCAAAGCTCCCGCCGGTCAGTTGCACAAACACCGGCGCGCTCCAGCCGCGCGGCGTGCGGCAGGTCGCCGCTCCCTGTCCATACTGGGCCCCAAAGACAAAGGCCGCCTTCTTGTACGCTGGGACCACCACCACGCACGATGCCTTCGCCAGAATTGACTCTGGAATCGAACGATCAGGAGTCGCCATGATCTGCTGAACCACATCGGCTGCATCCGTCAACCGTTCCGTCAACTTCTTCATCTGCGCCTGTGCGGACACCATACTCCCACACATCGCCAAACTACAGACAACACCCATCAGCTTTCTCATTCCAGCCACTCCTGTTCCTTTTGGTTTCACTGCCATTGATCACCCAACGTAAGATGGACCGCAAGACCGCGGAGTTGCACCCACCAAAAAAACGGGCTGCGGAATCGCGCATCAGCAGCGCCCGCAACCCCAATTCTCCCAGGTTTGTACTGAGATCACTATGAGCTATGGCGCCAAAAGATTACAAGAGTACCTAGTAATGTAGACCTTCGTGTATTACTTTTGTCGCTAGACCATGAGAGGTTTCACATGCGCGCCTTCGCCGCCAAGCGGCCGGCCTACTCTCTCTGTTGTTCACTCTCTTCCACAGCCCTCAGGGTCAACTCCACCCGGTTCTTCGCTCGCGTCTTGCGCAACATGCGGCCCAGGTGAGCTTTCACCGTCGCCTGCTCAATTCCCATGGCTGCGGCGATCTCCCGGTTGGATCGCCCGCTCATCAGCAGGTGCAGCACCTCACGCTCCCGGTCGGTGACCATCTCCTCGATGGACTCCTGCTGAGGACTTAGAGATCGCAGCAGCCCGGAGCCGGCAGCCGTTCCAGCCTCCACCAATCTGGCCAGCACCTTGCGGGGCGCCCAGATCGATCCATCCAGCACGATCTCCACGGCCATACTGATCTCCTTCTGGCCGGCGCTTCGCAGCAGGAACCCCTTGGCCCCTGCTCCAATCACCGCCTGGATCTGTTCCGGCGTCAATGGATCTCCCATCAGCACCGTCTTCAAACCCGGCCGTTCCCGGCGGATTCGGGCGATGGAATACAACACGGCATCCAGAGGTTCTTGCAGGTCCAGAAGCAGCAGGTCCAGATTTTGGCCCAGGGACTCATCGGCGGGCTGATCGGGCGCGAGTACGTAAGACTCCTGGCCAAACACCTCTTCCATCCTGAGAGCGCGCACCTCGACGCCCCCACTCTCCTCGAGGATGGCGATCAGTCCCATGGAACGCAGGGTATCTGCCGCTACAACACCGATCTTCGCCTTCCCTTCCGTCTTCACAAGCAACAACTCTCAACTGCCATGGACTCGGTCTCTCTCCCATGCCCGGCTTTGATGGAATCTTCTTCTTCCAAAGCTGCTCCGACGCGCAGAGCCTCCTTCCAGCCCGGCTCTTTACAGCTTTGGCAACACAATCCCCTGCTGCTTCTGGTATTTTCCCTTACGGTCGCCATAGCTCACTTCGCAAATCTGGTCGCTCTGGAAGAAGAGAATCTGGCACAAACCCTCGTTGGCGTAGATGCGCGCCGGCAGCGGGGTGGTATTGGAGATCTCCAGCGTCACAAAACCCTCCCACTCCGGCTCAAACGGCGTGACGTTCACAATGATCCCGCAGCGCGCATAGGTGCTCTTGCCCACGCAGATGGTCAGCACATCGCGGGGAATCCGGAAGTACTCCACCGAGCGCGCCAAAGCAAAACTGTTGGGCGGAACGATGATACTCTCCGCCTCCACCGAAACAAAGGACCGCTCGTCAAAGTTCTTGGGATCGATGATGGCGCTATTCACGTTGGTGAAGATCTTGAACTCGTTGGAGACTCGCAGATCATACCCATACGACGATAGCCCATAGGAAATGACTCCGTCGCGCACCTGCTTCTCACTGAACGGCTCGATCATCTTGTGCTCGATGGCCAGCTTCCGAATCCATGTATCGCTCTTGATCGACATCGCCCTCCCTATCCTCGCCGCCAGAATCCCCCAGCCTGGTCGAGAATGTATCCTTCTATCTGAATTGCTGCTTCGATTGCATCAATTTTTGCGTCAATTCGAGCCTATCGCAAACCGTGCCCGTCGCCGCGCCTCCGCCGCTGGATTTCCGCAAGACCATCTGAGGAAAAATTGACAACCAAATCTCGTCTTTCTACCATCGCATTGTAAGTTGTTGGATTTCACCGTGCTCCAAAGGCGGAACTACGCCCTTGGAGCCTCCCCGGACTTCAAAAGCAGGAAGGCGACCATCATTGATCAAACAGGACCTTATCCAGCGGGTAGTTGAGCGCACCGGACTTCCACGAACCAAGGCCGAGTCCGCGGTAGACGCCATCTTTGAAGCCATGAAGAAGGCCATGGAGGCCAGCGACCGCATTGAACTGCGCGGCTTTGGCGTATTTACCGTCAAGCCCCGCAAGACCGGCGTGGGCCGGAATCCTCGTACCGGCGCAGAGGTCGCCATCACCCCCGGCAGAGCCGTCCGCTTCAAGCCAGGCAAGGATCTCCAGGCCCTCGGATGGGCCGGCGAATAGACTCTCTGAACGAAGCGAATCGGTCGCGCAAAGAGTCGGCCAAGCATTTCAGCGGATCTTCACTCGGTGACCTCCCTGTGGGTGTCCCGTAGCGCCCGTCTCGGGAGCGTACCTGTGCGTGTGAAGCCGAAAGACGCCTGCGTTGAACCCACTTCCCGGACCCTTCCACCATCCGGGCCTCCCATTCGGGAGTCTGCGGCAGGCGCCGCAGGCCGGGAGTCCCGTTCCCATAGGGAACCCCAACGCCACAGCCGCTCTGGATTCGCCCCAGAGGCTCCCTACCTTACATCAGGTGCATCGGATCCACATCCACCACCACGGATCGGCGGGGAATCTGCTCTCGGTCCACCTCGCAGAGCATCTCGCGCAGGGCTGCGGCCAGAACATCCCGGCGCTCCGCCCGCAGCACCAGATGGTAGCGGTAGATTCGCTTTAGGCGCGAGTTGGGCGCCGCCGCCGGTCCCAACACCCGGATCCCCTCCAGATGGCGCCTCTCAAACCACCGCCCCAGGCGAGCTGACCACGCCAGCACCTCCTCCAACTGCTCACTCTGTAGGATCACGTTGGCCAATACGCTGAACGGCGGGTACCGCATCGCCCTCCGGTAGTAGGTCTCCCGGGCGGCGAATCCGGTGTAATCGTGCTCCCGGGCAAACTGATTGACGTAGTGTTCGGGCTGATAGGTCTGCACCAGCACCTTTCCGGGCAGATCTCCCCTTCCGGCTCGCCCGCTCACCTGAGTGAGTAGCTGGAACACTCGCTCGGCGGCGCGAAAGTCCGGCAGCCCCAGCGCAAAATCCGCTCCCACCACTCCCACCAAGGTCACCCCGTGGATATCGTGCCCTTTGGCGATCATCTGCGTTCCCACCAACAGATTGATCTCTCCGCTGTACAACTGGCCCAGCAGCCGCTCCATATCGCCCCGGGAGCGCACTGTATCGCGGTCCATCCTACCGATTCGGGCAAAGGGGAAGATCTCCTGTAGCCGCTCCTCACCCTGCTGTGAACCGGCGCCCAGGTAGTAGAGGTGCTCGCTCTGGCACTTGGGACAGACCTTGGGCACGGTGCGCCGATAGCCGCAGTAGTGACACTCCAACCGCTGCCCGACACGCGCCTCGCCCTTCAAGCTGTGTTCGTCTCCCCCCTTGTGGTAGGTCAGGGAGATCGCGCAGTTCTCGCACTCCAGCTTCTCTCCACAGCTCCTGCACATCACCACAAAGCTGTAGCCACGGCGGTTGATCAGGATGATCGCCTGCTCACCGCGCTCCAGGGCCGCTCGCGCCGCCTCAATCAGCCGCCGTGAAAAAAGCTGCTCCTGCCCGGTCTCGCGGAACTCGATGCGCATATCGATGGTTTCCACTCCGGGCAGCGGCCGTGCCTGAACCCGCTCCCGCATCTCCACCAGCGCATAGCGCCTGCGCTCGGCGTTCTGCCAGCTCTCCAACGACGGCGTCGCCGAGCCCAGCAGCACCGTACATCCCACAAGTTTGGCTCGCATCACCGCGACATCCCGCCCGTGATAGCGCGGCGTCTCCTCCTGCTTGTAGCTGGTGTCATGCTCCTCATCCACAACGATCAACCCCAACTCCGGCAGCGGCGCAAAGACCGCCGATCGGGTTCCCACCACCACCCTCGCCTCACCCCGGCGAATTCTGTGCCACTGCTCCGCTCGCTCGTCCGGCGTGAGCTGCGAGTGCAACAGCGCCACCTGTCCCGCAAAGGCCGCCACCATCTGAGCCGCTGTGCCGGGCGTCAAACCAATCTCTGGAACCAGCAGCAGCGCGCTCCTGCCCGCCTTGAGCGCCCGCTCGATCGCCGCCACATAAACCGCCGTTTTACCGCTACCGGTCACCCCATAGAGCAGATGCGGACGGAAGCCGCCCTTCTCCAGCGCAGCCCCGATCGTTCCGAGAGCTGCGCTCTGCGCCTCATTGAGCACATGTTCATGCGCAAACTTCTTTCCCGCCTGCCTTAAGCCCGTCACCTGAAAGGCTTGTACAGACCGCTCCAACCGTACGAGGCCGCGCCGCACCAGC
>JAKAQS010000261.1 GCA_021819585.1 Acidobacteriota bacterium
CAGGAGATGGCGCACTTTGCCTTCCAGGTGAATGAGACCACGGAGAACATCGGCGCCCGGCGTCTGCATACCATCATGGAAAAGGTGCTGGATGAGATCAGCTTCTCGGCTCCGGATATCGTCCAGGGCGGAGCCCCGGCTTCGGCCGATCTGCCGGCGCTGGTGGAGCTGCCCCCGGCGGCTTCCAACCGAACCGCCGCGGGCGAGGGAAACATCTCTGCTTCCAGTGGCTCCCTCCACGGCTCCGGCCCGGCGCGCGTGCTTACGGTGGATCGCGCCTACGTGGAACGCCAGGTAGCCGGTATCGTCAAGAATCAGGATCTCAGCCGCTACATCCTCTAGCGTCCTGGGGGATCCAGACGGCGCGGGATCGCCTCCGCGGCTGCGGGATACACCGGCAGGGAAGAATCTTTAGCGAAAGGCCCAGATCAGGCCCGCCAGAGGCGGATCTTCATTGCCGATATGCGTCTCATAGCCAAACTCTTGCAGCTTTTCGAGGCACCAGGCCTTACCGTCGGGATACTCCGGCGTGTTGTGCCATTCAAGCACCAGCGTCCGTACATCCAGTTCTTCGAACCGGGGATCGGAGAGCAGCTCGTACTCTCCGCCTTCGATATCGATCTTCAAAATATCGATGGGTCCGGCCACGTCCGGTTGCTGGAAGATGTCCACAACGCTTATTTCGAAGTCGGAAGCCTGATCCGTGACGGTCGAACTGGTGCGAGCATCGGTCAAGTACGAACGCCTCTGGCTCGATCCAGCACGTTGTTTTGCGCCAGGTTGCCTTGCATGATGTTCACGTGGACCGGATGAGGTTCAAGCGCGGTAACGCGGCACGCTGGATATCTCTGGCACCAGTAAAGGCAGGAGTAGCCCACATTGGCCCCAAGATCCACGACCTTGCGAACGTTCTCCAGCGACCGGGGAGATTCATAGTCCCCGCGCCAGTAGATCTGCCACGCGATATCGTAGTCGGTGGTGGTGAGTGGCCGCAGGCGCAATCGAGTTCCAGTCGCCAGCTTGACGTCGATCGGGCGCTTTCCGCCGAAGAAGCGCCAGATCATGTAGCGAGCCCGACTCATCGGCTTCAGAACATCTCTGAAGTGCGTTGGTTGCCTGGACATGAATGCCTCTCATTGCCAAAAGGGTCTTCGAAAAGAGGTGGGAGAGATCGAAAAGAAGCGTCTCCGGCTGCCTGCGGACGAGGGTGAGCAGCCGTGAGGTTGATTTTACTCTTCTCCTTTTGATGGAGGTTCCACCCCGGGGTCACGGGACGCCCCCGGAGTGCGCTGCGCCTCGCGGACGGTGCGGAAGTCGGGATATGCTGAGAGAGCTCTCATCTTCAACCTGTCGATGCCCAT
Source organism: Acidobacteriota bacterium (assembly GCA_021819585.1). Lineage (GTDB taxonomy): Bacteria > Acidobacteriota > Terriglobia > Terriglobales > Acidobacteriaceae > Granulicella. Next base: position 1,362 of record JAKAQS010000261.1, read on the forward strand.
GACGCCGGCAACCCAACGAGGAACCACGTGAGATCGCAAACCATGCGCCGTGCGCTTCTGGTCTATCTCGGGCTGCTGATCCCGATCGGCTGGCTGGCCATGAGGTACGCTCCCTACGGTTTGGACGGCGACGGCATGGCCTACATGGACATCGCCGATCTGATCCGAGCGCACCACTGGGCAGGGGTGGTCAACGGCTATTGGAACCCGCTCTATCCAGCCTGCCTGGCGCTCTTCCAGCGCCTGTTCCACACTACCCGCTGGAATGAGCTGCACGCTTATTATGTTCTGAACTACTTCCTTTTTCTGGTCTGCGTGGCCGCCGTGTTGCTCTTTGTCTCGGCGCTGGTGAAGCTGCGCCACCAGATGAACCCGTTGCCGGCTCATCTGCTGGGCATCGACTCCCTGCGTCTGCTGGGGGTTGCGCTGACGGTGATCGCGGCGCAGCGCGAGCTCGGGATGGCGTTTATGCGCCCCGACGCTTTGCTGCAGGCGCTGATGCTGCTGGCCTTCGCCATGCTGCTGGAGACCCTGGCCACGTCCAGCCTGGTCTACGCTCCGCTGCTGGGGCTGTTCCTTGGCCTGGCGTATCTGGCCAAGAGCTTCGCCTTTGTAGTGAGCTTGCTCTCCATCGCAGTGATGATGCTGTTTCAGCTCTGGGTGCTGCGCCGCCGCCCGGGGCGCGTTCTGGCCGCGGGCGGCCTGGCGCTGCTGGTCTTCACCGCTGTGGCCGGGCCTTACATCGCAGCGCTCTCCCGGCAGAAGCACCGCTTTGACTTTGGAGACTCGGGCGCCTTGAACTACGCCTGGTATGTCAGCGGTACGGTGAAGATGCACATCGAGCCGTGGATGACCGGCGGCTTCGGCTCGGCCCGCGTGAAGCTGCTGCATCCGGAGCAGCAACTGCTGGCGCATCCGGGGATCTACAGCTATCGGGCGGAGCCGTACGGCACGTATCCGGCCTGGTTTGACCCGACGTACTTCCATGAGCGCATCACGCCGGTGTTCAGCGCCCGGCGGCTGATGCAGCGAGACGCGCGCAACCTGGTGCTGAGCGTGCGCTACCTCTTGAATCATCCCGAGGCGTGGATTCTGCTGGCGCTGTTGCTGGTCTGCGGGGCGCGGCTGGATCTGCCTGGGGTTGGCGCCGGCGCGGCGGAATGGCGCTCGAGCGCCTTTGTACTGCCGCCGCTGCTGTTGGGCGTGGCGATGTGGGGCATCTACGCGGTGGTGAACCTCGAGGAGCGCTACGTCACGCTGGCCTGGCTGGCCATTGTTCTCCCGCTCTTCGCGGCCCTGGATTCGGGAGTTGGGGGCTCGGCCGGCAGGGAAGCCTCCGGTACAGGCTCTGCGCAAGATCTCGCACCTTCAGGAGAGGCAGCGCCGCCGCCGGATGCAGTGTCGCCGGCTTCCTCCTGGCAGCGCCGCTCGGCCACCGCGCTGGTGGCGCTGCTGGCCTTTCTGGCGCTGGGCGAGAGCCTGCGCATCGCGCTGGAGCAGCGGCGGGACGAGTCTGCCGCCGGCCTTCCCGCGGCCTGGTACTCACCCAACATCTTTGCGGCGGCGCGCGGCCTGAATGCGCTGGGCGTGGGCTCCGGCGACACCATTGCCTGCATGGGCACCATCGCCTGCCTGAATGATCCCTACTGGATGCGGCTGGCGGACGTGCGTGTGCTGACCGAGGTCTATAACCCGGATCCGGCCCATCTGCTGGAGGAGTTCCAGGGGCTGCCCAACCGGCAACAGGTTCTCTCCGTGTTGAAAGCGCAGGGAGCCAAGGTTGTCGTGGCAGCTTTCAATCCCGGTTCCATGACCGGCCGGACGCCGGCTTCGGAGGGATGGATTCGCCTGGGAGATTCAGACTTGTACGCCTTTCCGTTGAATCTTTCTCCACCGCCAACCCCCGCACCTGTTAGCCTGCCTTGGGATAGCACGGGAGCGGCGAAGCCATGAAGCAGCACAGCATCGCCAGACGATGGGCAGGAACCAGGCCATGGGCATGAACCAGACTTCTCCAGAGAAGACGATCTCACCATCCCGCGACGGCGGCCATGCGGAGATTCCCATGCCGGAGCTAAGCGTAGTCATGCCCTGCCTGAATGAGGCCGAGACGCTGGCGGTCTGCGTCGACAAGGCGCTGGCCGCACTGGCCGAGAACGGCATCGCCGGTGAGGTGATCGTGGCCGATAACGGCTCCACGGACGGCTCGCAGGCGATTGCCGCGGAGCACGGCGCGCGGGTGGTGAACGTGCCGGTGCGCGGGTACGGGGCCGCGCTGAACGCCGGCATCCATGCGGCGCGCGGCCGCTATGTGTTGATGGCCGATGCGGACGACAGCTACGAGTTCGCCCATATCCCGCGCTTCCTGGCCGAGTTGTGCGCCGGCGCCGAGTTGGTGATGGGCAATCGCTTCCGCGGAGGGATCCTTCCCGGGGCCATGCCGCCGCTGCACCGCTACCTGGGCAATCCGGTGCTCAGCTTCCTGGGCCGCAGGCTCTTTCACGCCCCCATCGGCGACTTCCACTGCGGCATCCGGGCGTTTTCCAAGGATGCGTACAGCCGCCTGGACCTGCGCACCACGGGCATGGAGTTCGCCAGCGAGATGGTGGTGAAGTCGGCTTTGCTGGGCCAGAGGATCGCCGAAGTTCCGACGACCCTCAAAAAAGACGGCCGCAGCCGCCCGCCGCATCTGCGAACCTGGCGCGACGGCTGGCGGCATCTGCGCTTTCTGTTGATGTACTCGCCGCGCTGGCTCTTCCTCTATCCCGGCCTGGCGCTGATGGTGGTGGGTCTGGGGTTGATGGCATGGCTGCTGCCGGCCTCGCGTCCTTTGGGGCACGTCAACCTGGGTGTGGATACGCTGGCCTACATCTCGGCGGCGGTGCTGGTGGGCTTCCAGTTGGTCTTCTTCGCCGTAGCCGCCAAGGTCTTCGCCATCTCCGAGGGGCTGCTTCCGGAGGATGAGGACTTCCAGCGCTGGTTCCACTACATCACGCTGGAGACGGGCCTGCTGCTGGGAGCGCTGGTGGTGCTGTGCGGGGTGGGGATCGCCGTCTCGTCGGTGCTCTCCTGGGCGCACACCGGCTACGGCCACCTGCCTCCGGTGCAGATGATGCGGCGCACCCTTCCATCCATGCTCTGCCTCATGCTGGGCACGGAGATCTGCTTCGCCAGCTTCTTCCTGAGTCTGCTGGGCCTGCGCCGCCGGTGAGCCTGGGCCGCGCGTGAGAGGGTGGCAAGGAAAAGGCCGCCTCCAGAGAGGCGGCCATTTTGAGATCGCATTACGCGGCGTTACCGCACGGCCTGCGGCCGGGGCAGCTCGCTGAGCCGCTTCTCCAGCATCTTCTCCAGGTCTTCGAGCGCCTTGGAGAAGCTCTCGATGCCCTCCGCGAGCTTATCCTTGGCCATGCGGTTCTCGGCGTGCATCTTGTCGAACATGGCCCGGTCCACCACAATCTTTTCGATGGGAAGGTTGGCGCACTTGGCCGGATCCAGCTTGCGCTCCAGCACGCCCTCGGTCTTCTGCAGTTCATCCAGCAGCTTGGGAGCGATGGTGAGCAGGTCGCAGCCGGCCAGTTCAATGATCTCGCCGGTGTTGCGGAAGCTGGCGCCCATGACCACGGTCTTGTAACCGAACTTCTTGTAGTAGTGGTAGATCTCGGTGACGGAGTGTACGCCGGGATCGTCGGCGCCGACGTAATCCTTGCCGGTGTTTTTCTTGTACCAGTCCAGGATGCGGCCGACAAAGGGCGAGATGAGGGTAACTTTGGCCTCCGCGCAGGCGATGGCCTGGTGCAGGCCGAAGAGCAGGGTCAGGTTGCAGTGAATGCCCTCTTTCTCGAGCTGCTCAGCGGCTTTGATGCCCTCCCAGGTGGAGGCGATCTTGATCAGGATGCGCTGGCGCGAGATG
>JAKAQS010000262.1 GCA_021819585.1 Acidobacteriota bacterium
CGCTGGGCTGGAGGTGGCCGCCTTCGGAACTCCCGCCCCGGGCGACGAAGAACATCCAGCCCCGGCACCGCAGGCGGCAACCATCGAGCGGCTTCCTCTGAGCTTTGATCCCTCCGCAAGGTTCCGCTCCGCCGAAGAACGCCGCCTGCTCTATCCCTCCGCATTGGAGCTGCGCCACACCGCCCCGTTCCATCGCCCGGAGGGCTCCTTTGCCGCCCGCGCCTTTGGCAACGTCGTCCATCGCTACCTGCAGCGGCTGGCAATGCTGCTCCAAGCCAAGGCAGACCTGCTTCAGAGCCCAGCGGATTTCAAGATAGACGACTCCTGGCAAGCTCTCGCCACCGAGATCCCGTCCTGGCGGCCGGCGCTGCTGGCCAGTCTGCGTGGCGAAGGGCTCTCCTCGACCCTCGCCCAGCGCGAGTCGGCGCGCGCCGAGCGCGCCCTCACGCTCACCCTGCACGATCCCGTGGGACGGTGGATCCTCTCACCCCACCCCTCCGCCGCCAGCGAGCAAACCCTGAAGCTGACCTCACCAGAGGCCCAGGCCTTGCGTTTGGACCGCACCTTTCTTGCCGCAGCCGAGCCCATCGCAGACGGCAGCGAACGCATCTGGATTGTGGACTTCAAGACAACCGAACAGGGCAACCTCTCCGACGCAGACTTCGAAGCCGAGGAGACGGCAAAGTACAAAGGCCAGATGGAGGCCTACGCTGCGCTGCGCCGCACGCTTCCCGACGGAGATCTGCCCATCCGGCTTGGCCTCTACTACCCTCTGATCCCGCGCCTGCTCCACTGGCCTGCTGCGCCCTCACCCTGACCACTACACGTCCGAACCGCCTTCTCTTCATCACTCTGGGTGCTTCATATCTCGTTTTTCCTCATCGCTCCGGGCGCTCCACATCTCGTTTTTCAGAGATTTGGGCTCGCAGGACGCCGCAGCTTTCTCAAAGACCAAGATCTGTCGCGGGCCAGGCGACCGTTCCATCTCCGAGTCTTCTTGCGAGCGGCTTGTCGTCGTGGCCACCACAGACTTTACGGAGGCTGTAGAACTCGACCGAAGGCTGCATCATCAGCCCTGCAGCGCGCGCACCAGCGTCGCCGCGGCGGTCTCGCACTGGGCTCGGCTGACGTCCCCGTGGGTCACCAGGCGAATCGACTTCCTTCCCAGCGAACTACACAGCACGCCTTGCGCCTTGAGCTCCGCAACCACCTGGCCGGCATCCAGTCCTTTCAACTCAAAGCGAACGATATTTGTCTGCACCGTGGCCAGATCGATGGCGGCAGACCTGCACGTTGCAACGGCCTGGGCCAGAAGCCGTGCGTTGGCATGGTCCTCATGCAGACGGGACGGTCCCTGCTCCAGCGCAATGAGGCCCGCCGCGGCCAGCACGCCGGCCTGGCGCATGCCTCCGCCCAGTGCCTTGCGGAAGATGCGGGCGCGATGAAGCGCCGCGGCTGAGCCCACCAGCATGGAACCCACCGGCGCACCCAGCCCTTTGGAGAGGCAAAAGTTGACCGTATCAAAGCCGCGTGTGAGTTCAGCCACCGGAAGGCCCAAAGCGACAGCGCTGTTGAAGATCCGCGCACCATCCAGATGCATCGCCAGCCCGGCCTCTTTGGAGCCCTGCCAGATCTCTTCAAAGATGGAGAGCGGCGTCACCGTGCCGCCGGCCATGTTATGCGAGCTCTCCAGGCAAAGAAGTCCGGTGGAGGCGCGATAGTAGCTGGGCCGCGCAATCACAGCGCTGATCTGCTCCCAGGTGAGGATGCCATGCTCGCCGTGGATCGCCCGCGGCAGGCAGCCGGAGAAGGCGGACATCATGGCCATCTCCCAGTCCAGCACGTGGGAACGAGCCTCGCAGATCACCTCCTGGCCATGTTCCGTGTGCAGACGGATCGCGATCTGGTTGCCCATGGTCCCCGTGGGAACAAAAAGAGCCGCTTCGCGGCCAAAGATCTCAGCCGCGCGCGCCTCCAGACGATTCACGGTCGGATCTTCGCCGTAGACGTCATCTCCTACGTCGGCCGCAGCCATGGCTGCCCGCATGGCAGCAGTAGGACGGGTAACAGTGTCACTGCGCAGGTCAATACACTCGGCTGGCAACTCTCCATTCCTCCTTGGCCTCTTCGGCGGCTTGCTGCATCAGGCAGCTACGCCCATCAGCAGCCGTGTGAATACCTCATTGGACAACAGACGGCCGCGGAGCGTAAGCCGCCAGCGGCCATCCTCCTCCAGCATCAAGCCATCCTGAATCAGCTCGCCGGCGGCGCCTTCGGCAGGCGCAACCATGTCCACGGGGAAATCCCGGCGAAGTTGCCGGAGGTTCACGCCCTCCGTCATGCGCAGGCCAAGAAAGATGCTCTCCTCAAAGGCCTCCGGTCGCCCGATCTCCACGATGCCTTCAGCGCTGCGGGTCAGCATCGGGAAGACCGGAGAAAGCTCTCCCTTCAAGTAACCCGCCAGATCCTCAGGATTGGCAAAGCGTACGGCTCTGCCTGTGCCTTCGCGGGCAGCACCTTCTTGTCTCATGGCGTTCTCGCCACGCAGCAGCATGGAGTGAGCGTCTAGACCAAACCCCATGTAGGGAGCACGCTGCCAATACTTGCAGTTGTGGCGCGAACGGTGCTGCGCAGGCGCAAAGTTGGAGATCTCGTACTGGGCAAACCCCTGCGCCGGGAGCCACTTGCACGCGCTCTCATAGAACGCGGCCGTAGCCTCGTCGCTGGGAAGTGCATCCGCATGGAGCCGCCGCCCACCGGCCAGAACCTCCCGGCCCAGGCGAGAGTCATCATCGATCTCCAGCATGTAGACGCTCACGTGCTTCAACCCCATGCCGGTGGCAACCTGCAACGAGTGCTGCCAACTCGCCTCTTTCTGGTGCGGCAAGCCGGCGATCAGATCAACGCCAAGGTCATTGATTCCGGCTCTTTGCAGACGATGAATCTCTGCGATGCAGCCGCTCGCGGTGTGGCTGCGTCCCACTGCGGCGCTCTCACGGTCGACAAAGGACTGCACACCCAGGCTGACGCGATTCACCCCCTGGCTCATGGCTTCGTTCAGCAGCGCATCGTCAATCTGGCCCGGCGCCGCCTCCAGCGTGATCTCCGCATGTCCGGCAATCTGGAACGTCTCCCGAAGCGCAAGGAAGATGCGCCGGATCTGCCTGGGAGTCAGCAGGCTGGGCGTGCCTCCGCCGAGGTAGACCGTATCCACAGAGCGGGGAAGATGGACCCGCAGACCCTCTGCCCTGCGCGACGCCCATGCAATCTCTTCGCAAAGCCGGGCAACGTAGGCCTCGATCGCCTCCGCGGAGGAAACACCGGAGGCAAAGTTGCAGAAGCTGCACTTGGAGCGGCAGAACGGCACGGAGAGGTACACGCCCAGCGTCGCTGCCTGCTCGGTCTCCGCAACCGTCCGGCTGAGATCCCCTACACTCATCTCTCCCATTCTTTCACGCGCCCCCGGCAGCGTCCCGCGGCATCCCGCGACTTCGGGGGTCTCCGGAAAGGCTCTAAAATAAACGGAATGGCCGACGACCAGAATAAGACCTCAGCGACGCCTCCACCGGTCAAACCGGAAAGCTCTCGCCAGATCGCCGATGACGATATTGTGGGGAAGGCCTACGACGGCCGCCTGATGCGGAGGCTGGCGCGGTATCTCGCGCCTTATAAGTTGCAGGTAGCCGTTTCGGCGGCCGCGATTGTGCTCAAAGCGGGCAGCGATGTCCTGGGGCCATACTTCGTCAAAGTCGCCGTGGACACCTACTTTGATCCGCTGCATCGGCGGCGCTCCTGGCTGGCGGCGCGGCTCAGCCTTGACCCTGTGCGCGGCGTCAGCGAGATCGCGATGCTTTACCTGGCCTCGCTGGGGCTGATCTTCGCTTTGGAGTTCGTGCAGACGTATCTGATGCAATGGACCGGGCAGAAGATCATGTTTGACCTGCGCAGCCAGATCTTTCGCCATATTCAGCAGATGCATGTGGGGTTCTTTGACCGCAACCCGGTGGGAAGGCTGGTGACCCGCCTGACCTCCGATGTGGACGCCCTGAATGAGATGTTCACCTCCGGCGTGCTGGCGATCTTTGAGGATGTCTTTGTGCTCAGCTTCATCGTGGCGATCATGGTGAAGATGAGCTGGCTGCTGGCGCTTCTGGCGCTCTCCGTAATTCCCCTGATCCTCTACGCCACGCGGCTCTTTCGCATCCACGTTCGGGACAGCTACCGCCGGCAGCGCGCAGCCACAGCCAAGATCAATTCGTTCACCCAGGAATACGTCTCGGGCATGAGCCTGGTGCAGTTGTTCAATCGCGAGCGGCGGGCGTTCAACGACTTTTCCGCAGTCAACTTTGAAAACAAGAAGGCCTGGACGGACGCCATCTTCGCCTATGCGCTCTACTACCCGGTGGTGGAGCTCCTGAGTTCCATCGCCATCGCCCTGGTCATCTGGCGCGGCGGGATCTATGTGCTGAAGAGCACACCTGCCCTGGCCGCTCACGCCGGATTTCTGCATCCTCTGGTGACCCTGGGCGTCCTGATCGCCTTCATTCAGTACGGGCAGAGGTTCTTCCGCCCCATTCAGGATCTCAGCGACAAGTACAACATCCTGCAGGCAGCCATGGCCGCCTCCGAGCGAATCTTCAAACTGCTCGACACAAAGAATGAGGTCAGGACCAACAGCGCGCGCCCCACGCCTGGCGACGGCAGCGGCAGGGTCGTGTTTCATGATGTTTGGTTCACTTACCAGGCACTGACGGCGGAGCAGCAGGAACGTATCCGCACCCTCTCCGCCGAAGCTTTGGGCAAGTGTCCTGATATCGAGTGGGTACTGCGCGGCGTCAGCTTCACGATCGAGCCCAATCAGACAGCGGCCATCGTCGGCCATACCGGCGCCGGCAAAACCACCATCACCGCGCTGATGATGCGCTTCTACGATGTGCAGCGCGGCGCCGTCCTGGTCGACGGCGTCGATGTGCGCGAGCAGGATCTGACCCGGCTACGCAGGCGCTTCGGTGTCGTCTTGCAGGACCCTGTTCTCTTTGCGGGCACCGTCACCCAGAACATCCGCCTCGGGTCCGCATGGATCACGCAGGAGGAGGTGGAGCGCGCGACAGAGGATGTCAACGTTGCGGATTTCATCCGCAGCCTGCCCCAGGGATTCTCCGAACCCATTCTGGAACGGGGTTCAACGCTCTCAACCGGACAAAAACAGCTCATCAGCTTTGCCCGCGCTCTGGCCCATCGGCCCGG
>JAKAQS010000263.1 GCA_021819585.1 Acidobacteriota bacterium
TCCGATCTCCGAGCACTTCCTGCAAGCGTATCGTTTCGATCTGCCAACGGGAACCGACGAACACCCCGGCCTTCGCAAGCCACAGGCGCATGATGCTCGGGTGCTTGCCCCCCGGCGGATAGTGAACGCCGCGCTCGGCCAGGCCTTCTCGAAGCGTCGTTAAATTGACTTCTTCACCGGCGGAGATCATGTCCTGAATGCACTGGACCATCAGCATCCCGCTGAGATTAAGAAGAATATGGCGTGCGAGATCGCGGTACAGCGTCGCCTCGTCCTGGCGCACGTCGTATAGGCGGCGTCCGAAGTCGGTGAATTTTCCCGCGCGCTCGATGATGCCGTAAGCGATCAGGCCGAGCTTGCAGTTGTTGGCGAGTTTTCCCCGGTTGTACGAGGCTTCCTCTCCCTGCCGCCCCTCGGCGTGTGATGAGAAATAGCGGCCGAGAATTGCGGCTTCAAGCGCGTGCCAATCCTCCTGATTGGCCGCGACGATCTCAAGCAGCTCGGGCAACTCGATCTGAGAGGGTGAGAATTCGCTCCCGAACGGAAGATCACTGCGTTGCATGATCCTCCTCTCCAAACTGGCGGCTGCGGGCTTCCCGGCGTAGCGGCAGTTGCAGCTGTTCGACGCGATAGCGGGCGATGAATTCGAGGATGCCCCGACGCCCGAGCCACGAAAGCGACACGTCGTATTTATCGGCCATAGCCGCCATCTCGACGAATTCGCTATCGGTTATCGTGACTGCGATGCGATGCTTGGTGGTGGGCATGGCCGGTGTGATCCTCTGCTGCGGAGTGCATCAAGGTGCAACACCTTACAACACTCTGCAACATCCATTATTGGCTCACCGGGAAGCGAATACCAGATAGGAAAGCACATATTTTTGTGGGAAATACGGTACCAAACTGGCCTGCCCGAATAGACTTACACGCCAACACCCGCTCTTTTCGAGGAGGGACTTGTGTCGGAGAAAGATTATGCCGCTGCGTAAATCGGTTCCGGGAGGAGCGATGCGTTCAGTTATCGGCCAACGACGGTGAGAGGGTACTCGCGGATGGCGGGAACAGGCGCCGGAGTGGAGTGGATCGAGAGCAGATAGCGATCGCCCGATCTCCGAAAGATGTCGGCGGGAAGGTTGAACTCAGCCACCTGCTGGTTGTCGAGGGTGGAGACGCCGGAGGACTTGGCGGTGGCGCAAGGATTGTCCGGCATGGCTACGACGCTGAGATAGAAGGCTGAGCCAGTGGTCCCGGCGGGGACAACCCATTGAATGCGCACGGTGCGAGTCGCCGGCGCCAGCCGGAGTTGCAGGGCGGAGCCGTCGCGGACGACCTCGGAGGTGAGTAAAAGGGTTGCAGCCGCAGCCTGTGGCTTGGCAGCAGGATGGTGGACGGCGAGGGTGCGGGTCGGGCTGGATGCTGGGGCGTTGCCCGCCAGGGACCGGCGCAGACCGCGGTGGGATACAAAGAGAATCCCTGCGACAATGAGGGCTGAACACGCCAGGGCGAAGGTGGGCAGAAGGATTCCTGGGCGGCGAGAAGCGGGGGCAGGCGGCGGGGAGCTTAGCGGGGGGTTGAGAGACGGACCGGCGAGTTCCGAGGGGGAAAATGCCCTCTCGACCCGTTCTTTCATGGCGGCGGAGAGCCTGCCGGAGCGGTAGTCATCGAGCAGATCGAACTCGGCCTCTTCCAGCGTCTCGGAAAACTCCGGATCTTTGAAGATGCGCTCGTCGAAGCGGTCTCGATGCTTTTGCTTCATCCGGCCGAGTTTGTAGTCGAGCAAGAGCTCGCGAAGCTTGTTCTGAGGGTCCATCTTGACTTCTCAACTTATAGTGTTGTTTTGCGCGGATCTATCACGCGGATTTTTGTCATGAAGCCGTTTATCGATGCAGTCTTCCAGTTGCCGGCGCAGACGGAGCGCGCGATTGCGCAGGGCGTTTCGGTCCAGGCCCAGTTCGGCGGCAAGCTGCCGCCGGTTGCGAATGCGTTCGCCGGCATCGCCCGTGTAGTAGCGCTCCAGGATGTAACGATTGGACGGAGCAAGCAGGCTGAGGCAGTCTTCCAAAGCCGCCAACCTTTGCTCATTCTCCTCCTCTGGCGAGTCATGGTTTGCGGACGCGTACTCGGAAAGAGCCCTGGATTGCCGGACCTGGCGAATGCGATGCTCCTGAGCGACCAGGCGGGCGATGCCCAGCGCAAATCGCGCCGGGTCGGCGATCATGCGGGCATCTTCACGCAGCTTGCCTGCAAGGCGATCGATTGCCAGATCGGCAAGCTCCTCGGCCGGCCCGCAGTTGTTCCAGCGGAAGAACCGGATCAGCGCCACGCGAAGTTGCTCGTAGGCGCCCGCAGAGTCACTACCTCTTGGCCGCAACGCGCTCAGGAGAGCCTGGAATGACGTCGAGTCGAGATCGTATGCCATGAGAGCGCTTGCGAACTTTCACTGCTGCTGGAAGTTTCCCTGCCACCGTCCGTTGCCTTCGAACACGAATCCAGCCCATGCATAAGGAGCGTGCAGAGCCGGGTCAGCCATCAGCTTGAGTTGCGCAGCCCGCAGCGCGGCCGGCACGCTCAACTTCCGATCGATCAGTCCATGATAAAGGATGGGAACCAGCCGGCCGGCCGCCCGGTCATCGACATCCCACAGGCTGCCCAGCACGCCCGATGCGCCGGAGGCGAGAAACGCCTGAGCGAAGCCGGTGATGCCTTCGCCGGGGATGTTCCTGCCTGCGGCGGTGCGGCAGCCGTCGATGATGACCAGAGGCACGGGAAAGGGGGTGCGATAAATATCATGCAGCCAGAGAATGCCGTCTTCCGGCCTTCCCTGGCGGTTCACCGTGGAGAGAACGATGCCGGAGAGCTCCGGCTGGCTGAGGTTGACAATGGCATGGGTGGCGAAGTGCAGAATGGCGAAGCGGCTCCACGAGGACTGCATGACCCGCTGGGGCGTCGCCTGAAAGCCGAGGTAAAGGCGCACGCGGTCCGGCCCGGCGATGCGCAGGATGGCCTGAGCCTCTTTCTCCGAGCCCGGGAGCCGAGGCAGATCGGCGGCATCGAAACTATCCGCGGCCCGCAGGAGAGGAGCGCCTTCCGCAGGCTTGAAGGCAACCGCATGAGCCGCGGAGGGAGCCGGGAAGCGAGGGTCGTCGTGACTGTAGACCGGGTCGGCAAAGACGGCAATTTGCGTGGCGCGGGCGTTGGCAGGACGCTGATGAAGAGCCAGCGCGATGGCTGCGGAAGGCTCGACGTCCAGCTCATAGCGTTGGATGAGCCAGCGTCCCTTGCGGTTACGCAGGGCGGCAAAGGGAAGAGAGTCGAGCGGGCCGTCGGGAACCAGGATCAGACGATGAATGGATGCAGCCGGCGGTGAAAGCAGGGCCTGGCCGAGGCGCTGCGCCACCCGCGCGGCTTCACGGTCCGCCTGCGCAATCCGCGCCTCGCGTCCGGCAAGGTCTTCGCCGGCGGGATGGTCTTCACGCGCCAGAAGCAGGCGCTTGAACGCATCCATCTGGCGGAGCAGGTCCGCGGAGTTGGGCAGTCGGCAGGCTGTCAGCCCGGAGGAGGTAAACGTCCAGCGAAAGATGCCATGCCGGCCGACCCAGTACTCCAGCAGCGCCGTATGGCCGTCGAGGAGATCGTGCTCGATCGCGGCAGGCGAAGGGGGGCGCAGATCGCCCGGGTTGAACGATGCTCCTTCGCGACCGGCGGCGGCGATCTGATCGCTTTCAAAGACCAGGGAACGAAGGCGAACCTCAGCCTGCCGCAAGGACGGATCGTTCAGTGTTCGAGCCTGCGCGCCGAGGCGAAAGACGTCCTTCTCGGCCTGCGCAACGGCTTGCTCGATGGCTGCCCTCTTCTCCATCGCCTCGGCGGGCAGCGGCTGAGCCGAGAGCCGAGTGGAGCTGCGAATCGCATCCATCAGTGTCTGGGCGCGCGCGCGTTCGGCGATCTTCCAGGCTCGCGCCGGGTTCCCGCCGCTGTTCTCGCCGGTGGGCGAGGGACTCATGAGCATGCGGATGGCAAGATCAAACGAATCGTGGCGGGCGGCGTAGAAACTCTGGCTGAGATCGGCGCTGCCGATGTGCCTGCGCGCGGTCTCGAAGCCGTCGAGCGCCTGCAGGATGTCGCTGAGCGCGGCCGCATTCCGGCCCTGGCGGAGTTCCACCCGGGCGATGTCGGCCAGCGTCAGAGACGCATCTTCAGTGTCGAACATCGACGACCACCCCGATTCGGCCTGGCGGTAGGCAGCCAGAGCCTGCGTCTGCTGTCTGGTCCGCGCCAGCAGATCGCCCTCGGACTCGAGCAGCAGCGCATGGGTCTCCGCTTCTTTGCTGACTTCGGCCAGGGCAATGGCTTGCTTAAGCTCCGCCAGCGCGGCTGCGCCGCGGCCCCGCGCGGCCAGCAGCTCGGCTTCGCCAAGCTCCGCCATACAGAGCTCGCGATTGAGTTGCCTGGATCGCGCCAGGGAGAGGGACTCATCCAGATGGCGCTCCGCCTGGGCCAGGCGATGCTGCCGGATGTCGAGGATGGCAAGGGAGGAGAGCCCGCTGCTGGTGTTGGCTGCGTCATGCGCCTGGCGCAGCAGGGCCAGCCCTGTCCGGATGGCGGCTCGCTGGTGCTCGGCATCGCCGAGATCCCCATAGATCTCTGCCTGGTTCAGCCAGATCTGTCCGATATCGTCGGCGTCGGGGGCTTTGGCGAGAGCGGCGATGGCCGCACGGTTGGCGTCGATCGCCGCCTGATACTCGCCGCGCATGGCATGGATGCCGGCAAGCGTCGTCATGGTAAAGGCGATGCCGTTGAAGTCCTGAAGCTTCTGCGCAATCGCCAGGGCCTGCTGCGACGCTGCCTGAGCGTGCGTGGTGTCACCCATCTCCAGATAGGCGTTGGCGAGATTGCCTTCGAGGATTCCTTGCCAGTACAGATCTCCCAGGCGTTGATAGAGCGCCAGCGAGCGGTTGCCGGCGGCGATGCCCTGGGCGTAGTGCGCCAGGAAGGACTCTGTGGAAGAGAGATTCTTCCAGGCGTGAGCGGCAATCGCCATCGCCGCGCCGGGCGTTGTCAGGTCAGAGCCGGCGATCAGGCCGGTGGCGCGCAGCGCGCAGGCCAGCCCCTGCGTGTAGTCGCCCAAATCGTAGACAAAGAAGCGCGACTTGCCGATCCACGCCTGCTGCTGGAGAAGACGGTCGGTGGTCTTCTGCGCCAGCACAATGGCCTTGTCATAAAGCTGGAGCGCGGAGGG
>JAKAQS010000033.1 GCA_021819585.1 Acidobacteriota bacterium
ATCTGGCGAACAAAGAAGAAGAGGCAGAGCTGGAAGAGCAGGAATCCGCACAGCGCGGGCAGGCGCAGAGCTATTGCGTTGCGCCCCAGCACGTCCATGCACAGGTGAGAGAGCAGATGGTACGTCGGCGGGTCCAGCGAGATGGGGTAGTGGAGTTGGACCAGCACCACCTGCTTGAGGCTGGCCACGCCGTCGGAGTAGAACGAAAGGAACTCATCGTTCCACAGCAGCCGGACGTGCGACCACAGCAGCGACAGCGTGGCGCTGAGCAGCAGAAAGAGCGCCGGCAGAAGCCAGGAGCCAGCGGTCATTCGGGAACCAGCGGCCGTCGGGGAAGTCGATGGCCTCATGCAGGCTCCGTCCGTCCGAGCCCTCTGGTCAGAGCGGATCCTCGCGAGATCATGTGCGCCGGTGTGGTCGGCAGAGTCGGCAGGAAGAACTGCTCCAGGCGCGGAATGCGCAGGAAGAGCAGAATGCCCATCACCAGCACCGTCGCAGAAAACGAGGCCATCAGCAGCGGCTCGCGATACAGCTTCTCCGGGTTCTGCACCGCGCTCTCCGGCTGGAAGGCGAGCCGGAGGTAGATGGCCATCGTCAGCGCCACCAGGGGAAAGCTCAGGATCAGCTCAATCCGGTAGCGAATGATGAAGGCGCCCAGAAACAGCATCGCCGTCGAGGCGTAGAAGACCACCGAGACCAGCAGCGACTCCGGCGTGTAGCGCCGGAAGGAGGCGCGATAGGCGCCGGCCACGCCATGGTCGCCGGTCTGCTGCAGCTCGCGGAGTTCGCTGAAACGCTTCAGCGCCATGAAGTAGCAGCCGATCATCCAGTAGGCCACAAGCAGCGAGACCGGCGGAATCAGCGCACTGGTCACCGCGTACCAGCCCAGCAGCATGCGCAGCGGGTTGTTGATCGACTCTGTGAGCACGTCCAGGTAGGGAAGATCCTTGGTGCGGATCGGCGGAAAGTTGTACAGGCAGCCCATGATCCACAGCATCAGCGCCGCCAGCGCAAAGAGCCTGGAGAGCGCAACCGCAATCGCCATGCCACCGGCCATCATCACCAGCCATTGAACATACGCCAGAGGCGTGCTCACCAGGCCGCGCGCCGCCGGCCGGTTCTTCTTGATCGGATGCAGGCGGTCGAAGGGAGCGTCCAGCACCTCGTTGATCACGTAGTTGCTGCAGGCGACCAGAGTGATGGAGACAAAGGCCAGAACCAGCTTGCGAATCAGACCAAAGTTGAATAGCGCCGGGTCGACGCTCAAAGGGACGATGACGCCGGGCAGCACGAAGAGGTTCTTGATCGAGTGATCCAGCCGGGTGATGGCGAGGTGGGCGCGGAGCCGCTCTCCAACCGGTACGCTGGTGCGCTCGCTCTGAGACATCGGCAGGGTGCTCCCGGGGTGCAACGACGCTGGCTACTGATGGGATGAGTATAGCGTGCGGGTGAAGCGCCAAGGAGGGCTCTGCGCCGCCACCCTCAAGCGCCGCGCACCCGTCCCGCGCCTTCCTCGGCCGCGCCCAGGCCACTGTTCCCCCTCTTCGGCGGTCGTCGCAGGGTCCAGGCCGGCGGATGCAATACTATCTGGAGACCCGATGCCTCCTGGCTGGCGTTCACTCCCTCAGAAAGAGTCTCCACTGGTCTCCCAAAGCTCTATGAACCCATTGCCAACCAGCGATATCGCCGTAGCCAACGACCAGCACCGCTTCCTTCGAGTCCTGGGGGCGCCGATCTGGGGGGTGGCCTGTCCGCTGGCGTTGCTCGGAGCGATCTTGCTGGCTCATCCCTATGCGGAGCTGGGTCTTTCTGACGATTTTTCCTTTGTACGCACCGCGCAAGTGCTCGCCCAGACGGGGCACATCCAGTACAACGGCTGGTCGGCGCCCATTCTCGGATGGCAACTCTACCTCGCGGCGATCTTCATCAAGTTCTTCGGCTTCTCTTTCACCGTAACCCGTGCGAGCGTCATGTCAGTCTCCGTGGCTACGGCATTTCTCTGCCAACGAACCTTTGTCCGCGCGGGCATCCATGAATGGAACGCGAGCATCGGTACGCTCACCCTGATGCTCTCGCCTCTCTGTATGCCCCTTGAAGTCACCTTCCTGTCGGACATGCCGGGCCTCTTCGCCATCGTCTCCTGCTGTTATGCCTGTCTGCGCGCTCTTGAGGCGAAGACGCCGAACCGTGCCCTGGCGTGGGTCGCCGTCGCCGCTCTCTCCAATGTGGTCTTGGGAAGCGCGCGTCAGGTCGGCTGGCTGGGCGTTCTGGTCATGGTTCCGTCCGCCCTTTGGCTGCTGCGCAAAGACCGGCGGGTCTTCATCCCCGGCTCGGGCCTATGGGTTCTCGGCTCGGCGCTGGTCTTTGCCATCCTTCATTGGTTTGAACGTCAACCTTACGCCGTGTCTGAGTCTCTCCTTCCTCATCGCATCGGCTGGCATGTTCTGCGCCGTCTCGTCGAGCACATATTGCGAACCGGTTTCGAGGCCGTGCTCTTGCTCCTGCCGGTGATGCTGATGTTTCTGCCCGTGCTCCGGCGCAGATCGTTTCCCAAGGCGGTCTACGCCGTCGGCGGCCTTTTTCTGGTCAGCGCAGTGTGGCTGTGGGGCCGGCATCAGATCGCTTCCTGGTTCGCTCCGTATCTTCCCGGCGTGGCGCCCTTCTCGGATCTCAGGCTCACTCGCGCGGGCTTGACGCTGGCTGTTCTCCTCAGCATCCTTGCACTACTCGCCTCTGTTCTCACCCGCAAAAACGCGCGTCAGGATCCAGCCGATTCCCCGTGTTCGATCTCTGACCGGACGCTGGCCGTCCTGTTGCTCCCGTTCGCAATCTCGTATACATCTCTTCTCCTACCCAGGGCGGGATTCGGAAGCTTTTGGGACCGCTATGTGATTCCACTTCTCTTCGTCTTTCTCATCTTTCTTCTGCGTTACTGGCAGAAGTATTTCTCCCCGCGTCTGCCTTTGGCGGCGCTGATTCTGGCCGTCGGTTTGGGCCTCTATGCCTCCGCGGTGCTGCATGACGATTTTGCCTATAATCGCGCTCGCATCGCGGCCATCGACGAGGTGCTTGCCAGCGGAGTTCCAGCCACGGCAGTCAGCGGCGGCTGGGACTACGACGGATGGACCGAACTGCAGTTCAGTGATCACATCGTCGGCCCAGGCATGAACGTGCCACCCGGCGTGACACTGCCGAAGCCGACTCATTATGGCCTGGCCCACTGTCCGTGGTTCTACTGCGACATGTATCCTCATGTCGTGCCGCATTACACCATCTCTCTGCATCCCGATCCGATTCCTGGCGCCAACTTCGCTCCCGTCCCCTATCACTCCTGGATCGGCCCTTCTGGAACGTTCTATGTCGTTCGCTTTCCCGACCGCTCCGCGGACGGTCCGGTATGAAGGCCCTTAACGGCTCTTCGTGCCGCAAGCGAATCCCGCCCGCGGCGGCGATGCTCGTCCAGCAGGCGATCCTCCGGGGCGACGCCAGGATTTCGCAGCACGGTAAGCGAGACATGGGCCGAAGCCGGACTTGGCTGTAGTGTTGGAGAATAGAGAGAGACAGGGGCGATAAAGACTGCCCGGAGCACGGAATAACTGCATGAAAAAAGCCATCATCATTGGAGCCGGGCCGGCGGGTTTGACCGCGGCGCTGGAGTTCCTTCGCCGCACCGGCGTGCAGCCCATCGTGCTGGAGGCCTCCGAGGAGATCGGCGGCATCTCCCGCACCATCCGCTACAAGGGCAACCGCATGGACATCGGCGGCCACCGCTTCTTCTCCAAGAGCGACCGCGTGATGCGGTGGTGGATGGACCTGATGCCCGTCGAAGAACTCCGGGAGCCGCTGGAGATCAGCTACCAGGGGCAGCTCAAGACGGTGGCCGTTCCCGTAGCCGTGGAAGAAGAACCCCCCTTGCGCGGCATGGGGCCGCTTGAGCCCAAGACAGCCAGGGCCGCGAAGGCCGGCGCCGAGGAACTCAGCGCCGAGGAGCTCGCCGAGCATGTGCCTACCGTAACCGTCGTCGCCCCGACCGCCCCGGAGAGCGACGACCTGGTGATGCTGGTGCGACCGCGCAAGAGCCGGATCTACTACCTGCGCAAGTTCTTCGACTACCCCATCAAGCTCAATGGAACCACGCTCGCCAACCTGGGCCCGCTGCGCATGGCCCGGATCGGCGTCAGCTACGTGATGAGCCGCCTGCGGCCCATCCGGCAGGAGAAAAGCCTGGAGGACTTCCTCATCAACCGCTTCGGCCGCGAACTCTACCTCACGTTCTTCAAGAGCTATACCGAGAAGGTCTGGGGAACCCCGTGCCATACCATCTCCGCCGAGTGGGGGGCGCAGAGAATCAAAGGCTTGAGCCTCACTACCGCGCTCAAGCACTTTCTGCGTAAGCACTTTTTTTTCCAAACGGGCGGTACATCCCAAATGGGTGGTTTATCCGAAAAAGGCGATACATCCCAAAGCCAGGCCGGGAACTCTGGCCAGGCGCAGGACATCGCCCAGAAGGGTACTGATACCTCGCTCATCGAGCGTTTTCTGTATCCCAAGTTCGGCCCCGGGCAGCTCTGGGAGCACGTCGCCGACAAGATCACCGCGATGGGCGGAGAGATCCACATGGGCTGGAAGGTGGTGGGCGTGGAGGTGGAAGGAACCAGCGTCGCCGCCGTCGAGGCCGTGAACGTCGCCGGAGAACGGCGCCGGTTTGCCGGCGATTCCTTCCTCTCCACCATGCCCATCCGTGATCTGGTGCGGGCCTTGCAGGTGGAGGTTCCCGCCAACGTGCGGCAGGTGAGCGAGGGCCTCGAGTATCGGGACTTCATCACCGTGGGCCTGCTGGCCAACCGGCTGGACGTGACCGAGCCCGACAAATCCCTGATCAAGGACACCTGGATCTACATCCAGGAGCCGGATGTCCTGCTCGGGCGGCTGCAGATCTTCAACAACTGGAGCCCCTACATGGTCTCCGACCCCAGCAAGGTCTGGATCGGGCTGGAGTACTTCTGCTATGAGACCGATCCGCTCTGGAGCATGCCGGATGAGGAGTTGAAGCACTTTGCCGCCGGCGAGCTGGAAAAGATCGGCATCCTCAGCGCCGGCCAGGTGCTGGATGCCCACGTGGTGCGCGTGCCCAAGACTTATCCGGCGTACTTTGGAACCTATGACCGCTTCGCCGAGCTGCGCCAGTGGATCGACCGCTTTGAAAACCTCTTTCTGGTGGGCCGCAACGGGATGCACAAGTACAACAACCAGGACCACTCCATGCTGACCGCCATGGCGGTGGTGGATGGAATCGCCACCGGCTATGTCGACAAGCAAGCCATCTGGGAGATCAACTCCGAGCAGGAGTACCACGAAGAGAAGAAGAGCTGAACCGGCTCGCAGTCCGGCTTGAGCTGCCGAGGAGGACGTTGTGACGTTGAGAGGATGGAGAGTGCTGCTGGTTCTGGCAGCCTTGGCGTTTGTGATTTGGCACCGGCAGAGGATCTATGTCCGCGATCCCCTGGCCTCGGTCACACGCGATGGGGTCAAGCAGCCCGGAACCCAGGTGCTCATCAGCTACACCGGCGACGTGCTGCTGGAGAACTACCATCCGCCCATGTTCGTGGAGTTGATTCAGCATGGCAGCCGCGTGGGCACGCCGGCGGAGATGCACTGCATCGCCTACGTGGCCTGCCTCGTCGATGCCCACTGGCCCAGGCTGCTCGCCCCCGACGAGCGGGCCTTGGTGACCATGGACGGCAGAACCGTCGACTATCTCTCGGGAAGCGGGCACGATACCGTGGTGACCTTGCGCTGATCATGCGGCGCGGCTGGAGCCATTCTGCCGTTGTCCCGGCGCGCCTGGCTGCCGCTACACCCGCACGATCATCACCTCGGTGGACTTGATCAATGCGCCGGCCGTCTGGCCCTTGCGGAGCTGCATCTCGCGCGCCGCGTCCGCGGTGATGATCGAGGTGATCCGCTGGTCGCCGATCTTCAGCTTCACCTGCGCCAGCAGGCCGCTGATCTTCACCTCATCGATGACGCCGACCAGTTGATTGCGTCCGCTGACGTTGCGAAAGCGCTCGCGGGACTGCCGGCGCTCCGGGCTGGGTCCGGCCTTGAGCAGCGGCTGCAAGCCGCTCTCCGGGATGCGGTGATGACCGCCGGGGGTCTTCACCGTCTTGAGCTTCCCACTCAAAATCCACTGCTTCAGGGTGGGGTAGCTGACGCCCAGCGCGGTCGCGGCCTGGCTGGGTTTGAGCAGTACATCGGCGTAGGGCATAAGGATCTCCTCCGGGGCGAAAAAGCACTCTGAAAAGCTGAAAATTGCCTTGGAAAAACCACGACTCTAAAAACCGTCATGTAAAATCGTATAGAAATGAATCTCCTCTCAAGCTCCAAACGAACTCGGTTTCCTGCGTACCGGGTAGGTGAACGGCGTGCTTTCTTCCGGTTTGCAGGAACTTGGCTGCTCGGCGCGGCTCTGATGGTGGGCGCTCCTTTGGCTCGGGCGCAACAGCCGGCCGCCGCTGTGGACAACTCCTGGTGGGGGCGCTATGAGGCTCGGGCGACGGCCACGCAGAACCAGCAGCCGCACTGGATCACGCCCCTGGTCCTGGTCACGCCCCGTCTTGAGCAAGAGTTTCGCACCGACTTTGTGCATGATTACAACCCGGCTGGACGCCCTATCTGGACTTACGACAACGGCAAGGGGTTGGAGTTTATCCCTGAGAAGCATACCGAGCTCCTGATCAATCTTCCGCCCTTCTTCGACCACGCCAACGGAGAGCCGGATGGGTTTGGCGACGTCTCCTTCATGATGAAGGAGCGTCTCTTCTCCCGCAATGAGCAGCAAGGCGACGGCATCGTGACCCTCTTTCTGCTGGGCAGCGTGCCCACGGGAAAGAGCGGCAATGGAAGCTGCTGCGCGGTGGTCACGCCCACCCTGGCCATGGGCAAGGGCTTTGGACGCTGGGATGTGGAGACCACCGCCGGCGGAACCCTGCCGGTCAGCAACGCCGCCGGCCTGGGCCATACCGTCATCTGGAACAGCCTCATCCAGTATCACGGCAGCGACAGCGGAGCCCGGCACGGCTTGGGACGCTTCTTCTGGCCGGAGCTGGAGTCCAATGACAACTTCTATATGGGAGGCGCCAACGATGGAAAGATCGCCTCCTACATCACCCCCGGCCTGCTCATCGGGCGCATCCCTCTGGGCCACAACTGGGCCGGGACCCAGGGGCGTCTGGGCCTCACCTTCGGGGCCGGCGAGCAGATCGCCATGACGCACTTCAACCCTTACAACCACGCCACCATTATCACCGTCCGCATCCCCTTCTGATCCGCCAAGGCCAACCCGCTTTGCCGCTCCGCGGACAAGCTCGCCCCTGACCCCTCGCTGTTCGCGGCGCCATCCCTCGCTCCGCGCCTACCGGCCTGCGTGGCTCTCTTGTTGAGCAAGCTCAGCCAGCATCTCGGACACCGAGCGGCGCAGGACGGGGTGTTCCAGGTCCGGGGCGATCTCACACAGCGGAGCCAGAACGAAGCGGCGTTGGTGTAGCTCTGGGTGGGGAAGGGTGAGCCCGGCCGAGCAGTGGACCTCCGGCCTGCCGTCCTCGCCGCGGCACAGCAGCAGATCCAGGTCGATGACCCGCGGTCCCTTGGGAGGAAGCCCGCTGGCGGCCGAGCGGTCCCGGCCCATCGCCGCTTCAATCTTCAGCAGGGCGTGCAGCAGCTCCAGCGGCGCCAGCGGCGTCTCCAGCAACGCCGCGGCGTTGAGAAACCGCGGCTGATCCGCATAGCCAACCGGGTCCGTCGTGTGGAAGCTGGAGACGGCGGTGACGCGACCGATCCGGCCCAGGCGCCGCAGCGCCTCGCGAAGATTCGCCGGCGGCGGTCCAAGTGACGAGGGAAGATTCGAACCCAGCGCGATGGCGGCCATCATAAACAGCACCCGAGAAAACACACGAAGAGGATAGACCGCCGCGCCGCGCTCAGGAGAGGAGAGACCAGAGTCTCACCAGCCCCTGCCGCCTGTGCGAAAGGTAGGATCTAGACTTGTTGCATCGCCTGCGCCGCCGAGGAGATCTGGGCTTGCGTCGAGAGTTCCGGCTGCAGGCCCTCTTCGCTCTCATAACGGTGGACCAGCTCCCAAGCGGAGCGGTCGCGGAGCAGCTTCTGCACCAGCGCGGTGTGCATGGCATGGCCGGCTCGCTCGGCCACCACGCGTCCCCAGATGCGGCGGCCCGCCAGGGCCAGATCGCCGATCAGGTCCAGCACCTTATGGCGGACAAACTCGTCGCGGAAGCGCAGCGGACCGTTGAGCACCGCCCCGGGCCGGGCCGCTGTGGTCCGGGTCACGATGATCGCGGAATCATCCGAGACGCCGCGAATCAGACCCATGTCGCGTAGCATTGCCTCGTCCTCCTTGAAGCCGAACGTGCGTGCCGGCGCGATCAGGTTGGCGTAATCGCCGGCCTCCAGATCGCCGCTGAAGATGTCGCGGCCGATGGGCTCGGGAAAGTCGATCGCGTATTGAATCGAGTAGCCGTCGCCCGGATACACGGCGATGAACTTTTCGCCGGCTCCCGAGCCCTCCCGCACCTCGATCGGCTTCAGAATCCGGAGGTACTCGCGCTTGCGGCGCTGGCGCTTCAACCCGGCTGCCCGGATGGCCGTCACATAAGGCAGAGCGCTGCCGTCCAGAATCGGAACCTCCAGGTTGTCAATCTCCACAATCAGGTTGTCCACGCCCAGCCCGATCAACGCTGAGAGCAGGTGCTCGGTGGTCTGGATCAGCACCCCTTGCCGCATCAGGGAGGTGGCATAAGAGACACGCGCCACGTTCCGCCCTATGGCAGGTATCTCGAAGTTGTCCAGATCCGACCGCCGGAAGACCACCCCGGATCCAGCCGGAGCGGGGATCAGCCGCATCGCGACCGCAGCCCCGGAGTGCAGACCAACCCCTTGAAAAGCAACCGCTTCATCGATCGTCTGCTCGAATTGAGGACAACGGGACAGGGAACTCTCCTCACGCGCTCCCTCCAGCCTACATCCAGGCCGGGCGCAGTCGAGTGTGGCAAATTTACCACACTCCGTTCTATTGCCCGTCCCCTTCACGCTGCGGTGTCCCGCCTCACCCTGCCGTCCGCATCCTGAACATCAGCCAAGGGGACATTTCTATCGAGGAGAAGATGGGGACATTTCTATTGGGGTATGACACCGCAGAGTTTTCACTTGGCGGCGATCTTGTTGCGGTGGTATAGGGTAGTGGCATGCGCATGACCGATCTGGAACAGTTGGTGGCAGCCGGCGAGGAGCGGTTGAAGGACCGAGTGCGGGAGCTGGTGGAAACCGAGTCGCCCAGCGACGACAAGGAAGCCGTGGACCGCGCCGGCAGACTGGTGCAGGGTTGGGCGGAGGCGCAGGGCGCCAGGGTCCGGCGGCACCGCCAGCGCGAGTACGGCGACGTGTTGGAGATACGCTTTGGTCCGGAACTCAACCGAATGAGCAACCAGACGAGCAGCCGGCCAAGCCGCCACGGCCGGGTTCTCCTGCTGGGACACCTGGACACCGTGTGGCCCCTGGGAACGCTGCACAAGATGCCCTGGAAGGAGGCGAACGGGAAGCTGTCCGGTCCCGGCGTCCTGGACATGAAGGCCGGCGTGGTGATGGCGCTGGAGGCCTTTGCGGCGCTGCAGCGGCTGGGCGCCCTGAGGCTTGCGACCCTGCTGCTGGTGAGCGACGAAGAGGTCGGCAGTCCCGTCTCTCGGACCTTCACCGAGTCTCTGGCGGCCGACTGCGTGGCCGCGCTGGTTCTGGAGCCGGCTCAGGGACTGGCCTACAAGACCGCGCGCAAGGGTGTCGGCGCCTATACTCTCCGCGTGGATGGCGTCGGCGCCCATGCCGGGGTCGACTTTGAAGCTGGACACTCGGCGGTGCGCGAGATGGCCCGCTTGGTGGAGACGGTCTCCGGGTTTACCGATCTGGCCCGGGGGATCACGGTCAACGTGGGGGTCATCTCCGGCGGAACCCGCTCCAACGTGGTGCCTGCCGAGTGCGTTGCGGAGGTGGATGTGCGCATTCGCAAGGCCAGGGATGCGGAACGGGTGGAAAGAAGCTTCGCCGCGTTGAAGGTGACCGACCCGGCCTGCCGGCTCGCCGTCACCGGCGGCATCAACCGCCCGCCCATGGAGCGCACGCAGGGAACGGTAAGGCTGTTTCGTCTGGCCAGGAAGCTCGCGGCTCAGCTCGGCCTGGATCTGGAGGAGACCGCCACCGGAGGCGGCTCGGACGGAAACTTCACCGCCGCCATGGGCGTGCCCACGCTGGACGGTATGGGCGCCGTGGGAGCCGGAGCGCACGCCGCTCAGGAGCATGTGCTCACCCAGCACCTGGTGCAGCGCACCGCTTTGCTGGCCGGGGTTCTGGCCCAGATTTAGAGACTGTGGGTCTGGCGCAGCAGGCGCACCGTGGCGGCGAGGGGCAGTCCCATCACATTGAAGAAGTCGCCCTCAATGCGGGTGATCCAGCGCGCGGCATAACCCTGGATGCCGTAGGCGCCGGCCTTGTCCAGCGAATCGCCGGTGGAGAGATAGCAGGCCAGCTCTTCGGCCGGAATCGGGCCGAAGAAGACTCGAGTGGTCTCCACATGCGTGCGCTGCGCGGCGGCCGGACCGGGTAGCGCCAGGGCAATCCCGGTGTGGACCTCATGCACCCTGTCGGATAACGCAAGCAGCATGCGCTCCGCCTCGGCCAGGTCGGCGGGCTTGCTGAGGATGATCTCTTCTCCGTGGCTGCCCGGCGGGGCGCTCATCGCAACCGTGGTGTCCGCGCCCAGCACGGCCGCCTCCGGATGCAGCGCGTGGATGGCCCGCGCCTTCTCCAGAGCCAGGCGCTCGACGTAGGCGATGGGCGTCTCGCCCGGGCGCTGCGTCTCATCGATCTCGGCGGGAATCACCTCGCAGCGTACTCCGGCCTGGGCCAGAAGGCTGCGCCGGCGGGGAGAGGCGGAGGCCAGGATCAACATGGCTGCCGGGTTGCGTGTGACCGCTCGGCGATGCGCGCCTCGGTGGTGTGTTGCTCTCCGGGGCCCAGCGTGATGGCGTCGGTGGCTACATTCGCGGTCTCGATGCAGACCATGGAAACCCATCCCTCCGTGGTCATGTCCGGCAGTTTGGCTGTCAGGGCGCTCCACGGATTCCAGATCACCGTGGTCCTGGAGTCAGACTTCTCCACGTGGATGCGGCGCCCATACACGGGATCCTCCAGGTCAACCGCGGCGGCCGTATCCAGATAGGGGCGGTCGGTCTCACCGCTCAGCCGGAGCACCGGCTCGTCTTGCACCTTTAGTTTGAAGTGATCGGTCTTGTCCAGGTAGCGGGTTCCGGCCAGCCCGTGGATCGCGATCTCCCTGGCGTCGCCGACGGCGAAGTAGGTATGCAGCGCATCTTCGAACCGCAGCGGCTCCGAGCCCAGGTTGCGGACCGTCAGACGTAGCCGCAGCTCCGCCCCCAGGGTGAGCTGGTAAACCAGTTGGAACTGGTCGTAACCCAGCGACCGGCTGGTCTCCGAAGGGTCCAGCGTCAGGGTCAGATGGACCTCGTCCCCGGCCAGAGCGGCAAACGCCAGGGTCCACTCCGCAGTGCGGGCAAAGCCGTGCGAGGGGCCATCGCTGCGCCGGCTCCAGGCCGTCGGGGTGCGGTTGCCGAACCACGGGAAGATGATGGGTACGCCGCCACGAATGGCTTTGCCGCTCTCAAACAGGGAGCGCTCGGAGAGGAAGAGGACAGGCCTCGAGCCCTTGGGCTGCCACTGCGTCAGGTGCGCTCCGTGAAGATAAAGCTCGGCGCAGCAAGCCGGGGTGGTGATGGAGGCTCGGAGCAGGCCGTGTTCAGTTTGGGAGAAGCTGAGAATGCCGGGAATGCTGAAGTGGTTGCTGAGCGTGGGGAGATCCATCGTTATCCAGTGTAGAGCCAAACCGTGCAGCGGCCAGAAGCAGAAACCAGGGTTAGAGCCCGAGAGTAGAGCCCGGGAGACGGCCTGCGTCCTTAACGGCTCCAGATCAGTCGCCGGTCAGGCGCAGCTCACCCAGCCTGCGCTCTCCGCTGGGGCAGACGGCCAGCAGGGGACACTTTTCGCACCCTGGATCGTTGAAGCGGCACAGCGTCTGGGCGTGGAGCTGCACCAGGCGGTGATGCTCCTCCATCCTGGCCGCGTCCCAGGTCTCCGGAACCAGGCGCAGCAGCCGCTCTTCGGTGGTGGCTGCGTCGGCGCGGGGAGTCAGACACAGCCGCTGCGCGACGCGCAGATGGCTGGCGTCGATCGGCAGAGCGCGGCGGCGCAGCGTGGAGAAGCAAACCACCTCGGCGGAGATCTGCCGCCCCACCCCCTCGAACTGCTCCAGCCATGCCCTGATCTTCTCCGTGCGGTAGCGGGCCAGGAACTCCAGCGTGAGAGATCCGACGCGGGCGGTAATCTCTTCCAGCAGAGCCTTCAGGCGCAGGGCCTTTTGCTCCGGAAAGGTGACAGCGGCGATGGCCCGCTCGATCTCGGCGATGGGCGCGTCGCGCACCGGCTCCCAGTTGCCGGCGCCGGCGCGGAAGTCGCGCTCCAGCTCGCGCATCGCCTGTTGCGCCGCCGCGGCCGGCGCGCGCGAGCCCAGCAGGGAGGTAATGAGCTGCGTGAGCGGGTCCCGGATCGTCCGCGGCTTGGGCTCGCCGTAGTGGCCCAGCAGCAGACGATGCACGCGCGGGAGCCTGTCGGCCTGCTCCGGCGTCAGCCGGCGCTGCGCGGTCTCCTGATCCTCCGGGCTGTCACGTGGTTGGTCCGTCATGCCTGTGGGGAGCGGCCGCAGTGGCCGTCTCACCTTCGCACAGTATCACAGGATCGGCGGACGTTCTGGGGTGAGCATGTGGGTCGGGCAACGGGGCGCTGGACGGTCTCCTGCAGCAGACGGACCCCAACGCTCCCCAGATCCCGCCGGAGCGGCTGCTGCACTGCACCGCCACGGTGGCCCTGCCTATTGTTGCCTCAATTGCTGCTCGGCGCGCAGCCAATCCTCGTTAGCGGTCCCGTCCTTGCAGCCTGCATCTACCCAGAATTTGTGTGCCAGCTCTGCAATCTGCTCTTGAGTTGGGGACGACTGAGCTTCAGCAGCCGAAGCATCCGCCTTCGCATCCACCTTCTTGACCAGCAAAGTTGCCGCTTCTGCCAGATCGATCATGACGCCATCCGTCTCTATCGATTCGTATTCATCGCCGCGAACTTTCTTGAACCAAACGTCAATCAAATAAATTGGCTTGTGCGGTTCGTCGTCTTTCACGATCGCAAACTGACTCAACTGACCGGAGTAGAAACCGAGACCATTCTTCAACTCGACTTCAACAAAGACGGATTGCGCTTCACCGTGATCCTGTTCGGGGTTGAGAACCTCATAGATGATAGGCCGCTCTCCCAGCAGCCCGGTTATGCCAGACCATCGCTGCAACCAGGTAGCGTTGGCAAACACCCTTTGAGTGATCGGGCTGTTCGAGCGCATCACGCCATAGACGAATCCCAGCCAATGGCTGAAGAAGAAGGAGATGAACACCTAGCCGGAGGCGGCCAAGGACGTTTCGACAATGTGTTGAGAGCACCATTGACTTGCGATCAGCGAATCAATCTTCAAGAAGAAGTAACGACAATTGCCCCTAAGCAGCCAGCCAGTGAAGGAGAGAATCGCGGCTGCCAGGAACGCCAGGACTCCATGCGTGGCGACCCCCAATGCGATTAACTCGGCAAGTTCCGCGCTCGCTCCCTGGGCCGCAAACGACTGTGGGACAAGTTGGTTGCGAGTTCTTTGTGCGAAGAGGCCGGGGACGACGGCGATAACGAAGATGAATATGGTCGAAAGGTCAAGTCTCAACCGTCACCCCTTCTCGCTGGTTGCTCTCGCTACTTGCGGCCTGGCTGAGCACCTGACGAGGCAGCGGAGTTGTCCGGCTGACTGGACCTGGAACTTCCCCCTTGTTGCCGAGTAACGAAAGGATTCCTGGCTCCCGGCACGGTCCTGACCGAGTTGAGAGTTTTGGCCAAGCTGCCGTTCTTAACCGGCTTGCAAACCGAGTCAAATGCAAGTGCGCGATTTTTTTGTTGAGGCTCCGCCATCGTCATCTCCAATTTCACTCCATTTTATCGCACGTGAAGTTAGGCACAGCGCTCCGCACCGTCGGGCGCCATCCTGCGGATCCTCAAGGTGAGGATACGTTTAGCCTGCGAGAGCATAAAGATGCTTCGAGACGCCAGGCAATTGAACTCCAAAACCTGGATCATTGCCCCAGCCATGGCATGCAGATCGGAAGCCCCTCTCGCTTGCTGGAAGAAAGATCCTCTTCCAGCCTGGTGCTCAGTCGCTCGGTTGCCTTTCTCTAGGCTCTCCTGTCTACTGTGTACGAGGGGCGGGTTTTGCCTCTTCCGATGGCCGGCAGGATCGCCTTCCCGGTGGTTTGCGACGGCCTGGCGGCAGTGCCTTCGGAGTGTAGGACTCGTGGTTTTGCTCTCCGTGAGGACTGTCTCGCCGAAGAGGAGCGCGTAGCGGATGAACGCCGATCTTGAAAATCTCATCATCCTCCAGGCTCAGGATCTGGAACTTCGCCGTCTGCGCCGGCAGCTCTCCGAGTGCCCATTGGAGGTAAAAGCCGCGGAGGCGGCCCGCGCCCAGGCCGAGGCCGCACTGCAGGCTGCCAAAAACTCCCTGGCCAGGGAGGAAGCTCTGCGCCGCTCCCAGGAGCTCGAGGTCAAGGAGCGCCAGACCAAGGCCGCTCGCCTGCGCAGGCAGATGGAGACAGCCACCTCGGCCTCCCAGATCGCCGCCCTGGAGCATGAGATCGCCTTCCTGGAACAGTCCATCGCCAAACTCGAAGATGAGGAGCTGGCTTCCCTGGAGCGCACCGAAGGCTTCGAGGTTGCCCTTGGCCAGGCCACTTTGACGCTGGAGGCCGATATCGCCACCCTGGCGGCCATCCGGGTCCGCGCCGCCGATCTTGCCGCCACCAACACTGCGGCCATCGCCTCCATCGAGGCTGAACGCGCCGCCACTCGCGCCCTGCTGGCCGCCTCGCCTACTGGCGAGGCTAGCCTTTCAGCCTACGACCGCATTGCCAAGGCCAAGGGAACGGGCCTCTCCGAAGCGCTGGACCACAAGTGCTCCGCCTGCCAGATGATGGTGCGTCCGCAGCGTTGGAATGACCTTACGGACCGCGATCCAAACAGCGAGCACGCCAATACGATCTTCACCTGCGAGACCTGTGGGCGCATGCTCTACTACGACCCCCGCCGCGATGCTCCCGTTCGCTGGACCCCTGGCGAGAGGCTCTCCTCCGCCTCCAACCCCTGAAGCCGGACCGGCCGCGCCGCTGGGTTGCATCGCCCTCCAACCCGCACCTGCCTTTCCGCCGCTTCCTTCCCCGGAGTTTTTTTGAGCACCATGCCTGTTCCGCACGCCCCCGCTCGCCAGGTCATCGCCATCGATATGGATGAGGTTATCGCCGACTCTCTCGGCGAGCATCTCCGCCGTTACAACCGCGACTACTCTTCGCCGGCGCAACCTCCCATCACGCGAGAACAACTGCTCGGCTACCGGCTGTGGCAGCTTGCGCCCCCGGAGCACCACCCCATCCTGGACCGTTACTTTCGCGATGAGGACTTCTTCCGTGTGCTGCAAGTGATGCCGGATGCTCAGCGCGTGATCCAACGGCTGCAGAGCCGTTATGAGGTCTTCATCGCTTCGGCCGCCATGGAGGTTCCTACCAGCTTCGCAGCCAAGTTCGCCTGGCTGGCCGAGCACTTCCCCTTCATTCTCCCTTCGCACATCGTCTTCTGTGGCGACAAGTCGATCCTGCGCGCCGACTTCCTCATCGACGACAACCCCCGCCAGCTCAGCTCCTTTCTTGGCGAAGGAATCATCTACACCTGCCCCGCCAACATCCACGTCACGGGCTACCGCCGGGTGGATAACTGGCGCGCTGTGGAGACCATGTTCCTGGACCCCCAGGCCTGATGCCGGTTGCACCCCGAATCCAGCGCAGCAAAATCCAGCCCGGCAAGGATGCTAGGCTCGACTACATGGATCCCTTGCGCCACGGCCGCCCGAGCGGTCGGCGAGATCTCCGCTATCTGGCTCTCGCCGCGGCTCTTGCGTTGGCCGGCTGCGCCAGTCCCGGCCCTCCTCAAGCACCTTCGCTGCATCTACCCCAGCCGGTCAGCGACCTCACCGTGCAGCGCATCGGCGATACAGTCCAACTGCACTTCACCGCTCCCTCGCAGTCCACGGACAAGATGGCCCTGCGCGGCTCAATCCCGGGCGAGTTCTGCCGCCAGCTCCCCCAGCAGAAGTGCATCGCTGTTCCCTCCTCCAAAGTCTCCATCCAGGCCGGCAACTCCGGAGACCAAGGCCAGTCTCAGGGCGTTGATGGCTCGGCGGCTGCAAAAACACAGATTACCTGGATCGACAAACTGCCCCCCAAGCTGGCCTCCGGGCCAGTGCGGTTACTCACTTACCGGGTGGAGTTCTTCAGTCTGGCCCAGCGCTCCGCCGGGCTCTCCAATCCTGCTTACACGGCTACCGGCCCCGCGCCGGCGCCGGTAGCCGGCCTGCGCGCCTTGGGAACACGTCTCGGCATCCTGCTGCGCTGGAACCCGGCGCCGCCCGCCAAGACAGCTTCCTCCAGCGGCAGCGCCCAGGTAGTTCTGCAGCGCGAAGATCTTTCCCCAGTCAAGCCGCATGCCCAGCCCAAAGCCAAGTCCAAACCCCAGCCCCCGGCCAAGCCCGACTCCCAGTCCAAAGCCAAGTCCAAAGGTAAGTCCAATACCAAGTCCAAAGCCAAAGCTACCGCCCAGCCGGCCCCGGCCAGCAAGCCCGCCCGGCCCAACGTGGTCTGGCTGCAGGCCAACGCGACGGAGGCGAGCAACGGCCAGGCCGGGGGCGAAAACTCCGAGCAGACACTGGATACCTCGGTCCAGCCCGACCGCATCTATCGCTACACCGCTGAGCGCCGCTTTACGCTGCACCTTCCCGACACTGAAGGCATGCACCAAAAGATCTCGCCCGCGGCGGTGACGGTTCAGCTTCGCAGCGCACCCTCGACGCCCGTCGTCTTCACCCTGCTGCAGATCTTCCCGCCGCCACCGCCCACCGGCTTGACCGTGGCGGCCTACTTCAACCCCACGCCCTCGGGGACGCCATCGAGTTTCGCGGTGGATCTCATCTGGCAGCCCATCGACGCCACCGGCCTGATGACGCCTTTGGCCGGCTACAACGTCTACCGCCAGAGGCTGGATGCCGGCTTGCACCCCATCGGCGCCTCCCGGCAGATCAACACCGCTCCGCTGCCCACCCCGGCCTTTCACGACGACGCCGCCGACCCCACAGCCACCTACCGCTACGCGGTCACTGCCATCGACATCAAGGGTAATGAGAGTCCTTCGGTCACCACGCTGCTGGAACCCACTCGCCGCTGAAGCGATAGGGCCTTTCCCCCGCCTGCGCATACCCATGCCTCGGCCTCGAAGGCGCGAACAGAAACTTCGCGGAAAGCGCTTGTCGCCCCTTCGGCAAGACCCTCCGCACGGCAACCGGAGCCGGAGACTGCGGTGCGTGCCTGAAGCTTCTGCTCAGAGAGAGTTATAGATCTCTCCCAGTGGAGTGAGGTTGCCTTCGGCGTCAAAGAGCAGGGAGGTGGTTAATGCGTGAGAGCCTGCTGCTTTCTCCTTGCTGTCGCCGGCGACCGGAAACCAAGCGTAACCCCTGATCCAGGGAAGCTTGTCCATCTCACTGCAGACCGTCTTCATGAACTCAGCGGTCTGGCGGACAGTGTAACGGTTGGGGCCTCCGTGTTTGGCCTGCCAGTCCGCAACGGCGAACTCCGTGACCCAGACGGGTCGCTCATACATCTGATGGAAGGTGTGCAGGCTGCGCAGGA
This sequence comes from Acidobacteriota bacterium, assembly GCA_021819585.1. Lineage (GTDB taxonomy): Bacteria > Acidobacteriota > Terriglobia > Terriglobales > Acidobacteriaceae > Granulicella. The sequence goes on from JAKAQS010000033.1 coordinate 17,946, forward strand.
AGCCTTGGGGGTCAGGGCCAGGGTAATTGTGGAAGGCGAGGGAGTCGATGCGCAGCTTGCGCTGACGCACGCCGTTCATGAACGCCCGCATCCACGGGCCGTGGGCGTTGGCGGGGGCGGGGCTGACGAGCTCGGTGGCGATACCTTCGAACTGTGCCCATGCATCCAGCGCAACCTTCACCGGAATATTGGACTGGTCACGGTGATCGGGCTCATTGAATCCCAGAAGGATGGTTGGGTGCTGCGCGCGCAGGGTCTCCAGGACGGTCGGAGTCTTCTCGGGGTTCCACCCCCAGACCATGGGGAGGAAGCGCATGGAAGGAGCGGTGGGCGGCATGCCTTTGGTGGCTGGGCTGATGCGCCAGTCGTAGTACCAGGAGGTAAGGAGCCTGGAGTTGAGGGGCGCCGCTCCGCCAAGGCCCTTCTTGGGATTCGGGGGACGGATCGCGCCGGCGGATGCCTGTGAAGCCGCGGCGGTGGCCAGAAGGGCGGAAGCGCCCGTGAGGAAGGATCGACGAGAGAACGGCATGAAAGATACCTCGAAGGTCGACGGGTGGGCAAGCCGGATTCGCGAGCCGCGTTGTGTAAAGCATTACATACGGCCCCTCCCTAGTATAGACACGGCGGGCAGTGGCGTTGTCAAGGGAGCTGTTCTCTTCGCACTTCGCAGCAGAGAAAGAAGAGCGGTAAGGGGACAGCTAGGCCGGCGAAAAGAGCTTGAAAGATCGAAGGTTCAGAGTTCTGATTGCAGTCAGGTTGTATCTTGGGCGAGCGGTTGCAGGCCTGCATGGTTGTGGGTCGAGCGCGGATAGACGGACCCGCCCCGTCTGCGCGAGCTGATTCTCCGCCAGTGAAGTCTGTTATGAACCGACTGGTGGCCGGCGCCGCCGCCCTGGCCATTCACCGGCGCTTCCAGTGGTCATGGGGACTACCGGCGCTCCGTGGCCCGGCCTGCTTGCTCCGTGTCCGGTTGAATGCTGGGAGCATGGCAGCCAGAAACCCAGAGAAGAGCATTGCGGTGTTCTGCGGCTCGGCGCAGGGCGCGCGGCGGGAGTAAGCCGCCGCCCACCGGCTTGATCGTGGCGGCCTACTTCAATCCCACGCCCTCGATGACGCCATCGAGTTTCGCCGTCGATCTCATCTGGCAGCCCATCGACGCCACCGGCCTGATGACGCCTTTGGCCGGCTACAACGTCTACCGCCAGAGGCTGGATGCCGGCTTGCACCCCATCGGCGCCTCCCGGCAGCCGAACACCGCTCCGCAGCCCACCCCAGCCTTTCACGACCACGCCCCCCGCTGCCTACCGCTACGCCGTCACCGCCATCGACATCAAGGGTAATGAGAGTCCTTCGGTCAGCACGCTGCTGGAACCCACTCGCCGCTGAGCATCGGCGTGGCAAGCGCGATCCCGGCGCGCCGTGGCTGATCTGAGAGATTGTTGTGAGTTAAAACCCTCGCCGGCGGCCACTCCGCATAGTGCGCCTCGGCTGCGACAGCCCAACTTCCGCAGCGCCGGCCTCAAGGCTGTTGCTGGTCTTCAGTTGCCCATCCCGGGAACAGCCGGCGATGCGCTACTATCGACTGGTTCGCGGTTCGGCGCTCGGCGAGGATGCGGAAGCGGCGCGGCGGTTCTCGCCGGGGCGGAGTCTTTCAGTTCACGGAGGTTTGCGATGGGATCAGGTTCCAGGAGTGGGGCGGCGGGGAGCCGGAGCACAGATGCGGGGCTGCTGTTTCTGCGCGTGGTGGCGGGAACCTCGCTGCTGCTGAAGCATGGACTGGAGAAGCTCGAACACTTTACAGCCATGGCGCAGCACTTTCCCAATCCCTTGCACATTGGGCCCCTGCCTAGTCTGCTGTTTGCGTTGGTCTCCGACTTTGTTTGCAGCATGCTGATCGTAGTGGGCGTGGGCACGCGCTGGGCGGCCGCTGTGGCCTTCGTCAACATCTTTGTGGCCTGGGCGCTTGTACACCACTTCCTGTTCTTTGGCCGGGGCGCTGACCATGGCGAGCTGATCGTGCTCTACCTGGCCGCCTTCGGGTGCCTGATTCTTAGCGGCGGCGGACGTTATAGCCTGGATACGATGCGGCAGCGGCGCTCCTGATCCGGTGCAGAAGGATAAGGCCGTGGCCTCCCGCTCAGACCGTAAGGAATGCGATTTGGATGGGGCGCGCCTCGCTCTCCCACCCCGCAGCTTGTTCTTTCGGGATCTGGTCCGTGAGGCGCGGCTTGCGTCGCCGTGAGGCGCGTCGGCGAAGGAGTGCTTGTAAGACACAAACGGCTGCTCCCGCGGGGGCAGCCGCTGCTTGACCAGCTTGCGTTGACCGAGCGCTTCAGATCGAGTGCGAGAGGACCCGGTTGAGCCGCTGCACGAAAGCGGCGGGGTCGGGCAGAGGAACGCCTTCCAGCAGCAATGCCTGGTCAAAGAGCATGGAGGCGGCATCCTGAGTGAGGCTGTCGTCGCTGCGGGCCAGCAGCTTCTGCACGATCTCGTGATGGGGGTTGATCTCCAGCGTGGGCCGGGGAGCGGGGATGTCCTTCTGGCCCATGGCGCGCAGCATCTGCTGCATCTGCAGCGACGGCTCCTCTTCGTCAAAGACGATGCAGGAGGGGCTATCCGCCAGGCGCACCGAGGGGCGGATCTCCTTGACGCGGTCGCCGAGCGCTGATTTGAGGCGCTCCAGCAGGGGCTTGAGCCGCTCAGTCTCCTCGGCCTCCGATGCATTCTCCTCCTTGAGGTCGTCGCCGGTGGAGGCCTTGTTGACCGCCTTGAGGTCGACGCCGTCGTACTTGTCCACCCCGGAGAAGACGATCTCATCCACTTCGTCGTCCAGGATGAGCACCTCGATCTCCTTCTTCTTGTAAATCTCCAGCAGGGGCGAGGTGCGCAGCAGGGCCTCAGTTCCGCCGGTGATGTAGTAAATGCCCTTCTGCTCCGCGGCCATCCGGGTTTTGACCTCGGCCAGGCTGGTGAGGCCCTCCACTTTGGTGCTCTTGAAGCGAATCAGGTCCAGCAGGGCCTCGCGGTTGGCGTAGTCGCTGTACAGACCCTCCTTGAGCAGGCGGTTGTACTGCCCGACAAACTCCAGGTACTTCTCCGGCTGGTTGGCGGCGATGGACTTGAGCTCGGCGAGGATCTTCTTGACGCTGGCCGTGCGGATGCTGGCAAGGATACGGTTCTGCTGCAAGATCTCGCGGCTGACGTTGAGGGGAAGATCCTCACTGTCAATGATGCCGCGCACGAAGCGCAGGTACTGGGGCAGCAGCTCGCGGGCGTCATCCATGATGAAGACGCGCTTGACGTACAGCTTGACCCCCACCTTGTAATCGGAGTGGAAGAGATCCAGCGGCGCCTTGGCCGGAATGTAGAAGAGCGTGATGTAGTCCAGATTGCCTTCAGCGCGGGTGTGGAACCAGAAGAGCGGATCCTGGAAGTCGCCGGAGATGGACTTGTACATCTCCTTGTAGTCGTCGTCGGTGAGCTCCGACTTGGGCCGGCGCCAGAGAGCGCTGGCCGCATTGACCTGCTCGGTGGTGCGTACGGTGACGGACTTCTTCTCCTCCGCGTTCCACTCGCTCTTGTCATAGGTGAGAAAGATGGGGAAGGCGATGTGGTTGGAGTACTTCTTCACCAGGTCGCGCAGACGCCATCCGTTGGCGTACTCCTTGCCCTCTTCGTTGAGGTGCAGCAGGATGGTGGCGCCGCAGGAGGCGCGCTCACCCGGTTCGATCTCGAAGCCGGTCTTGCCGTCGCTGGACCAGCGCCAGGCCTGCTCTTCGCCCGCCTTGCGGGAGGTGACCTCAATGCGGTCGGCCACCATGAAGGCGCTGTAGAAGCCGACTCCGAACTGGCCAATGAGGTTGGAGTCTTTTTTGGCGTCGCCGGAGAGCTGGGAGAGGAAGTTTTTGGTGCCGGAGCGGGCGATGGTGCCGAGGTTCTCGATGAGGTCGTACTCGTTCATGCCGATGCCGGTGTCGGCAAAGGTGATTGTGCCGTTGGCCTCGTCGATCTCGATGTCGATGCGCGGCTGAAAGGGAAAGTCCTTGAAGGCTTCCTCGGTCAGGGTGAGGTGGCGGAGCTTATCCAGCGCATCGGAGGCGTTGGAGATCAGTTCGCGCAGAAAGATCTCCGGATGCGAGTAAAGCGAGTGGACGATGAGATGCAATAGTTGACTGACTTCCGTCTGGAACTCTCGTTTCGACATGATTCCATTATAAAAAAGCCTCCCGGACGGACGGATCTGCCCCGCTGAGTGCGCCAAAGCCACAGGCGGTTGGGGCAGCATGGGCGGGTAGGCGCTTCGGGCTCTGCTCCAGAACGCTACATCCTCGTTATCGGCCGCTGCTCGATCCCTCCTGCGCGGAGGATAAGTTCAAACGTTTGTGGGGCGCGGGTTTTCGCTTTGCTGGAGCAGGTGGATCCGGGCAGAGACGCAGCAGCAAAGGAACTTGGGCCGGAGACCGAATTCATCAAAAAAAACCCGGTGGACGATAAACGGATGGAGGGATCCGTCTGCGCAGCAAGACACGCACCACGGGAGCAAGGATGCAGGGAGCAGGGATGCAGGGAGCAAGGCGGCGAGTCGGCGTGGTCCTGGCGGCGGCTCTGGCGGCGGGGTCGGCTGGGATGGGGTCGGGGTATCTGCTGGCCCGGCGTATGGTGATTCGCATCGCCGAGGGGCGATTGGCCGGCATCGCTGCCAGTAATCTGGCCGAAGCGGACAGCCAGGCGCAGGACGCTCGCTTGGCGCTGGCCGCGATGAACGCATCAACTTACCCTTACTGCTCCCACGCTGAGATCACGCGGTTTCGTCTGATCCTGGCCGCGTGGCGATATCCGCGCGAGGGTGGACGGATCACGGACGGACGCGTGGATTGCTCGACGATTCTGGGCCGCCACGGTATGCCCGAGCAGCGGCTCCTGCCCCGTTACTCCGCGCCGGATGGGCTGGTGGCGTACTGGAACCCGGCTCCGCTTCGCCTGGGCGGCCAGAACATCCTGGTGCTACAGCAGGGCAGATCCTTTGTGGTGCTGCCTGCGCGGGTGCAGAGCGGAAACTTGCCCGCCAGCGCCCACCTGCGGCTGACGCTGCTGGATCCTGCCGGGCAGCCGGTGAATCCGGTGCGCCGGAGCGATAGGGTGCTGGATACCAGGAGCGGCTCCTGGCTCAAAGACGGGAAGCTTTATGGTACGCGCTGCTCGACCGGGTTTCCGCAGTGTGTGACAGCGGAGTTGTCGGCCCGCAGCGCCTTTCAGATGGGCAGGCCCGTCTTCGTCGCCTGCTCCACTTTGATGGGGCTGTGCGGCGGGCTGTTGGGATTCTTTGTGGCCCTGCTTGGTTTTCGCGGCGGGACGCGCGAGTTTTACCTGCGCAGAGCGATCCGCCGGGATCTGCTCTTCCTGGTCTACCAGCCGATTGTGAGTCTGGCGGATGGGCGTATTGTGGCTGCCGAGGCGCTGGCCCGGTGGACGGATCGGAGTGGACGGCGGGTGGCCCCGGATCTGTTTGTGCCGCTGGCGGAGAGGGAAGGGTTTGTGGGCGAGATCACGCGGCTTGCCCTGCGCCACGTGGTGCGCGACCTGGGTAGCCTGCTGCGCGCGGACCCCAACTTCTCTGTGAGCTTGAATGTGACGGCCGCGGACCTGGCGGATGCGGAGTTTGCGCCCATGCTGGAGACCACACTGGCGCAGGCCGGGATACCGGCAGCGAGCCTGATGCTGGAGATCACCGAGACCTCGACGGCAGACCATGCCCGAACGGTAGAGTCTGTGCATCGGTTGCGCGCCTGCGGGCACCCGGTGTTCATCGACGACTTCGGGACGGGATACTCCAGCCTGGCCTACCTGCGCGACCTCTCCGTGGATGGGATCAAGATCGACAAGATCTTCACCCAGGCGGTTGGAACCGGCTCGCTCACGGTGAATCTTCTGCCGCAGATTCTGGCCATTACAGATGTCCTGGGCCTGAAGGTTGTCGTGGAGGGCATTGA
>JAKAQS010000264.1 GCA_021819585.1 Acidobacteriota bacterium
TTCCGATCTTTCACGCGCCATTGAATGCGTCTTCCAGCGCCTCACGCTTCGATCCTTGATCCAGATGGGCATACCGCGCCGTCATCTTGATATCGCGATGCCCTGCCAGCTCTTGCACCACCTTGAGAGACTTCCCTGCCTGTACCAGCCGGGAACAAAACGTGTGCCGGTTGTCGTGCCATCGGTACTTCTTGACCTTGGCTTCCTTGAGTACGGCTGCCCACCACTTCTTCGGGTCTGCCAGTGCGAAGCACACGTTCTTGGGTGACTCGTTGTGCCTGTCTTCTGCCCGGTCCTTCCGCTTCAGCCCCATCGACTTCAACAACTTGAATGCGCTCACCACCTCCGGCAGCATGGGAATATACCGATCCGTGCCGTTCTTCGATACCTTGACGTGGATTTGCTGGCTCCTCATGTCCACGTCGGGCCATTCAAGACCGTACTGCTCCCCTGCCCTCATGCCGGTCTGTAACGACACGATGAACTCGCACAGGTGATGACGTTGATGCTTGGCGTAGTCGAGATGTCCGGCTTCCACCGCCGTATCAATACGCCTTTGAATCACCCCGCGGATGGCCTTCTCTTCCTCCGGCCTCAGCCATCGGATAACACCGTTCTTCAACTTCCGTTGGGACGTACCCTTTACCGGGTTATCCAGCGCCTTCTCATTCTTGATGCCGCGTTTGTACACAGAACTAAGGGTGACGCGGTATCGGTTTACGCTCGCATCCGATAGCAGCTTGCCCCGGCCCCGCTGTGCATGGCCGTTGGTAAGACCGTCCAACCACGCTTCGATATCTTTGGGCTTGAGGCTGGCGGCGGAACAGTCGCCCAAGTCCGCCTTGATCCTGTCCAGGCGGCGCGGCGGGTTGAGCTGGTCCTTGTACTGCGTCGGATGCGTGGCGATGTAGATCTTGAGGTCATCGCACAGCTCACCGACGGTGACCCGGTTCATATTGGCTTGCCGACGAGCTTCCTTCTCAGCGAGGGTGAGCAGCGGTTCGGTTGCACTGGTGGGCAGAACGTCGGCGCCTTCCTTCCGTCTGAGGCCACGCGCGATGTCTAACCATTCGATCGCCTCCCCACGGTCTGCGAAAGACTTGCGGACCCGGTGGGGACCGACCTTGTATATGGCTTCCCACAATCCACGTTCATCCCGGTAACGAATCCCCTTTACCTTCTGCGGCTGTCTCGGCATCGAGTACCCCTGAAAGGCAGTCTACGGGATCTGGTGGCACTTTGGTGGCACTTTGTTCCGGTTTTCCGTGCAGCTCCGTGCAGCACCCTGCGGCGAGATTAATCTTCTATCTACATGTAAACAAATGATTTTTGCAGGCGCTTGCAGCTAGATGCAGCCCCGTGCAGGAACCCCTCGATCGCACTCCTAACGCGAAGGTCGCAGGTTGGACTCCTGCCCGGGCCACCATAAAACCAACACAATAAACTACTTATAAAGAGACACGTTGGGTCGATTTGCAGGCGATACGGGTTGGTACACTGATTGGTACACCTTGCTCGTATTGCAGTTCATTGCATCATCGGTCGAATCTGATAGCCATGGTCCCGTATCTTCTTTTTTTCGGCTCTTGACGAGAAAGTGTAAAGAAGGTCATTTTAGGCGGCTTTCTGAAAAGCGACCCATTGGGTCTTTGTGGCGGCCAAGCGCTGCGCTTTGAGCAACAGGTAATTCAGGTTCCGGTAGCCTCGTCCGCGGCGTAGCAGGGTTTTGATGTTGCCATTGACCGCCTCGACCACGCCCAGCGGAACCTTGGTGCGGCAGTAGTTGAGGATTCCGTCCAGATGGTTCAGCAGCATATCGGCCAGTTTCTCCATGGGCTTGAGCCGCTGCCAACGCAATTGCTGGATCCAGCTTTTCAGGTAGCGCAGCATGGCGCCTTCGTAGCGATAGCTCCATAACTGGTCCAGACTCTCCTTGAGCAGATAGGCCTTCAGCAGTCGGCGGTTCAAGGCAAACAGCTCGCTGAGTTGCTGCTTTTTGTGGGCCGTCAGATGCACCCAACGGGTCAACAGCAGCCAGCGCTTGCCCTTGACCAACTCCCGCGCCGGTCCCCCCTTGCGGAAGAACTCCGCCCGGCGCACTTCATCGACGGCCTGACCAGCGTGCTTCAGGATATGGAACTTGTCGCAAACGACGCGGCATTGCGGCAGCCACTGCTCGATGCTCTGCCGAAACGGCCGCCACATATCGACGCACGCCGCCTGGACAGCGACCCGCTGAAATGCGCTCAACTGGGCCCGGAAGAACTCATCCAGCGTCTCCTTCTTCCGCTCGGCGCCGAACCACAGCGGCTCGCCGGTATCCAGGTTACTCACCACCGTGACGAACTTCTGCTTCTTGCCCAGGTAGATCTCGTCCACGCCCATCTGGCGCAGCGCCGGCTTGCGCCGCGTCTCCGTCCAGCGGGCCAGATAACGCTGATCGATGGCTCGTACCGTACTGGCCGAAAGACCAAACTGCATGGCCACTCGACTCGCCGCCGCACTCTCACAAGCTTGCCCCACGCATCTCGGCCTGCTCGCGACGCTTTTACCGCTTTGCGATGGATTCCGGGATCTATTCCCTTTGTCAATAGTTTTCTGCATTCGTCTCGCGCCACTCGTGCAGTCGCAAGGTTGACTACCGGATAGACTCCAAGGGAAAGCCGCTTCTCCTTACCTTCGAAGCGATACTTGAATCGCCAATACTTTCCTCCTGAAGGGTCGACTTCCAGGTAAAGACCGTTCGCGTCGGCGAGTTTGTACGGTTTGTCGGTTTCATTGAACAGTGCGGTGCTGGAGTTCGAATCCATGCCGTTGGTGCTGGTCACAGCGCTCTGGCTATTCTGACGTTTATCCAATTCTTCTGGCCGGATCGGCTTCCGACCAGGCTTGGCATTGCGAATCTGAATATCGGTGAGAGGCATCTGGAGGCAACCATTTTTTGAAATGTATAGGCGCCCCTATCGTTGCCCCCACGTGTGGCGCGTTGTCAAGGCACAGCCTGGGAAGGCCAGGGCATGACGATAACAACAGAATCAATACTTTACTGGGTTTCTGGTACGGGATGGGACGGGGTGAAACGGGAGGGTGGTGGCCAGAGACGGGATCGAACCGCCGACGCCGGCCTTTTCAGGGCCGCGCTCTACCACTGAGCTATCTGGCCTTGGCACTCCGATGCACGAACCTGCCCTACAGGCAGCCAAGTTCGCCTGCCGGGCTCTTGCGTCTCAGCTTCGCCTGCCTAAGGGGAAGGGAATTGCGGTTCTGCCGGTCGGCAGAGCCTTCGAGAACGTCGTGTCCCAAGTATAGCAATCCCCTAGCCAAGCTCCAAGCCGACCCAGACCCAACCCGACCAGACCCAACCAAACTCAAACTCCGGCTCAAACCTCCCTACCCCGTCAGGCTCCATCACCCTGCTGCCTCTAGTCCGTGCGGGTTCCGGCTCCGGGCCGGCGCCCAGAGGAGCTGCACCCAGCTCGGCTCGGTGCTCCCCCGGCAAGAAGCCCATGCGGTATTCTTCAAGCACTTCAGGCAGGGAAAGGCATCGAAGCATGAAACGCGCCGGCTTGGCTCTCTTCGTCTTGTGGGGCTTGCTCGCCCTGAGTCATTCCGCCTGCGGCTCTGCCGCGCCGAGCGGGCAAGCCGGAACCTCGGCTGCGCCGTTCAGAGCGGATGCGGCGTCTCGCGCTGGAATGAGCCCGGGCGAGGCCCGCGCCACACGCGCGCTGGAGCGCGCCAAAGCGATGGGCCCAGGAGAGCTCTATGCCATGCTCAAACCCTTTCCCAAGGGCGCCGATCTGCACATGCACCTCTCGGGCGCAGTGTATGCGGAGACGCTGATCGCCGAGGCGGCTCGCCAGAGACTTTGCGTCGCTTCTCTGGACCACGGCAGTCCGGCGACGCCCAAAGGCAGGGATGCGGTCCGTCTGGTCGCCCCGGAGCAGGCTCACGGCGAAACTTGCGCCCCGGGTGAGGCTGCGGCCGGCTCGGCTCTGGATGACCAGACGCTTTATGACGATCTGGTCGACAGCCTCTCGATGCGCTCCTTCGTCCCCAGCCAGGGAGTGAGTGGCCATGACCAGTTCTTCTCCACCTTTGCCCGCTTCGGCGCGCTGAAGGGCGATGCCGGCGAGTGGCTGGACGAGGTGGTGACCCGCGCCGCGGCACAGAACGAGCAGTACCTGGAGATCATGCATACGCCGCAGTTTTCCCACGCCGCCGCGCTGGGCTACAAGTTCGGCTGGCCTGCCGATGCGGCCGGCGATGTCAGCTTCGCCGAGCTGGCGCGACTGCGCCGGCAGCTTCTCTCCGCCGGGCTGGATGACGAGGTAGCCGTGGACAGAGCAGAGTTCGCTGCCGCCGAACAGCGGCGCAACGCACTGGAACACTGCGCGAGCGCTGGACAGGCCTCGGGCGCAGGCCGGGCGGCTGCGGCCTGCGCGGTGAAGGTCCACTGGCTCTATCAGGTGCTGCGCGGCTTTCCTCCCCAGCAGGTCTTCGCACAGGCGCTGCTGGGTTTTGAAGTGGTCTCGACCGCCCGCAGAGCCGATCCTGACTCGCCGGATGTGGTGGGAATCAACTTCGTCATGCCTGAGGATGGGTATCTTTCGATGCGCGACTACCACCTCCAGATGGAGATGCTGGACTATCTGCACAGCGTCTATCCCGAGGCGCCGGTGACGTTGCACGCCGGTGAGCTGGCTCCGGGGATGGTTCCTCCAGCCGGCCTCAGCTTTCATATTCGCGAGGCCATCGATCTGGGTCACGCCAAACGCATCGGACACGGCGTGGATGTTCTTTATGAAGACCATCCCCGGGCTCTGCTCAAGCAGATGGCTGCCCGGCACATCATGGTGGAGATCAACCTGACCTCCAATGCGGTGATCCTGGGCATCAAGGGCCGGGCGCATCCGCTGCGCGCCTACCAGGCCGCGCATGTTCCCTGGGCGCTCTCCACCGATGATGAAGGCGTCTCTCGCATCGACCTTACCCATGAGTATGTGCGCGGGGTGGAGGAGCAGGGGTTGACCTACCTGGATCTGGAGCGCTCGGCTCGAACTTCGCTGGAGCACGCCTTTCTGCATGGCCAAAGCCTGTGGGCTGAGCCGGACGGCTTCAGCAGACGGCGGACGGCCTGCGCGGCTCCCATTACTGCGGCGAGCAGGCCGTCCCCAGCCTGCCGCGC
>JAKAQS010000034.1 GCA_021819585.1 Acidobacteriota bacterium
CGATTTCCGCATTTCCACCGCCGCCACCACTGCCAGATATATGTGAAAAGATCCTCCATAAGGAGCCACCCGCGCTGCCCGCCGAAAACTCCCCCGTTCAGGCTCATCCTTCGATTGGAAAAGACTGCGGGATCGGATCGTTCCCCGTTTACCTCTTTCCCCATGAGCCCGGTGCAAGCGATCTGTGCTGCTTGAGCATCTTAGAAGGGAGTTGCGGAGATGTCTGCAATCTGCTCTGGGCAGCTTCGTGACCGTGAGAGAGGTGGCGAGGGCCGGCGCCAGTGGGAGGCGAGGGAGGTGCAGCGCCTTGATTTGCTGGAGACACAGATCACTGCCGAAATGGACTGAAGTTGCCGATCAGAAGAGAAGAGCCTGGAGAGACGGCCGGCCCGATGGGAGAGGACGAGTCAGAACGGGGTGGCGGGCGAGCGGGATGGCGGAGGGTCAAAGGATTGCGTCCAGACCCTGTCCTGATGCATCCTATTTCAAGAAAGTTGATAAGGAAGCACTCAATTATGTCCACTGATTTTGTAAGCGTGATTAAGCCGACCAGCAAAGAGGCCGGCCATGAAGAGCGAGGGAAGGCCTATCCTGTTCTCCCAGTGCGGGATACGGTACTTTTCCCACATGCTGTTCTGCCTCTGACCGTAGGCCGGCAGAGCTCGATCCAGTTGATCCAGTCCCTCGGCGAGGAGAAGATGATCCTGGTGGTAGCGCAGCGAGATGCGCGGCAGGACGCTCCTGAAGGCGCCGACCTCTACGCAGTGGGCACTCGCGCGACAGTCCATAAAGTTGTGAAGATGCCCAACCAGAGCCTCTTTGTGTTTACCGAGGGGATGGAGCGGGTAAAGCTGGGAGAGTTCAGCCAGGGACAGCCGTTCTTGACCGCCTCTTATTCGTCGTTGGAGGAGCTCGATCCGGAGCGGACGCCGGAGGTGGAGGCTCTGCAGCGAAATGTTCTGGCCCAGTTTCAGGAGATCGTGACATCTTCGTCCACGCTTTCGGACGACCTGCAGACGATTGCACTGAATATCGAGGAGCCCTCGCGGCTGGCGGACTTCATCGCGGCCAATCTTCCCTTCCTGACGACGGCTGAGAAGCAGGAGCTGCTGGAGACCGCGGAGGTGAAGCGCCGGCTCGAGTTGATCAACAACCTTCTCGCCAAGGAGTTGGGTGTCCAACAGTTGCGCAACAAGATTCAGAGCGAGGTGCAAGACTCGGTGCAACAGTCGCAGCGGGACTTTTACCTTCGCGAGCAGATGAAGGCCATCCAGAAGGAGCTGGGAGATCTGGATGAGACCCAGAAAGACGTAGCGGATCTGAAGGAGAAGATTGAAGCCGCCGGAATGCCGGAGGAGACCAGGAAGGATGCGTTGAAGGAGCTGGCGAGGTTAAGCAGAATGAATCCCGCGGCGGCTGACTATTCCCTGACCCGGAACTACATCGAGTGGCTGGCGGTATTGCCGTGGTCCAGGAGTTCCTCCACGGAAGTGGACATCAAGAAAGCGAAGGAGTATCTGGATGAGGATCATTACGGTTTGAAGAAGGTGAAGGACCGCATCCTGGATTATCTGAGCGTGCGCCGCCTGAAGCCGAACATGAAGGGGCCCATTCTGTGCTTTGTCGGGCCTCCGGGAGTGGGAAAGACCTCTCTGGGGCGTTCGATCGCGCGCGCCCTGGGCCGGAAATTCTCGCGCATCTCGCTGGGCGGCATGCACGATGAGGCGGAGATTCGCGGGCATCGCCGGACTTACATTGGAGCCCTGCCGGGGCAGATCATTCAGCAGTTGAAGCGGGTGGAGGTGAACGATCCGGTGTTCATGCTGGATGAGATCGACAAACTGGGCCGCGACTTCCGGGGCGATCCCTCCAGCGCCTTGCTGGAGACGCTGGACCCGGAGCAGAACAACACCTTCCGCGACAACTATCTGGATCAGCCCTTCGACTTGAGCAAGGTGCTGTTTATCTGCACCGCCAATCAACTCGACACGATTCCGGCGGCGTTGCTGGACCGCATGGAGGTGATCGAACTCAACGGATATACCGAAGAGGAGAAGGTACACATCGCCGAGCGCTACCTGATTCCGCGCCAGGTGAAGGAGAACGGCATTGAGCCCAAGGAAGGCGAGCAGCCGATGATCGAGTTTCCGACCGGCAGCGTGTCTCTGATCGCCCGCCACTATACGCGTGAGGCCGGGGTACGCCGCCTGGAGCAGTTGATTGGAACCGTCTGCCGCAAGACGGCGCGTCAGGTGGCGGAAGGGCGCACGGAGAAGCTGGTGGTAACGCCGGAGATCGTCCACGAGTTTCTGGGCGGCATCAAGGTAAGGGTGGATACGGAGATCGCGGAGCGGACCAAACGTGCCGGAGTCGCGGTGGGTCTGGCCTGGACACCGGCGGGGGGCGATGTCCTGTTCATCGAGGCCAACCGGATGAAGGGCAAAGGCGGGTTCACGATGACGGGGCAGATCGGCGACGTCATGAAGGAGTCCATGCAGGCCGCGCTTACCTGGGTGCGGTCGAATGCGTTATCGCTGGGCTTGGATGACGATGTGCTGAAGGATACCGATCTGCACATCCATGTGCCGGCCGGCGCCATTCCCAAGGATGGTCCCAGCGCCGGCGTCACCATGGTCACCGCGCTGGTGAGCCTGCTTCTGAATCGCCCCATCCATCCGCTGCTGGCGATGACCGGGGAGATTACGCTGAGCGGCCACGTTCTGCCTGTGGGCGGCATCAAGGAGAAGTTTCTTGCCGCCAAGCGGGCCGGGATTCGCGATGTGATTCTTCCGGTCGATGTGAAGACCAACGTGGAGGAGGACCTGTCGCCCGAACAGATCGAGGGAGTCTCCATCCATTATGCTGCGCACATTGAAGATGTCCTGGGCATCGCCTTGCCGAAGACCGTGGGCGAGGCGGCGCAGGACCAGGAACTTCGGGAAGAGGTGCTGGCTGCGGCGGAGTAGCTGCTCTCTTGCAGGCGTTAGTCTAGAAGGGTGGAGAGGCCATTGGCTGGGAACGCGCGTCTGCTGCTGATCGATACCTGTGGAGAGACGGCCGGCCTGGCGCTGTGCGAAGGCGATAAGGTGCTGTTCTCAGCCGACCTGGCTGATCGACGAGCCTCGGCGGAGATTCTTCCTTCGCTGCGTCACCTTTTGGCTCGGGCAGGCTGGCGCCTTCTTGATTTGCATGTGATTGGCGTCGTGCGCGGTCCCGGTTCGTTCACCGGTGTTCGAACCGGGTTGTCCTTTGCCAAGGGTCTGTGTGAGTCGACCGGCCTCAGGCTGGCCGCAGTGTCGCGCCTGGAGTCTCTTTCCGATGCCGCCGTTCGCGCCACTGTTGGGACTCCGTCTCCGTGTCTGCCGGCCCTGGCCGCGCTCGACGCCGGGCGCAGCCAGGTCTACGTGCGAGACATCGCCTCAGGCCGCGAGTGGCTCACCGCGGTGGGCGATCTGCAAAGCCAATGCCGTAACGGCCAGGCAGTTGCTGTTGCCGAGCAGCGTCTGGCAGAGCGCCTGCCGGGGTGCGCAGTTCTGCTGCATTCGCTGCACGCCGGAGATGCGCTCCATGCAGTTCTTCGCCGGCTTCAGGAGGGCGGCAACGATGTGGAGTGCGACGCCAACTACCTTCGCCGCGAAGCGGACCTGTACCACACTCCAGCCGAGCCGTTCAGGATGGGGCCGGCCAAGGCGTTTTGACCAGTACCAACCGAGCCGAGGCGCTCAGCGCCCGTTGGAGGCTTCATGATCCACGACAGGACCATCGAGCCGCGTCCAGGTATCCCTTGGAATGTGCGTCGAGCCACGCCTGCCGATCTGGAGGCAATCCTGGCTATCCAGCAAGGATCTCCCGAGGCGCCGGCTTGGAGAAATCCAACTTGGCGGCAGATGCTGACAATGGATCAGGCAGGCCCGCTCATTCGCGTCTGTCTTGTCGCCGAGGGCGAAAACGGAGCACTGCGCAGCCGATGTGTTCTGGGCTTCTGCGTTGCCTGTTGTGCTGGAGAGTGGTCCGAGTTGGAGAGTGTGGCCACCGTGGTTTCAGCCCGTGGCCAGGGAGTGGGCAGGGCGCTGTGCCGTGAGGTGATGGCCTGGTCCAGAGGGCAGGGAGCCAGAGTCATGGAGTTGGAGGTTCGAGCCTCGAACGGCGCGGCCCAAGCGCTCTACCGATCTTTGGGATTTGCGGACCAGGGAGTGCGCCGAAATTACTATCAAGACCCAGTCGAAGATGCTGTTCTCATGTCCGCCGAACTGTTGATGGCGGCAGGAACAGGAGTTCTTGCGTAGGTCGGCGAGGATAGCCGCCCAGGCTGCAAAGGTATAATCGAGGCCATGGTTCGGGATGGTTTTTACTACGGAGCTTCGCTGCTCGGAGTGGCTGTGATCGTGTATCTGGGGACGCATTGGCTGAGCCTGACACTGATTCCAGTCCTGTTGGCGGCGTTTTTTCTCTGGTTCTTCCGCGATCCCGAGCGCAGGATTCCGGAGGGTGACGGCCTGATCGTCTCGCCGGCGGACGGCAAGGTGGAGGGCGCCGAGTGGATCGAGACCTCTTCCGGCAGCCGGTTCCGGGTGACGATCTTTCTCAGCGTGGTGGATGTGCATGTCAATCGGGTTCCGATCAGCGGGAGGGTGACGCTGGTGGAGTATCGGGAGGGAGAGTTTCTGAACGCGATGGATCCAGAGTCCGCCGTGGTGAATGAGCAGACGCTGATTGTGATTGAAGATGGCCGGTTCACGGTCAGCTTCAAGCAGATCGCCGGCCTGCTGGCGCGCCGCATCGTGTGCAATCTGAAGGCTGGAGATAATGTGCTGCGGGGGCAGCGCATGGGCATGATCAAGTTCGGCTCGCGCGTGGATGTGCTGATGCCGGCCGATGTGGAGCTTCGGGTAAAGCCGGGCGAACGGGTCAAGGGCGGCAGCTCCATTCTGGGGGTCTTGCCAGGGTACGGCGGCGAAGCGGCCGAGCCCTCCTTCAACGGACGGAACTGATGGCGCAGGAAACTCACTCTTCGGCGCGGCGAGGCATGTACATCCTGCCGTCGTTGTTCACCGCGGGCAGTATTGCGCTGGGCTATTACGTCATCATGGAGAGCATCCGCGGGACCGTCGTCAGCGACCCCGCGCTACGCGCGATGGCCTTTGATCGAGCGGCCATGGCGATCATCTTCGCCATCGTCTTTGATGGCCTGGATGGCCGCATTGCTCGCATGACCAATACCTCCAGCGAGTTTGGCAAGGAGCTGGACTCGTTGGCTGATGTGATCACCTTCGGGGTGGCCCCCAGCCTGCTGGCGTATCTCTGGGGGGTCCGGCAGCTTGCGCCCAGCGGCCATCCTGAGATTGAAGGCCGGGTGATGCACTTCGGCATGGTGGTGTGCTTCCTGTTTCTCATTTGTGGCGCCAGCCGTCTGGCGCGCTTCAACATCAGCATCAATCCGCAGCCACGAAACCCAGGTCTGCCGGGCCGAAAGTATTTTGTGGGCATGCCGATCCCGGCGGCCGCCGGTGTCCTGGCAGCCGTAATTCACTTTGAAGCGGGCTCTCCGGTGTATAGCGTCTGGATCTCGCTGGTATGGCTGGGGCTGGTAGCCTTCACCGGCTTCCTGATGGTGAGTAGTTGGCGCTTCTGGAGCGGCAAAGAGATTGACATGAGCGCTCGCAAGCCCGGCCGCCTGTTGGCGCTGGTCGTGGTGATCATCGGAGTGGTGGTGGAGTGGCACCAGACGGCCCTGCTGGTGATGGCGCTCGGGTATCTGGTTTCGGGAGTTATGGCGAGGCTGGCCTATTCATTGAAGCGCCGCATAGGGCGGCGCGCCGGATAAGGCATCTTTTCTTCAGGCGTCGGCTTACCCTACGCTGAAACCACCTTAACGTTCCACCGCCAGGGCGACGGAGTTGCCGCCGCCAAGGCAGAGCGCGGCGACTCCCTTGTGTGCGCTGCGGCGCTGCATCTCGTAAAGCAAGGTGACCAGGATGCGCGCTCCGCTGGCGCCGATGGGATGGCCGATGGCGACAGCTCCGCCGTTGACGTTGACGCGGTCCATTGAAAGGCCGAGTTCACGGGTGACGCCGAGCGCCTGGACGCTAAATGCCTCGTTGAGTTCAAAGAGATCGACATCCTGGAGCGACCAACCGGCGCGGACCAGCAGCTTTTGCACCCCGCTGACGGGAGCCAGCATCACCCAGCGCGGGGCCACGCCGCTGGTGGCTTGGGCGCGAAGGGTGGCTAGCGGCTTCAGGCGAAGTTGATGCGCCCGTTCGCCGGACATGAGCAGGACGGCGGCGGCAGCGTCATTCATGCCGGGAGCGTTTCCTGCAGTTACGGTTCCGTCGGCCTTGAAGGCCGGCTTGAGAGCGGCGAGCGCCGGCAGCGATGCATCAGGACGGATGCTTTCGTCGTGGGCCAGGGTGCTGGGTGAGGCTCCTTTTTTGGCGGGGAGGGCGATGGGAACGATCTCTTCGCCAAAGCGTCCAGCCTGTATGGCGGCAGAAGCTTTGCGATGCGAGCCGAGGGCGTATTCGTCCTGCTCTTCGCGGCTGATGGAGTGCTTTTCCGCCACCAGCTCCGCCGTCATGCCCATGTGCTGATGATCAATTGCGCACCACAAACCATCGTGAATCATGGAATCGATCACCTGTCCATCGCCCGCGCGGAGTCCCGTGCGCACCTTGGGCAGGAGATAAGGCGCGTTGGACATGGACTCCATACCGCCGGCGACGGCGATCTCCGAGTCGCCGGCGGCGATGGCGTGCGCGGCCAGGGCGACGGCTTTCAGCCCCGAGCCGCAGACCATGTTGATGGTGAACGCCGAGGTTGTGTCGGAGAGCCCGGCGTGCAGAGCGGCCTGACGAGCGGGGTTCTGGCCTAAGCCTGCGGGAAGGACGCATCCCATGATGCAATCCGTTACCGCCGAGGGATCCACGGCGGATCCCTGGATGGCGGTTCGCTCCACCGCGGCGCGCACCGCAACGGCGCCGAGTTCCACGGCGGAGAGGTGAGAGAGTGAGCCAAGAAACTTGCCCACCGGGGTTCGAGCGGCACTGACGATCACGACTTCACGCATAAGCACTCCTGCCGACCGTGACGGGCGGAAAGGTAGTGCCCATCGGGGCGGCGAAACACGATGATGAGGCGCTGGA
The DNA here is from genome assembly GCA_021819585.1 of Acidobacteriota bacterium. Classification (GTDB taxonomy): domain Bacteria; phylum Acidobacteriota; class Terriglobia; order Terriglobales; family Acidobacteriaceae; genus Granulicella. The sequence continues at coordinate 7,143 of JAKAQS010000034.1, forward strand.
CGCTGAGAACTCTCCCGGCGTCGCAACCGCACGTAGTATACGACGCGCGCGGCGACGAACGGATTCCGGCGCGGACGGAGCGGAGAGTCGAGAACGGCTTGATGCCCTGACGCCGCCGGCGATGCGGTTGTCGTCCGGGTTCGGTTGAGAACGGATCCGCATCGAGATCCCATCCGCTGTGCAGCGGCAGGCTGCAATGGGAGATGGCGTGGTGGAGGCGATGGGTCTGCCCCAATCGCCTGACCGATCGCTTGCCCAGATCGCAAGCCGCATCATTGGCCCTGGTGCGGCAGCGATCGGCAGGGCGTGGGTTGTGGGATGCATTCGATCTGACAGCGCGGATCGGTAGCAGTTTTCTTCCGCCGCTTCGCCGAAGGTTGGTCTGGACAGAATTGAAGCCGGGTAGCTCTCTGAAGAGAGATTCGCGCACAGTGATTTTGATGTACCTGGGGCATGGATCTTCGGCTTTGTCGGCGATGCGGGATTGAGATGTCCGTATATAGACAGAAGGCGATCGGCGGAACGAACGGAGTGCGGAGAAAAAATCGGCGCATGACCATCTTTTTTTCTTGACTCTTCGCCGCAGGAAAACTATACCTTCGATAGCTGCTCTCTACAGACAGAGCAGCGTCGATGTTCACCATCGATTGGGAGCGCAGGCAAACGCAACCAAGGCAAAGCACGAAAAAAAGGCAACACACCCAGGGAACGCTCTTGAAGCGTTCCCTGATGTGTTTTCAGCGCCTCCTCAAGCGTCGTGAGAAGACGCGAATCGATACGCCGAATTGCTTCTTGCCTCGAAGCAGTATGCTGGACCCATGACGAGAAGACGATGGATTGCCGATACATGGACCGAGACCAGCGCCAGCTTGCAGGGAGAACAGGCGGCGCATCTTGCGCGAGTCCTGCGGGCGCAGACGGGGCAGGTCTTCGACGTGGTGGCGAATGGATTCCTGCATCGCGCGGAGATTGTTTCGGTCCGTGAGCATGAGGTGGTGTTTGCTCTGAAGGAACAACTGGAGGCGGAGGTTTCTCTGCGAATCCAATTGTTGATGGCTGTCTTCAAGTTTGATCACATGGAGTGGGGTATGGAGAAGGCTACCGAGCTGGGCGCAGCTCGCCTCTCTCCGGTGATCGCGCGAAGGACTGAGAAGAACCTGGCCCAGGCCGCCGCCAAGCGCATGGAACGTTGGAGAAGGATCGTTCGGGAAGCCGCGCAACAGTCGCGGCGCAGCGATGTGCCGGTTGTGGACGATCCGGTTGCGTTGAAGGTGGCGCTGGGCGGGGTGAGCGCTGAGAAGAGACTTCTGCTGGCGGAGACCGAGCAGGAAAACTCGCTGCGGAATGAGTTGGCGCGCGAGCCGCTGCGTGAGAGCCTGCCGGTAGCGCTGGCGATAGGGCCGGAGGGTGGATGGACGGTCGAGGAGATGGCGCTTTTCAGCCAGAGCGGGTGGAGGCCAGTGACGCTTGGACCCAGGATTCTGCGCGCGGAGACGGCGGCCATCGCCGGTCTGGCGGTCTGCGCGGCGATGTTGCAAGGGTCTTGATCTTTCCTGGCGAAGGAAACAGCGATTCAAAGAATCTGTCCGTGGGGCGCGGTCTGTTGAGGCAACTGCTTTGTGGAGTTCCGGGCCTTGACGACGCGGCGCCGCTGGGCATCGGTTCAAGCACAGAGGTTCCGGCTTCAAGACGGCCCTGCCGATTCGGTAGACCCTCTTTGCGGTTCAGGCGCTTGCTGCACCACGCTCGATGCCTCGGAGTGTTCTATGCAAACTAGGCGAGTTGCAACTCAATCGACTGGGACTCGATGTCCAGTTTCAGGATCCGAAAGCTGCGAATCTGCCCTGGCGCCAGAGGTTCAGGCTTCGCCTGGAAGGTTGCGCCACCCTTCCATCGCGCGCTAAGCAGCGAGGTGAGCCGCGAAAGATCGGCAGCCGCGCTTCCGGCCTCTTCCGTCGGCGCAGGGCCGCTGTCAAGGAAACACCGCGCGCGAACTCCTTCTCCCAGTTCCACGATGGCTGGTTCTGCCGTGAGATCTGCGCCGGGAATCGAGACGACCCGTCCGGAAACGAGATCTCCTGGCCGATGCTCTTGCAGATACTCGGACAGCCCGGAGGGCGCGAGTTGTTTGATGCTGAGCCGCATCTGCCGCTTCTCAACGTCCAGGCCCACTATCTGCGCCTTCACGGTCTCACCAACACGCAGCACATCCTGGGGATGATGGATCCTGCGTTCCGCGGTGATCTCGCTAATGTGAAGGAGTCCTTCCACACCTTCCGCCAGTTGAACAAATGCGCCAAACTTCATCAGACGGGTCACCTGCCCCTGGACCACGGCGCCTACGGGGAAGTTTTGCGGCACATCGTTCCAGGGATCGCCGAGGGCCTGCTTCAGCCCCAGAGAGATTCGCTTCTCCTCAGTGTTTACCGCAAGGATCATCGCCTCCACGTTATCGCCCGGCTTGAGCAGATCGCTGGGCTTGCGCACCTTCTTGACCCAGGACATCTCAGAGACGTGAATCAGCCCCTCGATGCCTGGCTCCAACTCCACAAACGCTCCAAAGTCCAGCAGACGGGTCACTGTGCCGGTCACACGCCGGCCCGCCTGGTATCTCTCCGCCGCGCTGGTCCATGGCTCCGGCTGCAGTTGTTTCAATCCCAGGGAGATGCGCCGGGTCTCCGGGGCAACGCTGAGAACCTTTAACTCGATGGATTGCCCCAGGCTCAATATGTCCTCGGCAGAACTTACCCGGCTCCATGCCATATCGCTGATGTGAAGCAGGCCGTCGATTCCACCCAGGTCAATGAAAGCTCCGTAGGGCGCAAAGCTACGCACCGTTCCCTGGACGATGGCTCCCTCGTGGAGGGCGGAAACGCGGCTCTGCTGGAGAGCCAACGCCTCCTCTTCCAGCACAGAGCGCCGGTCTACCACCACATCCTCTTCCAGGGTGTCCAGTTTGGTGATCCGGCAGGCAATCTGCTGCCCCACCAGTTGCTCCATCTCCGCGGCATCTCTGGTTCCGCTGCGGGAAGCAGGGAGAAACGCACGAACTCCGAGATCCACACCGAGCCCACCCTTGACAACTCCTGTGACCATGCCGGCAACAGGAGTTTTCTGGGCAAAGGCCCGCTCCAGCGACGTCCAGTCGGTGGGTTGGGCAACTCGCAGCAAGGAGAGTTCATAGTAGCCCTCCGGATTCCGTCCGGTGACCGAGACCGCAAAGACGCTGCCTGTGTGAAGATCTTCGGCGCGGTTCGCGAAGGCGCTGCGAGGAAGCACGCCTTCGGTTTTATATCCGATGTCGAGGTACACGAACTCCGCATCCATGGAGACGACGGCGCCCTGCAACTGCTTCCCATCCCCTTCGCTCCGATGCGAGTGGGTTTGTTCGAACTCGGAGAGTTGCTCGGCGAAGGAGACGGTGGGTGGGGCAGGGGGCTCGGCAGCCTCCGCAGGAGGGTCAACGGCAGGGGAGGAAGCAGGGAGGGACTGGTCAGGCATCTTCATCTGCACTCCATTTTGTCACGAACCATCTCTACATGATCTTTGTCATGAACCATCCGCGCTTGATCTTTGTCACGAACCATCCGCACAGGATCTTTGTCACGAACCGAATCCTCTATTGTTCCGGGGCGCTCACCTGATCGAGTTGCAATTTGTGCTGCTCCTTCAAGTCAGCGGTATGCAGGACCTCCAGGAAGCGATGCACCTGGTATCCCGCAACCCTGGCGGCATAAGCCAGGTTGGAGGCGATCTCGGCGACGTGCTGCGCGTCTTTGGTGTGTACCTGGGGCGCTCGGCCGATTTCGATGAGCGCGGGCAGCAGCAACCAACAGACGAAGGATTCAAAACTCTCCTGAATGAAGTACTCGGGCTCATCGATGCCGCCATGGACTCCTGTGAGCCAGCGCGCATCGGCGTCGTTCCAGAACTCCTCCGAGCGTACCGCCGCCGAGCAAGAGTCAAACTGACTCATCAGCAGAAGCACTCGCACCATGGCCGCCGCCCGCCAAGCTTGCTCGCCCTGCACTCCGGTTGCGGAGAAGATCTCGGCGAAGACATGGCGCAGCCGCAGTGTGTCATAGAGCGTCAAGGCGGCGGCTGGAGAGGCCGCAAAACGCAGGACCATCCACGCCATAACCGGGCCCCAGGTCTGTGCCGATGGCGTGTGGATGTCACTGCTGGGCAGTACGTTGCGCGCTGCCGGCTGAATCGTCTCCAGATGCTTCAAAACCATCCAGGGCAGCCGAATTGCGGCAGCCGCTATTGTCTTGGCGCCGTCTTCCGGGGAAGATCCGTCCGCCCTCACGCGGTCTATGGAACACCAGGGCCGCGGCGCGGAGGCGTCCGGCAGCGTCACCCCGTCCAGCCGCGCTAGGCTCTCTGCCTTCTCCAGGAACCGTTGCGCGCCCTGGATAAACTCGATGGCGCCGCCTTCCAGGGTTGGAATCTCCGGGCCGACTTGCACGCGCGCGGCCTTGGCGCTCTTTCCTCCGCTCTTCGCCTGTGCCCGCTTCGGCTTGGCGGGCGGGGAGATGCCCTGGGACTCCAGTTCGATTTCTCGCCTCAGGGCCGCATAGGCGGCGATGACGAATCCGCGAATCGTCTCTTCGTTGATGGTCCGGTGCAATGTATCCACCAGAGGCTGTAACCGCAGTTGCGAGAGCGCTTCATCCAGGCTGTAGACACCCGTTCCGTGCAGGGCATCACAGAGCCGATCCCAGGGATAAGCCTCCGAAGGCTGAAGATGCCGCCAATCCAGGAACACCGCATGCTGGTACCCGCGCAGATCCAGGGTCAGGCCGAGATCGCGAAAGTCGCCGGCGCGGCGCAGGAACTCCAACCCCTGCGCGGTGTCCCGATAGGCCAGAATCGCGTTCTCCTCCCAGGGAAGGCGCAAGCCCTCAAAAAGACTCTTCTGGCGCAGAATTCCACTCTGTTTGTCCAGAAAACCCACAGACATCTTGATGGTTCCCTGGGTGGATCCATAACGATTGTTGTATAGAATCAACGCCCGCTGATCGTCGCACAGGTTGGAGTAAGCAAAGACATTCTCATCCACCGTGCCGTAGCCGGTCCAGAAGTCGTACATGACGAAGTCCGCGCTTTCGGCAAACAGCTTGCGGTTTTTCAGCAGCGGAGCAATCAACTGCTGATGGCGCGCGATCAGTCCTTCATTCTGTTGTTCGTCCAGGCGGGCCTGTTTGAAGTCCATGCCATAGCGCTCGGTGTAGCCCTCGATCTGCCCATGTCCAAACATGGGGAGCCCGGGAAGCGTGGCCAGGAGCACGCAAACGCCAAAGTACTTGTCGCCCCATCCGAACTGATCGATCGCGGTGCGCTCGTCGGGATTGCTCATGAAATTCACGTAGCGCTTCAGGATATCGGGATCAAATTCGACGGTCTTTTTCAGATAAGATCTGTACTTGGCATTCTCTTCATCGCGAAGCATGTTCATGAAGGCGCTGTTATAGACGCGATGCATTCCCAAGGTGCGGACGAAGTAACCCTCCAGCAGCCAGAAGGCTTCGGCCAGCAGCAGCGTTCCTGGAACCTCCGCCGCTACGCGGTCCACCACCTCGCGCCAGAACTCATGCGGCATCAGCTCGTCAAAGGCTTCTTGTGGCAGGGCGAACTCCGCACGCGAGGGAATGGAGCCTCCCGCTCCGGGCAGAGGGAACCAGAGCCGCTGCACGTGACGCTTGGCCAGCACCATGGCGGCGTCGAAGCGAATGATGGGAAATCTCCGCGCGACGCTCAGAATCACCTGGATGACGTGTTCGCGCACCTCGGCCCGGGAGTAGTCCAGTTGGGCCGTATCGTTCCAGGCAAACATGGTTCCATCATTGCCGTGATAGATATAGCGGGTTGTTCCCTGGCGATAATGGTGCAGACGGAAGACGACCGCGGCGTCGGTCTGGTCGTAGTAGTGATCCTCGATCTTGATCTCGACACGGCTGTCGGTGGAGAGATCGGGTCCGTTGAAGCGGTAGGCGGGATAGGGGCTCTCCCAACGCGACAGGAACCACTCGGGATGCTCGATGACCCAGTTGGAGTCGATGCCCATGTGATTGGGAACCATGTCGCTGGCCAGCCGCAGCCCTGCCATGGCGGCGCGATAGCGCAGGTTTTCGAAGGCTTCCTCGCCTCCCAGATCCTGGGCGATGGAATAGTCCCGCAACGAGTAGGCCGACGCCACGGCCTCGTGATTGCCCCGCAGGCGCTTGATGGTCTTCGACGCTCGGCTTCGCTCCCAGAGCCCAATCAGCCACAGCCCGGTAATGCCGCGGTCGGCGAGCAGATGCAGTTCCTCGTCTGGAATCTGGTCCAACCGATGGATATGGCGTTGGTATTTCTTGGAGAGCTGCTCCAGCCAGACATAGGTGCTTTTGGCGATAAGGACGACATTGGGCATCCATGCCTGATCGGCGCTGAAGGCTTCATACTCGAACAGCGGAGCTTGTTGCCGGAGGCGCAGCGCATTGTCCCAGCCAACATATTCGTCGCCAACGAATCCCTCATTGCCGCGGCCGGGAGGCGCGTGGCGGCGCCAATCCGGACCAGGGGGATGGAACTGCATCCAGATGGCCAGTTCCTCCTCACGGAGCACGTCGACCGCCAGGAGCACCCGCTTCAGGTCATCGCCCAGAATCTCCGCCCAGGCCTGGACGATGTAGTCCAGTTGTCCGGCCAATGAATCCGGAGAGGCCAGCATGGGCGCTCGGAGCGCATCCAGAAGACTGCCGAGGCTGGGGGAGATCTTGGGGCGGGAGGCAAAAAACTCCGGAATGCGCTGAGTTGCCTGTACGTAGCCGGTCTTCTGCTGGAGGAGTTTGTCGCTGAACAGACGCCGAAACGGCTTGAACGCCGGATTGCTGTTGGCGATCCACAACAGCAATAGCTCTTCGAGCGCGATCTCGGAATTCGGCCGGCCTTCGGAGTTGCCGCCAAGCCACTGCCGCTCGGTGCGTTGGCCACGGTAGACATCCACCGTAGGGAACTGGCGCACGAACTGGAGCAACAGCCGATCCCCTTCCTCGGGCGTGATCCGCGCAACGAGCCATTGCATCGCCTCAGCCATCACCGCCGGATCCTGCTGTTGGCGATACCGCGCCACCAGGGCATGGCTTAGCTCATCGATCAGGCCCATGGCGAAGAGCGCGCCAGCGTGGAGGATTGGGGACGGAGCCGGAGGCTCGGCAGCCGCGAGAGTCTCCGCAGGCTCCAGTTCGCGCAGAGCATTCAATCCTTCCGCGAGCTTTCGCGCAGCGGCGACGTTCGCAAAGACAACGTTTCCGGTAAAGCTGAACAGGACTTCCTCAATGTTCAGCCGCTCACGGATCGATCTTGAGATATGAAATTCCATCCAGCGATAAACTCTCCGGCGACATCTTGCCCGCCGCCACGCTATATATTTGTCTCTTCACCGATGTTACTCTGCGCGGCCGGCTTCCAGCGTTGTATCCTGCCCTTGTACAATCTACATCGCCGGAGGAGGCTGCCCGCGCTTGCAGCGACAGCTCCCCACAGAGGGAACTTGGTTTATACGATCGATTCGCGTCAGCAAGGCTTTGGCTCGCGGCCGCGACACCCCTGGCGGCGTCCGCTGCAGGTTCTTGCCGGTATTGTCCTTGTGGGGCTCATCTTCAGCGCCGGCTCCGTCCTCTCTTCCTGGGTCAATCTTCTCTGGTTCGATTCCCTCGGCTATGGGGAGGTTTACTGGAAGATGATCCGGCTCCAGGCGGGGATCTTTGCCGCGGTCGCCCTGATCACCTTTGCGATTCTCTTGCCGGCCTTCTCCGCGCTCCTCCGGATGCACCGCACGGATCTTCCCAGGTCGCAGGCCATCCAGGTCTCAGGCCAGACCTTTCATCTCTCGGTAGAGCCGGTTCTTCGCATTCTCTCCCTGGTAGGGGCGATTCTGATAGCGCTGTTTTCCGGCGCCACTCTCATGGCGGACTGGCCGGCCTTGGCGCTCTTCCGGTATGCCCCACGTACAGCCGGCGGCCCTGCCGACCCCGTCTTTGGCAAGCCGCTGAGTTTTTATCTTTTTACCCTGCCGGCCTGGAACCTGCTCAATGATTGGCTGCTCACCCTGGCGCTAGCCATCTGCGCGGCCGCCGCCATCTATTTCGTGATCACCAGCAGCACGCGCGCGCTGCGCACGGAGGAGGGAAACGGGAGCAAGGTCGACAACCCTGGCTCAGCCTGGCGAGGACTCTCGCTGAGCATCTCGTTTCTGCTTCTGGTGGTGGCCATGATGGTTTTTGTGAGCCGTTACCAGCTTCTGCTGGAACACCACACCATCTTCGATGGCATCAGCTATACGGATGCGCACATTAGTGCTCCCGGCCTGCTTGTGGTTTGTGTGGCGTTGGTGGTGGGAGCGGTCCTGGCGGCAGCCAACGCCGTTCGCCTGCCCCGCGCCCGGAACCTCGGGTTGGCGATAGCGCCTGCGGGCGTCAGCTACGTCGTCCTCGGGTTGATCGGCTGGTACGTCTCCAGCTTTGTGGTCAAGCCGAATGAGCTTGATCGCGAGACTCCCTATATCTCCCAGAACATCCAGACCACCCGACGAGCCTTCGGGCTGGATCGCTTCTTCCAGCAGGAGTTTCCGGCCGAGACCACCATCGATGCGGCCGACCCGCAGAACAACCAGCCGACGCTTGAGAACATTCGCCTATGGGATTGGCATGCCCTGCAGGATACCCTGCGCCAGGTCCAGGAGATCCGAACCTACTACGACTTTCCCGATATTGATATCGATCGCTACAACCTGAATGGGACCACTCGGGAGGTGATGCTGGCCGCCCGCGAGCTGAATGTGGACAGGCTCCCGGTGAGCAGCCGCAACTGGATCAATGAGCGCCTGACCTATACGCATGGCTACGGCGTCACGATGAATACGGTGAATGGATTTACGCCGGAGGGTCTCCCGGTGTTTCTGCTGAGCAACATGCCGGTGCAGAGCACAGTCCCCGGGCTAAGCGTTAGCCGTCCCGAGATCTACTTTGGCGAACTTACCAATACGGACGTTTACGTCAAGACTCGCCAGCAGGAGTTTGACTACCCCCAGGGCCAACGGAACAACTTTACCTCCTATCGGGGCGATGGCGGCATTGTCCTGGGCGGGTTTTTGCGCCGGCTTCTCCTTTCGATCTACGAGGGCGATCTCGGCAAGCTGCCCTTCAGTGACGATATCAAGACGGATAGCCGGCTTTTGATGCGCCGCAGCATCGCGGACCGGGTCGCGGCGCTGGCTCCCTTCCTCACCTTTGACGGCGATCCCTACCTGGTGGTGGGTGACAAGGGAAGGCTGTTCTGGATGATGGACGCCTATACCACCTCCGATTCCTACCCTGAATCGACACACTATGCCCTGGACGGCGACTCGGTCAATTACATCCGGAACAGCGTCAAGGCCGTGATCGACGCCTATAACGGCACGGCCACCTTTTATATCTTCGACTCCTCCGATCCAATCCTTGGCGCTTACCGCCGCGTCTTCCCCAGTCTCTTTCGGGAGGCGGCGTCGATGCCCGCCGATCTTCGCCGCCACGTCCGGTACCCCGAGGAGATCTTCAAGTTGCAGTCAGAGGTCTATGGTCTCTATCACATGACCGACCCGGAGGTCTTCTTCAATCGGGAAGACTTGTGGACGGTCGCCACAGAGAACAGCCTGGACGCGGACGGAAACCAGGCGGTTCTGCCCGTGCAGCCGAACTTTGTTTTGATGAAACTCCCCGGCGAAACCTCCGCGGAGTTTGTGGAGATACTGCCCTTTACGCCGGCCAACCGGAATAACCTGATCGGCTGGATCGCCGGCCGGTGCGATGGAGCGCACTACGGCACGGGCGTGGTCTATGACTTTCCCAAGACCCGGCTGGTGGATGGGCCGCAGCAGATCGAGGCCCGCATCGACCAGAATGCGCAGCTTTCCGGACAACTCACCCTGTGGAACCAGCAGGGCTCCCACGTTCTGCGCGGCAGCCTGCTGGTGATCCCTTCCGGCAAGGCGCTGCTCTACGCCGAACCCATCTATCTTCAGGCGCAAGAGAGCCCCATGCCGGAGCTGCGCCTGGTGGTGCTGGCTTTGCAGGATCGACTGGCCTACGGTCCCACTTTTTCTTCGGCTTTAGCGGCGCTGTTTTCGGGACAGCCATCTTCGCTGAGCGGGACCGAGACTGAGCAGGCCGCCACGGCCACACCGAACTTGCCGGGGACCGTTCCACCAGCGTTGCCGCCTCAGGAGACTACCAATGACCTTATTCGTGAGGCCGGCCAGGACTTCTCCGAGTACCAGCGCCTGACCGCCGCAGGAAAGCTGGCCGCGGCCGGAGAGAAGCTTGATGCCCTCAAGCAGGTTCTGGATCAGCTCAACGCTCGCGCCAAATGATGTGGTGGTGCGGTGTTTCCACGTTGGTGGAGATTTTGTTCAGATCACCTGCGCTATGGGGCGGCAGTGGCTGGCTGCTGAAGGATTCTTCCGGCTCGGCTGCCTGGCAGTTGGGATGCTAGGCTAGGGATGACGATGACGGTAGCGCAGGAAAAATTGAGGATTCGCGTAAAGCGCAAACGGCAGTCCGGCTTGCAATGAGCCTTCAATTATTTTGCAGGTAAAGTTCTCCCATGAGCCAAGGCATTCCCGATTCAAGCTGTATCTCTCCCCAGAGTTCCGCTGGGGCTGCCGTTGAGACCGAAAAAGCCGATCCAAAGGGTGAAGCGAGGACGATCCCAGAGCCGGAGCCCGGAGCGCGGGCCTTGATTCTGGCGGAGCGAAGGTTTCAGGATCTCTTTGAAAGCGCGCCCGACGGGATCCTGCAGATCGACGCTGCCGGCAAGATCCTGGTCGCGAATCGCAGCGCTGAACAGATGTTTGGTTACTCCCGCGAAGAATTGCTCGGATCCAATGTGGATCTCCTGGTCCCGGAGGCAAACCGCCGCGGGCATCCAAAGCACCGCCATGAGTTTGCCGCTGCCGGACGTACTCGGCCTATGGGCCTGGGGTTGGATCTCTCCGCCCGGCGCAAGGATGGAAGTACATTTCCTGTAGAGATCAGCCTGAGCCCGATCCAGACCGAGGATGGTGTGCATGTAACCGCCGTGATTCGAGATGTGACCGAAAGGAAGCTCGCCGAGGAGCGTGTGCGGAGCCTTCAGGAGAGCTATATGACCGAGCTGGAGGCTCGGCAGAAGGAGGCCGAGCGTCTGAATCTTCTGAAGAGCGAGTTCATGGCCAGCATCAGCCATGAGCTTCGCACCCCGCTGCACACGATCATCGGATTCACCGAACTGCTTGAAGAAGAGGGTGAAGGTCCTCTGAATGAAGCGCAACGCCGATTCCTGCGTCATATTCATACGGACTCGGAGCATCTGCTCGGCCTGATCAACGACGTACTCGATCTGAGCCGCATTGAGGCCGGAGGACTGCACCTCCGCACCGAGCCGATGATCCTGCAGGCCATCGCAACCGAAGCGGCGGATTCCATTCGGCCTTATGCGGAGTCCAGAGCCGTGAAGATCCATCTGGGAGAAAATCTCAACGTGCAGGTCTTTGCCGATCCGATGCGCGTCCGGCAGATTCTCTACAACCTGCTCAGCAACGGCGCGAAGTTTACCGGCCCGGGAGGGAATGTCTCCGTCGATGCAGCTATCGAGGGAGATTGGGTGAGGGTGACTGTTGCAGACAACGGCATTGGTATTGCTGCCGAGGAGTGTACCAGGATCTTCGACAAGTTCTATCAGGTAGGACTGCCACCGGTGGGGGTGCGCGAAGGGACCGGGCTGGGGCTGGCAATCTGTAAAAAGTTAGTGGAGATGCAGAGGGGACGCATCTGGGTGGAGAGCGAGTTGGGCCGCGGAGCACGCTTTCATTTCACGCTTCCTTATCAACAGTTGGAATGAGGTGTGATTGAAATCACAATTTTGCCGGCATCCGCTCCCTAATCTCGTTTTGTGCCGACGAGACTGCCAGATCATCCTGATCGCGACCCGCCAACTGCCGCGCCGAGGATTCTTGTGGCCGATGCGGCTTTGAGCAGCAGGGATCTGCTGCGCGCGATTCTGGAGCGCTCCGGCTATGAAGTCTTTGAGGTTTCCGAAGGCGAGCATGTCGTGGCTTGTGCCAGAGAGTTCAGGCCGGATGTGGTGATTCTGGATCTGAAGATGCCCAGGCTGGATGGCTTTTCCATTGCGAGAACGCTGCGCGAATGCCCCGGGTTTGAAGAGATTCCGGTGGTTGCGCTTGCGGCTTCATTGCCGGAGGTGATGCCGGAGCAGATGAAAGAAGCAGGGTTTACAGGGTTTCTGATAAAACCGATTCACCCCGGGCGTCTGCGCGAGTGTGTGGCGTGCCTGCTGGCGAAGAGATAGAGGGTGCAGCGAGGGCGAATCCGATCCCTTCAGAGCGGCACGGGTTCCGGAGCGGTCCGCCGCAGCGGAGGGGCACAGGAGGTTACGAGGTTAGCTCATAGCGCTTGATCTTGTAACGCAGAGCGTCGCGGCCGATTCCCAGACGCCGGGCAGCCTCCGACTGGTTTCCTCCAGCGGCGCGCAGCGCCTCCATGACCAACTGCCGTTCCTGCTCCTGGAGCCTGGACGGAGCGGCGTCTCCGACGTCGGTGGGTTGGGCGGAGGTTCGGACCATGTTTTCAGGCAGATCCTCCACGTCGAGCATGGGGCCATCGGCCAGCATGCAGGCGCGTCCGATGATGTGCTCCAACTCGCGCACGTTGCCGGGCCATGAATAACGCTCCAGGACCAGCAACGCTCGCTGGGTAAGGCCTTCAATCGGCCGGGAGAACTCGACGCTGAACTTGCGAACGAAGTGTTTGGCTAGAAGCTCGATATCGCCAGGACGATCCTTGAGGGCGGGGACGGTGAGTTCGACCATCGACAGGCGGTAGTACAGGTCTTCCCGAAACTTGCCATCCGCGATGGCGGCACGCAGATCGCGATGGGTGGCCGCGACGATCCGCACATTCACCTTCCGGGAAGTGAGAGAGCCAACAGGAAGGATCTCCTGGTTTTGGATCGCGCGCAGGAGCTTGGCCTGGGTCGGCAGGGGCATATCCCCGATCTCATCCAGGAACAGCGTGCCGCCGCTGGCAAGTTCAAACAGCCCGGTCTTGTCCCGGTCCGCTCCTGTAAACGCTCCTCGGACGTGTCCAAACAACTCGCTCTCAAATAGCGTCTCCACAACGGCGGAGCAGTTCAGCACCACAAACTTGCCGGGGACGCGGCTACGGTTGTGGAGCGCTGTGGCCACCAGGTCTTTTCCAGAGCCGGTGGGGCCGTGAACCAGCACCGAACGGTAGTGTGGAGCTATCCGCTGAATCATGGCGAACAGATCCCACATCACATCGCTCTTCGCCAGCAGACCTTCGAACTCGAGATCCTGGACGCCTGACGGGATCCCTGCCTGGACTCTTCCGCGGCGGTTGGCGGACTCAATGAGCGCTTGGACGCGAGCACGCAGGACAGCGATCTTGACGGGCTTTTGCAGATAGTCCGCAGCTCCCTGGCGGATGGCGGCGACGGCCGTCTCCGTCGTGTAATAGGCCGTCATCAGAATGACATCGATGGAGGAGTCGAAGTTGACCACCTGCTGGAGCACTTCCAGCCCGCTCATCTCCGGCATCACCAGATCGGTGACGACCATGCGGGGGTGGTGCTTTCTGACCAGAGCCAGGCCGTCGGCGGGTCTGGATGCGGTATAGACCGTTGCTTCCGTGTGCGCCAAGGCGGCGGAGAGCATCTCCAGACTCCCCTGATTATCGTCAATGATGACGACGGACAGGGCTTCCGGTATCGATCGGGTGATGGCCATCACATAAATCGTATAAGGCTCTGAACGGGTTGGCTACCGTGAGCCTTGCAGACCGGGAAGGGGGCGGCTGGAAGCCAATCCAGGCCGGTGGGTGGAACGGCATCTGGGTGAAATGGCGCAGTTGCTGGGTGTCCACGCGCAGCGGGCGGAGCAGCGGGTCGGATCGCACGGACGTATGTAATTGAAATCACAAGGGAAGAGCTTTGGCAAGATGATTGCTATTCAAAGGGCAAGCGCAGAATTCAGCAGAACGCAAGCTGAGCTGCCAAACGGAGGGTTTCATGTCCAAGTGCCTTAGCTGCTCCCAAGCTGGAAAGGGTGCGTTCTGCAAGTTCGGACCTCAGTCGCGCGCGTTCTTACAGTCAAACTCGCTCAAGACCGACTATGTGCGCGGGTCCAGTCTGTTTCGAGAGGGTGATCGCAGCAACGCCATCTTTCTGGTCTGCTCGGGCAAGGTCAAGGTCTCAGCCACCTCCAGAGAGGGCCGTGTGATGATCCTCCGGATCGCACAGGCTGGCGATGTGCTTGGCATGAGCGCGGCGCTGACGCAAGGCGACTATGAGGTGACTGCGGAAGCCTTGGAGCCATGCAGTGTGCTGGTACTGCCAACCAAGCACTTGATGACGATGTTGCAGAACTTTGGAGATGCGAGCCTTGCCGCGGCCAATGTTCTGGCGGAGGACTATCGTGCCGCCTTTGATGAGGCCAGACTGATCTCTCTGCCATCCTCTCCGGCCGGACGAGTTGCGCGTCTCATCCTGGATTGGGCTCAGGACGCAAAAAGCCGCTCCAATACCTTCATCACGATGTCGATGACTCACGAAGAACTGGCGTCGATGACTGCTACCACTCGGGAGACCATCACCCGGACCCTGGGCCGTCTCCGCAAGGACAAGATCATTGAAACGCATGGAGTGGTTCTCAAGGTTTTGCAGCCGCAGGCTCTGGAGAGGCTGTGCGCCTGCTGATGAATCTTCCGTACGGGCAATGGACCGAGGCTGTGCCCCTCATGGACGCCTTCATTGGGGAAGACGCCCATGAGGGTCGAGGCTCCGGGATGCGCCTGTGCGGAAAAATCACTAGGTGGCTGTCGGTCATAGAAGGGTGACGCCGCCTACAGAAATTCGGTGGCAATTCCCTTATTCTTGGTTCATGGGCCAGAACTTTCTTCCTGACACGGTCAACCAGACGCTGCTGTTTCCTCCCTCTCTGCACGATTGGCTTCCCGAGGGTCATCTGGCGCGGTTCCTCGTCGATGTGGTGGCGGAACTGGATCTGAACGCCATTTACAAGTCTTATCTGGACAAGGATGGCCGCGGCCAGGCGGCCTATGCGCCCGAGGTGATGGTGCGCGTGCTGCTCTACGGCTATGCGACCGGGGTTTACAGCTCGCGCAAGATTCACAAGCACACCTACGAAGACGTGGCCTTTCGCTATCTGGCTGGCGATCAGCATCCGGATCATGCCACCATCGCCGAGTTTCGCAAGCGGCATCAAGAGTCCCTGGGGGGCTTGTTTACGCAAGCGCTGCTGCTGTGCTTCGAGGCGGGTCTGGTCAAGCTGGGGCATGTCTCCATCGACGGCACCAAGATCAAGGCCAACGCCAGCAAGCACAAGGCGATGAGCTACAAGCACATGAACGAGACCGAGGCCCGCCTCAAGCAGGAGGTCGAAGCCCTGCTGGCCGCCGCCCATCAGACCGACGCCGAAGAAGACGCCAAGTTCGGCAAGGGTTGTAGCGGCGAAGAACTACCCAAAGAGTTGCAGCGGCGCGACAGCCGCTTGAAGAAGATTCAAGAGGCCAAGCAGGCGTTGGAGCAGGCCGCCAAAGAGCAGGCCGAGCAGCAGCGCCAGGAAGCCGAAGCGAAACAGGCCAAGCGCGAAGCCGAAGAGCAGCGCACGGGCCAGAAGGCGCGTGGCCGCAAGCCGGAGTTGCCCGATCCCGAGCAGGCCAAGCCCGACGACAAGGCACAGCGTAACTTCACTGATCCGGAGAGCCGCATCCTGCCCGATGGTGCCAACAAGGGCAGTTTCGTGCAGGGCTACAACGCGCAGATCGCCGTCGATGCCGCCTCGCAGGTGATCGTGGCCGCCGAGATTACGCAAGAGAGCAACGACAAGAAGCAACTGGTGCCGATGATCGCGCTGGTCAAGGAGAATCTCAATGGCCTGCCGGAGAAAGTCAGCGCCGACGCCGGCTACTTTAGCGAAGAGAACGTTACGAATGAATCCGTCCAGGACGTGGATCTATACGTGGCCACTGGTCGCGACAAGCACGGTGAGTCCGCGGTAACGAGCAATGAACCGCCGCCACCGGAGGCCACGCCCAAGGAAAAGATGAAACACAAGCTGCGCACCGAGGCCGGACGAACGGTTTACAAGATGCGCAAGGCAATCGTCGAACCGGTCTTCGGACAGATCAAGGAAGTCAGGGGATTCCGCCGCTTCAGCATGCGCGGCAAGCTCGCCGCCCGCTGCGAGTGGAAGCTGGTGTGCGCGGTGAACAATCTCCTGAAGCTCTTCAAGTACGGATGGGCGGCGCAGATGGCGTAAAACGGGAGGAGAAGCTGCATCTGGACTCCACTCGCAGTTCCGGTTCGGCGATTCGCCGGGAAGGAGGGCGGAATCGCCGATTCTGGATCTCCACCGCAGCGACACGTCCCGTCGAAAGAAGGCGAAATACCCTCACCCAAAAACGCTATGCCCGACAGCCACCTAGC
>JAKAQS010000035.1 GCA_021819585.1 Acidobacteriota bacterium
GTTGGGCGCAAAGAATTTCGACCTCCCTTTCTCCCAGGAAACCCACCCAGGATCCCAGCGACCATCGTGGGTGGGAAACGCGACAAGGGCGTCCGATTCGGCCTGCGGTCGAATCGGACGCCCTCCCCGAACCACTTGGCACCGGGAGAAGCTTGGCGCCGGGAGAAATCTGGCGCCGCAGACCTTGAGAGCCCACCATGTCCACCGTCTCCATTTCAACCACGACCAGCCGATCCATGACGGCGCCTGAAGAGGCAAAGCCCAAAGACCCCTTTGCCGGAATGACGCTGCTCACTCCAGAGGGCCAGGAGCCCCGTTCCCGCACCTCGATTGAGATCACCAAAAACGCCCTGAAGCGGATTCGCGTCGCCATGGGCAAGGAGGGCATCTCCCCCGTCCAGGGTGGATTGCGCCTGGGGGTGCAGGGCGGCGGTTGCAGCGGCTTGAGCTACAACATCCGCTTTGACACCCAGCCCCGCGAGCGGGACCGGGTCTTCACCTTCGGCGCCGGAGTTGAGACCCCCAACGACCCCTCAGGAGCGAAACCGGTGCGCATCTTCGTCGACCCCAAGAGCTTCCTCTACCTGGCCGGCATGGTTCTGGACTTTGAGGAGACGCTGATCCGGCAGGGCTTCAACTTCATCAATCCCAACTCGACCAAGAGCTGTGGCTGTGGCTCGTCATTTTCGGCATAGATTCCCCGGCATCGGCGTAGCATCCGCGCATCGGCGCTTGGCCTGGATTCCTTGTGCGCCTTCGCCTCATCCGGCCAGCACCGCGCCTCCATTCACATTGAAGATCTCTCCGGAGACAAATCCCGCCCAGGGCGTGCAGAGAAAGACCACCGGGCCGGCGATCTCCTCCGGCTCGGCCGCCCGGCCGAGCGGAATCAGGCGCAGCGCTTTCTCGGCGGCCTGCGGATCCCCAAGGGTTGCCTCGGACATCTCGGTCCGCACCCATCCGGGCGCTACGCAGTTACAGAGAATTCCCTCGGGCGCCAACTCGCTGGAGAGGCTCTTGGTCAACGAGACCATGGCGCCCTTGCTGGCCGCGTAATCCGCGTGAAACGCCTCGCCTCGCTGAGCCGCGGTGGAGGCGATCAGCACCAGATGACCTCGCACGCGCCCCGGAGGCATGGGCTGATCCAGCATCTGCCGCACCCCGGCCTGCACCAGCCCAAACACGCTGTCCAGATTCACTCCCAAGGTGGTTCGCCACTGCTGCGCAGGCATCCTGGCAACCGGTTGGTCGTGGGCCGGCCAGATTCCATGGTTGATCACCAGGCAGTCCAGCCGTCCGAAGACTCCTGTGGCAGCAGCCACCAGGGCGCTCCCATCCTCCACCGAGTTCAACTCCCGGCGTAGCGCCCGGCAGACGCTCTCCCCTCCGCTGGCCTGCGCCAGCGCCTCGGCCTGCTCGCGCGCCTGGCGATAGCTGAAGACCACCCGCGCCCCGGCCTGCCGGAACAGACGCACCGTCGCGGCGCCAATTCCGCGCGACCCTCCGGTCACCAGGACCACCTTGCCTTGCAACGAGAGAGAGAGTCCGCCCTCCTGTGCTGAATTACTCATATTGGAGTTTTAGCAGCTCTGCCGCGGACGAATCCAGCGCCCGGACCTCCGGCGAATCCATGGTCCCTGACAAGAGAATCCGCATGAACGGCTGAAGTAAGGAAGGACTGCCGAATCACAGAAAAAGTCCGGCTCGACCTGCCAAAGCCAGATCTTCCTCTTCGCTACGTCTCTGCCGGGCAGAACCACTCCCCACGCCGCGCCTCTGGGTGATAGGCTTGCGAACATGACGTCCCCCGCCTGTCCCTGCCGCGACCCCTTGCTTGCAACCCTCGGCAGCCTCCTGTTCCCGGCAGTTTTCTCCGCTTCTCTCTGTCTGCTTCTGCCGGCTCAGGCAACCAGCCAGAAGCCGGCTGCTCGGCAAGACGCGCCGATGGCGCAGTTTGGCAACGTCGCACTCTCGCCCGACGGCAAAACCGTTGCCTGGACAACGCGTGGACCCGATGCATCCACCGTTCACCTCACCCAAGTCTCCAACCCCACGGCTACGGAGACCATTTCGCTCCCGGCAGCCTTCCACTGCGGCAGCAGTGACCCCGCCTGGGCACCCGACGGAGAGACGCTGGCCTTCCTTTCCACCTGCTCCAATCCCAGTAGCCAGAAGGGCCAACCCGGCAGCAACGCAACCCGGCTAGCCCAGGAGCAGATCTTCCTGTGGTCCAAATCCACCCACCAGGCGACTCAACTCACCCACTTGGTGGGGGAACTGCAAGAACTCGCCTGGAGCCCGAAGGGCCATACCATCTCCTTCCTCTTTGTTGAAAACGCCACCCGCCACGCCGGGGCGCTGGATGCCATGCCCCCATGGAATGGGGTGATCGGCCAGGAAGGCGTCGAGATCCAGCGCATCTACTCCGTGGATGCCAAGACCGGGGCTGGCCGATTCCTCTCCCCCGCCGGCCTGCATGTCTACGAGTTCGACTATGCTCCCAACGGGCGTCATGTCGCCTACATCGCCGCCAACCCTCCGGGGGAGAACAACTGGTGGACGGCCAAACTCTACGTCCAGCCGGTCTCCGGCGGCGCGCCGAGCATCGTCCTTGATCCCACCACCGTCTCCGGCTCGCTGCACGGCCTGCAGATCGCGGTGCCCCGCTACTCCCCGGATGGCAAAAACATCGCCTTCATCGGCGGCCTGATGAGTGACCAGGGTTCAACCGGCGGCGACGTCTACGTTATCCCCAGCAAGCCTGACTCGACAGCCGGCGAAGCGCCAGTCGACGTTACAGCCAACATCGACGGCACCCCTTGTTTCGAGGGCTGGCTGAGCCGCCAGGTCATCGGCTTTGTCGAGGACCGCCGCGGCCATCTTCTGCTCTCCAGCTATAACCTGGACACCCACGCGCCTGCGGCAGGCGCCGACGACTTGGGCACGGTCTCCATCTATGGGGGCCCCATCAAGGATGCGGCCTGGACGAAGTTGGCCAGTGGCCTGGCGTTTGTCAAACGGGGACCGGCGCTGGCGCCGGAGATCTGGGCCGGCCCCTGGGGCGATCTTCAACAGTTGACGCGCCTCAACGAGAGCATCAAGCTGAACCCGCCCCGGTTTGAATCCATCGAATGGAACAACGAGGGCTTCAGCGTCCAGGGCTGGCTCACCTTTCCCAAGAACTACGACCCGGCCAGGAAGTATCCGCTGATCGTCGAGGTCCACGGCGGTCCTTCCGCCTCCGCCGGTCCCCGGCCCAATACCCTGTGGTCCGAGCAGGGCTACTTCGTGCTCGCGCCCAACCCGCGCGGCTCTTTCGGGGAGGGAGAGAAGTTCGTCCAAGCCAACCGCAAGGACTTCGGCTACGGCGACCTGCGCGACATCCTCAAGGGGATGGATACCATCGAGGCTAGGTACCCCATCGACAAACAGCGTGAAGGGATCACCGGATGGAGTTACGGCGGGTTCATGACCATGTTCGCCGTCACCCAGACCCATCGCTTCCGCGCCGCTGTCGCCGGAGCCGGCCTCTCCGACTGGCTCTCCTACTACGGGGAAAACTCCATCGACCAGTGGATGATTCCGTTCTTCGGGGCTAGCGTTTACGACGACCCGGCGGTCTATGCCAAATCCTCCGCCATCAACTACGTCAAGAACGTCAAAACCCCCACGCTGCTGGTGGTTGGCGATCGCGACGGCGAGTGCCCGGCGCCGCAGTCCTTCGAGTTCTGGCACGCCCTGCGCGACTTGGGCGTCAAGACGGAGCTGGTGGTCTACCCCGACGAAGGCCACGGCTTCCGGAACCCGGCCCACATCCGCGATGTCACGGCGCGCTCCATCGCCTGGTTCGCAGACAACATGCCGGCTCAGCCCTGAAGTTGCCGGCCAAACCGACCGGCTTCGCGGGATCCCGGCCCGGGCAACCGCCCGATGCCGATCAGTTTGGACCGGCTCGGCGCCTGTCTCCTGCCCTTAAACTGAGCCGGAAGCACCCTGGCGGCCTCAGATTTTCGTCCCTCCGGCCCTGTTCCTTGCAGAAAACCCCTTCGGCGCGAAGTTTTCTTGCGCTCCCTATTTGCTCCAAGACCGTCGAACCCTTAAACTGGAAGCTCGAAAGTTATCTACAGTTGACGGTATGACCGTTCAGCTTTCGTTCTAGTTGAACGGGGAGGTTCTTAGTGCGGTTGTTTCTCTTGAAAAAGGTGCGTCGCTTCACGAGTCTCGCGGCTCTTCTCTTCTTTGCGCTTCCCTTGGGTCTGTCTGTGACTGGCTGTGCTCACCACTCAGCCCCCCTGGTCTACTGCAATGCGGGCGACTCCGGCCCGGTAGTTGGCCAAGTGTCTTACATCATCTTAGCCCAGACCCTGGCTACCACCGGCGAGAGCCTGAACTACGCCGAGATGGGCGTCACGCTCTCTGCCACAGCCTACGATTGTCATAACAATACGGTGTCGGTAAGATCCTTCACCTATGGCAGCACCAGCAGCTTCGAGAACAATGTCAACGGCGGGCCGATCTTTGCCGATATCAACCCCTCCAACGGCCAGGTCTGCGGCGGAACCTGGAACCGGTTCACCGGCGGCGGAGTTGCGGATTACACCATCTGCTACCCTCCTAGCCCTTTGCCCACGCAGCACGTGGCGCAGGTGACGGCGGAGGCGGACGGCGTGGTCAGCAACGCGATTGACGTTTACGTCCATCCTGTGGTCACGGGGGTGGTGCTTGGCCCGGCCTCCACCTCCTGCGCCGCCGGCACCGATCAAGGCAGTGACTGCTGTCCCAACGACACCGTGGGCACGCCCGTCGCCACTCCGGCCGGCGTGGTCGACGGCAGCAAATGCATCTCGCAGAATCAGGTGGGTCAACTCGTCGCCCGGATCTACGATAACGGCGGGACAACCGGAGACGCGGCCGACAACATTACCTGCCAGGTCGGCCACCTTACCTTCGGCGCCCAGACCTCGGGGATTGTCTCCATCGATCAGAATGGAGCGGCAACAGCGGAGATGCCGGGTTCGACCGTCATTACCGCAACCATCGCCAACTCCGCCACAGCCAACAACGCCGGCATCTTCGCCACCTGCCCGCCCGCATCCATCTCACTCGAGAATCCTGACAATCCCTCCTCAAGTACAGTCAATGTTCCAATCTTGACCGAACAGCCGCTGAACACAAAAGTTCTGGACACCAACGGAAACATCATCACCGGCCTTAGCCTGGAGTTCAACTCCACCAACCCACAGACCATTCCAACCGCCGCGGGCGGCTCGGTCACCCCGCAGTTTCCGGGCTCAGTGAACGTTACCGCCGTCTGTCAGCCCTCCTCCTGCAACCCTGCTCCCTTCAGCCAGCTTGGACTGTATGGAACCGGCAAGGCGGTCACCTCCAACCCCATCACGGTGGTCGCCCCCGGCACCAGCAGCACGGTGGTCTACATGGGCAGCACCTCTTCGCAGTTTGTTGCCTTCCGCGACTTCACCACCAACGAGACCAGTTCGCTCATCGATCTGCCCTTCGTGCCAAACTCGATGGTCATGAACCTCGCGGGTACGGAGATTTATCTGGGCAGCCAGGAAGGTTTGATGACCATCGCGACGGCCTCCAACAGCGTCTCGGCGGCCGACCAGAACATCCAGGGCGAGGTTCTCTCCGTGTCGCCCGATGGAACCATGCTGGTCGTGACGGATCCGCCTCTGCAGACCATCTCTCTGGTCTCGACCTCCACCAAGTCGGTGATCAGCAGCTACACTGGCGTCGGCACCAGCGCCTCATGGTCGATCGACAACCAGGCGGTTTACATCACCACTACCACCAACCAGGTTCTAACGTACTCCAAGTACACCGACTGGCAGGTGGCTTCCACCGACGAGATCTATTCAGCCACAACCGTGACCGTGCCTGGCATCGGAGCGTTCTTCGCCGGACCTACCTCCACAGAAGCACGCAGCTATTGCCCATCCAGCACCATCGCGTCCGCCGCCCTGCCGCCGACGACGGCCAACACCTTCATTCCGCTGGTCTCTACGAACCCGGTCAGCACCGACCAACTCGTCGCCACCGATAACGGAACACACATCATCGGCGCCCACGCCAATGGAACCTCCTCCACCCTCACAGACATCGATGTGACGCTGCCGCTGCCACCCACCAACCCCACATCCGGAGTCAACTACGGTTGCCCGATTCCACCCGCGGCCCAACCTTCCACCACCTACTTTCCAACCACCGTCAACGGACCCTTGCCGATCAGCGGCATCGACGCCGCCAGCATCACCGGTCTCGAGGCCTCCACCAACTCCGAGGCGGTCTTTGTCAACTACACCCTCCCCGCCGGCGCGACCACTGGAGCCGGCATTCTGCCTCTCTACCTTCCCCCAGCCACCGGCACTGGGCCCGGGACGTTCGATATGCTCACCCTGGGCAATGGCGCCACAGCCTCATCAGCCCCCGAATCCGGGGTCTTCAGCACGGATAACTACACCTTCTACGTTGGCACGGGTTCCAGCGATGGACTCTCAGCCGACAATGATGTTCATGAGATCACCCTGACCTACCCGGCCGGCGGTCCACCGACGGCGGTCGAAAACCCCGGAGCGGTCATTACTCCCCAACTACCGCTGGAGACCGGATCCGGATATGCGCCAGTGAACCTCATCGCGCAGTACCCGAAGAAGACGCTCGACTAATTGATCTCCCCCAAAAAACGCGCCGAAGCTGATTGCTTCGGCGCGTTTTTATTGTCTCCTCCAACGCAAAGCCATCGAACCCGTTGCCGATGGGACGCGCCCGATCGGCACGGGGCATCTCAATAGGCGTCGCCACCGTGCGTGGTGTCGAGATTTTCAAACCGGGTGAAGTCTGAAAGATAGGCCAGTTGCACGGAGCCGGTGGGACCGTTGCGCTGCTTGGCGATGATGATCTCCGCCTTGCCCTTCAGATCCTCGTTCTCGCGGTCGTAGTACTCCTCGCGGTGGATGAAGGCCACCACATCCGCATCCTGCTCGATCGAACCCGACTCACGCAGATCGCTGAGCAGCGGCTTCTTGTCGCCCGTGCGCTGCTCGCTGCCACGGGAGAGCTGGGAGAGCGCGATCACCGGCACGCCCAGCTCCTTGGCCAGCCCCTTCAGGCCCCGCGAGATGCTGCTCACCTCCTGCGTCCGGTTCTCAAATCGCTTCTGGGAGCCGGTGGCCGAACCGGTCATGAGCTGCAAATAGTCGATGACCACCAGATCCAGCGCTCCCTCCTGCTGGCGCAGGCGGCGCGCCTTGGCCCGCATCTCAGCCAGAGTAATGCCGGGCGTGTCGTCGATGAACATCTTGGAGTTCATCAGCCGGTCCAATGCGGACATCAGCTTCCCCTTGTCCTCGCGGGGAATGAAGCCGGTCTGCAGCTTGCGGCTGCCCACCAGCGCTTCGCTGGCCAGCATGCGGCGCAGCAGCGACTCCTTGCTCATCTCCAGCGAGAAGACCGCGACTACCTTCCCGTCACGAACCGCGCAGTTCTGGGCGATGTTGATGGCCCAAGCCGTCTTGCCCATACTCGGCCGGGCCGCGATGATGATCAGCTCGGATTTCTGCAGGCCGCTGGTCATCTTGTCGAACTCGATGTAATGCGTGGCCAGACCCGTAACCTCGCGGCCTTGCTCATAGAGCGCGTCGATGCTGCCAAAGGAGTTGGCGACGATCTCCGGAATGTTCGAGAAGCCGCGCTGAATGGCGGAGTCGGCAACTTCGGCGAGCCGAACCTCGACGTCATTGAGTACCTTGGTCGCATCCTCGCTCTGCTCCGCGGCCGCAGCCATCCCCTCATTGAAGATGCCCAGAAGCTGGCGGAGCAGGCTCTTGTCCTTCACGATCCGGACGTAGGACTCGATGTTCGGATTGCGCGGAATGCCCTCTGTGAGGAAGGCCAGGTAGGCTGCCCCTCCAATCGCATCCAGCTCCCTGCGCTTGGTCAGCGCATCCATCACGGTGATCAGATCCACCGCGTGGCCCTGGGCCAGCAGATCCACCATCACGCGGTAGATGCGCTGATGCGAATCCAAGGCAAAGTCTTCCGCGCACAGCTTCGCCGTGGCGTCCGTGATGGCCACCGCGTCCAGCAACATGGCGCCCAGCACCGTCACCTCGGTCTGGACCGAGGAGGGCAAACCGTCGTTCCGGGAAGACATCGTGCTCAGGGACGCCATACGTTTCCAGTGTACGAGCCGCTTCGCCAGTGGAGAACTGGGGCCTGGATGTGGACTCCGCGCGCCGCCCCTGCACCTCACCCGCCTGCCGGAGCGCGATCTCGACCCATGATGATGGAAGCCGGACGATCCCTCCACAAAACCAGCCCCATGCGCCCCGGCAAGAGCGGGGCACATGGGGCTGTTTCGCCGCCAAGCGGCGCGCTACTTGGCGTCGGTGTGCAGCAGCGAGCAGTGGCTGCCCTGGCGGCCGCACTGGCACTGGCTCTCCGCCGCCGCAGTGGCGCTGCGCTCGGCGTAGACCCTCTGCGCCGCCACCAGGCCGTCGCCGAACTTGGCTCCCAGTTGCGGAACCGACTTGACCACCACCTGCTCCAGCGCCCCGATCAGCGCAATCGTGTCCATGTAGTCGAAGAAGCCAAGATGCGCGATGCGGAAGATCTGGCCCTTCATCTCTCCCTGGCCGTTGGTGATCACAGCGGCAAAGCGAGCCTTCAGCTCCTTGACAAACACACCGGAGTCCACACCCTCCGGAGCCAGGACAGCCGTTGCGGCCGCGCCGGAGGTCTCTGGAGCAAAGAGCTTCAGCCCCAGAGCTGTGACTGCGGCCCGGGCCATCGCCGCAACCGTCTCGGCGTTCTCCACCAGACGCTTGCGGCCCTCCACCAGGCTTCCGTCGCCCTGCGCCGCAATCCAGTCAAAGGCCGCTCCCAGAGCTGCAATCAGCGCCACGGCCGGGGTGTAGGCGGACTCCCCCGCTTTGGCGTTCTTGCGCTCCTTGCGCAGGTCAAAGTAGTAGCGCGGGTTGTAGGTAGCCTCCATCCGGTCCCAGGCTCGCTGGCTCACCGCCAGGTAGCTCAGGCCGGGCGGAATCATCACCGCCTTCTGCGAGCCGCCCACCAGCACATCCACGCCCCATCCGTCCATATCCAGATGCGTGGTGCCCAGGCCGGTGATCGCATCCACCACCAGCAGCGCCTCCGAATGCGTCTCCTTCAGCAGCCTGGCGACCGCGGGCACACAGTGCCGCACCCCCGTTGAGGTCTCCGTAGCCTGCATGAAGACGGCGCGCGTCTCCAGATGCAGCGAAGCCTTCACTTCCTCCAGCGAGAAGGTCTGGCCGTATGGGGCGCTCACAACATCCACGTGGCAACCAAAGGCCTTGGCCAGGGCCGTCCAGCGTTCGCCAAACTTTCCGGCGGTCAGAACCAGAACACGGTCGCCGGGCGAGGTCAGGTTGGAGACCGAGGCCTCCATCGCTCCCGTTCCCGAGCTGGAGAGCAGGATCACGTCGTTGGCCGTGCCGACGAACTCCTTGAGCTGGGCGAGCACACGGGTGTAGAGCGCGCGAAACTCGACCGTACGGTGATGAATATCGGCTGCCGCCATAGCGAACTGCGCGGCGGGAAGCAGGGGAGTGGGTCCAGGCGTAAACAGGCGGGTTTTTCGAATCATAATCTCTATTTTAGCCGTTTCACCCCAACCGGCTGCCCAGCGCTGCCGGTTGGCCCGCATCTCTCGTCTCTTCTTCGCTCTTCAGCCACGTAACTCCCCGGAGACCAGCCCACCCAGACCTCGGCCCACACCCGTCAGGCACACCGGTACACTGAATCAGGGAGGCATCCAGCCGGCAGCCTCGGCAAAGGCTGGAGACGCGAAGGCGCCAAACCCCGAAAGATCGGAGAAATTCATCATGGCTGCGATTGGAGACAAGCTAGGCAAGGATATTGTGGAGGCGATGAAGGCGCGCCGGCAGGACCATCTCACCGCTCTGCGGATGGTCAAATCAGCCTTGCGCAGCAAGGAGATCGACAAGCGCGAGCCTTTGACCGATGGCGAAGAGCAGGCAATCCTGACTACCCTGCTCAAGCAGCGCCGGGAGAGCGTCGAACAGTTCACCAAAGGCGGCCGCCCTGAACTGGCTGCCAAAGAGCAAGCGGAGATCGCCTGGATCGAGGGCTACATGCCCCAGGCCGCGGGCGAGGACGAGCTGCGTTCGTTGGTGGTCGCCGTCGTGCAACAGATAGCCGCCGAAAACGGCGGGACCCGGCCAGGGCCGAAAGAGATGGGCGCTATGATGAAGGCCACGCAGCAGAAGATCGCCGCCAGCGGACTGCGCGCCGACGGCAAGCTGGTCAGCGAACTGGTCAAGGCGGAGCTGGCCAAAGGCTGACTTCTCACCCTGCCCGCCTCCGCTCCTTTCGCTTCATCCCAACTTGGGGTGAAGCGTCAGGAAGCCGGCCTTCTGCTGATAGGCGTGGGCCAGCAAGGCTGCCTTGGCGTCCTCGTACAAAGGTGCGAGAAAGGTGATGGAAACCGGCGTGCCGGGCCCGCCGTAATTCGGCCACGGATCCTCCGCTCCGGCGGCAAACGGCGGCGCATCCGGCCCGCGTAACCCGTTGGGAACAATCACCGCCGGCTGACCGCAAAGATTGGTGGCGACCAACTGCTCCCCATCGCTGGGCGTCACGATCACGTCAAAGTTGGCGAAGAGCTGATGCATGGCAGCCAGCGCCAGGCTGCGGGCACGCTCGGCCTGGATGTAGTCCACCGCCGGAATCAGCCGCGCGGCGCGGAAGATGTTCGGCCAGTCGTCGGACTCCTGGCCCGCCAGCAGAGCGTCTCGGCCAGAGGTGGTGAGCGCGTCGAACGCGGCGGCGGCCTCCGCATCAAGAATGTTCGACAGCGAGGAGAAGTGGAAGCCGGGCAACTCCACCGGCGTCAGCCGCACGCCCATGCCGCGCAGAACCTCCAGGGTGTGGACGTGAAACCGGTGGTCGTAACTGCGCTGCGCCAGCTCTCTGCTGCGCCGCTCTTCCAGCTTCTTTTGTGCTGCCGGGCTCAACTTGCCCGCCTCCTCCGGCGCAGCCCGCCTCAACGTGGGCGCCGCGAACGCTTTGGCGATGTAGCCCACCCGAAGGGTCTCCCAACTGGCCGTCAGGTCGGCGTGGAAGGGCGCCGGCTGCACGCTCTGGTCATACCCGTCCGGGCCGTAGATCGCGTTGAGCACCAGCGCGCAGTCCTCCACCGAGCGCGCGATGGGGCCGATCTTGTCCATCGACCAGCTCAGCGCCATCGCGCCCGTGCGCGGCACCAGGCCAAAGCTGGGACGAAGTCCCGTAACCCCGCAGCGCGTGCTCGGCGAAGAGATGCTGCCCAGGGTCTCCGTGCCAATCGCAAAGCCCACGCAGCCGGCCGCGGTCGCGCTGGCGCTGCCGGCGGAGCTGCCCGAGCTTCCCTGCTTCGGATTCCAGGGATTGCGGGTGCGTCCTCCGGCCTTGCCCGAACCCTGCGGATAGCCCCACAGATCCCCCATCGCCAGCGCGCCCATGCTGAGCTTGGCCACCAGTACGGCGCCGGCCGCATCCAGGCGCTTCACCACCGTGGCATCCTCCGGGAAACTCTGCTGCTCAAAGCCGGCTGCGCCCAGGTGGTGGGATAGCCCTTCACCGCCAGCAGATCCTTGGCGCCCCAGGGAATGCCCTGCAGCGGACCACGAACGTGGCCTAAGGCAAATGCGCGATCCGCCGCCTCAGCCTGACTGAGTGCGCGCTCTTCGGTGAGCGTAATGACAAAGTGCAGTATTGGATCGTAGCGCTTCAACCGCCGCAGATAAAGCCGGGTAAGCTCCACCGAACTCAGCTTGCGCCGGCGCAGCAGCTCGCCGAGCTGGCGAACCGTGGCAAAGGCGATCTTCTCCTCTTCCGAAGCCGAGATGCCGGCGGTGGAGATCCCGGCAACCGAAGGCGCCGGTCCAACCACCACGGGCCGCGCCGCCGCTGCCTGCGGACCCGGCGTCCCCGCCGGCACCGGGTTGAACACCGCCGTCGGAGCAATCCGATTGGGCAGCTCCAGGTTGCGCACCGCAAGCGCCATGCTGCGCTGCTCAGTTACGCCATCCAGCATCATCTTGATCTGCTCCGGCGTAAGCTTCACAGCGGCAATCGCCGCCGCCGATTCGATCATCTGCGCGGTCACCGCGGGCCATCCCTGCGGATTACGCGGCCCGGATTGAGCGGACGCCGAGCCGGCGGCCAGCGCCAGCAGCGCTCCCGGAAACAGCGTGCCGCCCACTCCGGCAGCTGCGGAGACAGCTAGGAAGCGCCGGCGGGTTGAGTCCATGCGTTGGTGAAATATCGAGTTTTCTGGGATCATTCCGCGATAGTACATCGTGGCGCGCCTCGGTGAAAGCTTCGCGGATACTTTCGTTGAGCCTGGCCGGGCCAGTCCTCCCCCCAGCCGGAGAAATCTCACGCTTCGCGCTGGGATCTTCTTCTCGTCAGGCCCTCCCAGGCACGCCGCCCGAGACAATCCATCCAGGTCCATCTCCGGAGGAAGAGCGTTCTACTCCGGCAGCGGTTCGTTGCGCGTCAGCAGATAGTAGACGACCGGCGTCACCACCAGGCTGAGGAACATGGAGAGCAGCAGGCCGCCAATCACGGCAATCGCCAGCGGCTGCAGCATCTGGGAGCCGGCGCCAAAGGCGAACGCCAGCGGCAACATGCCGCAGATGGCCGCCGCAGCCGTCATCAGGATGGGGCGAAGACGACGCTGCGCGGCCAGCAGCATGGCCTGGCGGGGATCCATCCCTTCGCGGCGGTAGCGCTCGTCGGCATCCAGCAGCAGAATGCCGTTCTTGGCCACAATCCCGATCACCATGATCGCTCCCATGAAGGAGGCCACGTTGAAGCTGATCCCCGTGACCAGCAGCGCAAAGACCACCCCACTGATGGAGAGCACGGAGGAGGCCAGGATCGCCAGCGGCGCTGAGAAGTTGCGAAACTCCGCCAGCAGAACGCCAAAGACCAGCACCAGAGCGAGCAGCAGCACCCGCAGCAGGTCGGCAAAGGACTTCTGCTGCACCTCGTAAGCGCCGCCATACTCCACGCGCACGCTGGGCGGCAGATGCAACGAGTTCGTCACGCGGCGCACCTCGGCCACCGCCGTGCCCAGATCCGTGCCCTCCAGGCTGGCCGTCACCACCACCAACTGCTGCAGGTTCTCGCGATGGATCTCGTGCTGGGGCGGCAACTCGGTCACGTGGGTCATCGCGCCCAGCGTGGCCAGATGCCCGCTGCTGCTGTTGAAGACCGTGTTTTCGATGGCATCCAGCGAGCCGCGCGTTGCCTCCCCCAGCCGGATGCGGATCGTATAGGGACGGCCATGGACGATCAACGGCGCGTTGGTGGTCACCCCATCCAGAATGGAGGTCGCATCTTCGGCGACCTCCGCCGGCGTAAAGCCCATTCGCGCGGCCAGCATCGGATCTACCTGGAAGTTGGTCGCCGGGCCGCTGCTGGTGTTCTCCACCCCATCCTCAACATCCACCACGCCCTTCACCTTGCCAATCGCCTTGGCCACGCGCGGCGCAATCTGGTCCAACAGCGCGGCATCGTCGCCAAACAGCTTGATCTGGATCGGTTCCGGCGCGTTGGAAAGATCCCCGATCATGTCCTGCAGCACCTGCGTGAACTCGACGTCCAACTCCGGCTCCTTGGCCAGAATCTGCTCTCGGACACTCTCCATCACCTGATCGATGCTGCGGCTGCGCTCGGACTTGAGTTTGACGGTAAAGTCCCCCGTGTTGGCCTCCGTCACCGCGGCCAGCCCGAGCTGAAGTCCCGTGCGCCGAGAGGTGTTCTCCACCTCGGGCGTATGGCGCAGAATCCGCTCCACATGCTCTAGCACGCGATTGGTCTCCGCCAGGGAACTTCCCTCGGGCATAATGTAGTCCAGAATGAAGCCGCCCTCATCCATCTCCGGCAGCAGATCGGAGCCCAGAGAGCGATACGCCAGGAAAGCGCCGGCGACCAGAATCACGCAGCCTGCGCCCAGCAGCAATGGCCGGCGCAAGCTCCACTCCAGCACCCCGTGGTGCCAGCCAATGACGCGCTGCAGCAGCCGCCCCACATGGTGCTGCTCACCCAAGCTCTGCTCCGAATGCTCTCCTGAATGCTGGACTCCCACCTGCTCCTCTTCTTCCTTCTTCGCGCGGAGCAGCACCAACCCCAGGCCGGGCGTCCAGGAGAGCGCCAGCACCAGTGAGGTCAGCAGCGCGGCCGTCATCGTAAGAGCCAGCGCCCGAAAGAAGCTGCCCGTCACTCCCGTCACCGCGACCAGGGGAAGAAACACCACCACCGGTGTGATCGTTGACCCGATCAGCGGCGTGGTGATCTCGCGCAGCGCCTTGCCCACAGCCTCGATCCGCCCGTCGCCCGCGTCGCGGTGCAGCACAATGTTCTCCACCACCACAATGGCGTCGTCAATCACCAGACCGATGGCAGCCGCCAGCCCACCCAGGGTCATCAGGTTGAAGCTCTCCCCCAGCACCCACATCACCAGCACCGTCACCGCCACGGTGACCGGAATCACCAGACCGGCGATGATCGCCGAGTGCCAGTCGCGCAGGAACAGATAGAGAATGACGCAGGCCAGAACCAGTCCCAGAAGGATGGCGTCGCGCACGCTGCGGATGCTCTCCCGCACCAACTGGGACTGATCGTAAAACGGTTGCAGGGTAACGCCGTTGGGCAGACTCTTGCGCAATTGGCTCAACTCCGCGGCCACCTCATCGGCCACGGCAACTGTATTGCCTGAGGGCTGGCGCGTGATGTTGATCAGCACCGCCGGATTGCCGTCGGCCGTCACGGCCGTATAGCCCGGCTCGGTGGCGCGCTCCACCTGGGCCAGATCACCCACCCGCACCGGCGCTCCGTGCGCCGTGGTCTTCACCACCAGATTGCGCAGACCGTCGATGCTATGCACCTGCCCGCCCACCAAGGCCAGAACAAGCTGGTGATGCTGCTCATACAGCCCCGGAGAATCGATGATGTTGGAGGCGTCGATCGCAGTGGCCAGATCCGAGATGGTCACTCCCGCGGTCTCCATCCGCGCCAGATTCGGAATCACCTGAAACTCTGGAACCGCGCCGCCCTGCACCGTCACCGTGCTCACTCCCTCCAGGCGATTCAGGGGCGGCTTGAGCTGATACGTAGCCAGCTCCCATAGCTCGGTCTGGGAGAGCGTCTGGGAGGTAAGACTGTAGCCAAGAATCGGGAAGGTGGCGAAGGTCAGGCGATTGGTGCTGATCCGCACCGTAGAGGGCAACTCCTGCTGCACCTTGCTCAGCGCAGCGTTCACCCGCTCCAGCGTCTGATACATATCCACGGACCAGTTGAAGAACAGGCTGATCTCCGCCGAACCGCGGCTGGTGTTGGAGCGCACCGTCACCAGGCCGGGAACGCTGTTCACCGCGTTCTCAATCGGCTGGGTGATCGTCACCTCCATCTGGCTGGCCGGCATCACTCCGTTATCCACGCCGATCACCACGCGCGGAAAGTTCGTCTCCGGAAAGACCGAGATCGGCACATGGAAAGCCGCATAGGTTCCGGCCACGGTCAGCGCCAGCACAAAGAAGAAGATGGTGCGCTTGGAGCGCTCGATCCAAAAGCCCTTGCGCTCCGGCGCCCTGGAGCTATTCGCCGCCGCCATCAGCTCTGGCCTCCGTCTTGGCCGTCTTGCCCCGCCGCGCCTTTGCCCGCATCGCCTTCCTCTGGCGGAGCCACATGCACCTTGGTCCCGTCATCCAGGCCATAGCTCCCGCTGTCGATCACCACATCAGTGGGGCTCAGGCCGCTCAGGATCTGCACCCTCTTCACTCCACGAATGCCTACCGTCACTGGCTTGAGATGCGCCGCGCCGCCGCTGCCCACCACCATCACCTCGAAACCCCCTCCCTCGCTGGTCAGCAGCGCTGAGGCAGGCACCTGTAAAGCCTCCTGCGCGGTGCGCCCAACGATGCTGACATGGACCGGAGTACCGGCCTTCAGACGGCCATCCGGATTCTTGATCTTCACCCAGACCTCGACCGTCGTCGAACCCGGATCCAGCGCCGGACTGATCAGCGAAACCTCGCCCGGAATCGCCTCATTCATTCCCGGCGCGCTCACCTCAGCCCTGGCCCCCGTCTGGATGCTTTGCGTCATCGCCTGGGAGAGGTGCAGCTTGGCAATCAGTGACGAGGTATCCATCACCGTGACCACCGGCGTCCCCGCCGTCGCCATCTCACCATCAAAGAGCGGCCGGTCGGTCACAACACCGGCGATGGGGCTGCGCAGATAGGCATAGCTCCGGCTCGCCTCCGCGCTCAGATACTTGCCCCGCGCAGAGGTCAGATCGCCCTGCGCCGCCTTCTGGCTGGCCTGCCGGCCAACCCGCTGCAAGGCCTGCAAGCGCTGCTCGGCGGTGTCATAGGCTGCCTGCGCCTGCACCAGGGTCGCCTTGGCTGAATCCAGATCCCGGCCGGGAATCGCTCCTTCCGCAAACAACTTCTCGCGGCTCTCCACCAGCCCCTTATCCAGATCCAGATTCGCCTTGGCCTGCTTCAGATCCAGCTTGGCCGTCTGCATCGCCGCCGGCTGCTGGACGCTGGTAGCTTGCTGATAGGCCGCCTGCGCTGCCTCGTAGGCTCCCTGGTTGTCCTCCGCGGCAGCCTCCAGATCACGGTCTTCCAGGCGCACCAGCAACTGCCCAGCCCGTACACGCGCTCCGCGCTGGACATAAAACCGGCTGACTGGCGCGCTGATCTTCGGAGAGATCGCCGCTTCGGCCAGCGGCGAGAGAACCGCATCCCCCTCAATCTGCTCCGCAATCGCGCCAACCACCGGCCTGGCCGCCTGCACATCCACCACCACATCGGGGGTTGTGTCCGCCGAATGGCAGCCAACCATGCCCAGGCAGCAGGCCACGGCCGCGAACCAAACCATGGCTGGCGCCAGGCAACCGCGCGCGCCGGCCGACCGTCCCGCAGCACATCTTCCGCACCTCTTCACACTCGCCGGCCAACCCCTTCTGGCGCGGGCTGACGCCGGTTGCGGGTAGCCTACGCTGAAGCCATCATGCACTCTCATCAAAACCTTCCCGTCAGTGTCTGAAGATTGGCCAATGCCAGCTCATAGCGAACCACGCCATCGGCCTCTGCCTTCTCTGTATCCAGCAAGGTGTTCTGCGCGTCCACGACATCGAGCACCGTTCCCTCGCCACCCACATAGCTCAACTCCGTCAGGCGCAAGCTCTCCCGCGCCGCGCTGACGCTCGCATCCAGCGACGCCATCGCATCCCGCGCCGTGGCGGCCTCCGCATAAAACTCGGTGAGGTTGGCGATCAACCGCCGCTGCTCCGAGGAGAGATTCACCTTCGCCAGGTCGCGGCGGATCTCGCTCTGCTTCACCTTGTGCTGGGTAGAGAGCCAGTTCCACACCGGGATATCCATCGTCGCCATCGCCGAGTAACCCAAGTTTTTCGCATTGTCGGGACCGTTGATCGCGAACTGCGGCGCGTCGATGCCATAGGTCACGTTCAGCCCCAGATCGGGAAGATACTCGGCGCGAGCCGAGACCACCTGCGCCTGGCTGGCCTGGAGCGCGGCCAGCGCGCTCTTCAGATCCGGGTTGTTGCGGCCGGCGTCTTCATCCACCGTGGCGCGGTCCGGCAACATCGGCGGAGCGGTCGCCTCGGTCGCAAAGGGTGTGCGCGGATCGGCAAACAGCAAAGCTCCAAGCTCCAGATGCGCTTTCAGCGCCGCCAGTCTTGCATCCTCCAGATCGCGGCCTCGCTGCTGCTCGGTCAGGGTCGCCTTGAGAACATCGGCGTGCGCCGCCTCGCGCGACTGCTCGCGCTCCTCAGTAATCTGCACAAACCGGCGCGCATCGTCCACGGCCTGCCCGGTCACCGCTACCTTGGTATCGGCCGCCGTGACGCCGTAGTACAGCGTAGCCACAGCCGCAATCAGCCCGCGGCGCTCGATTTCCGCCTGCGCGGCCGCCTGCGCCTCCTCGGCGTTGGCTACAGAGACGGCGCTGAACCTCCGCAGGCCAAGCGTCTCATTCACCACACCTTGGCTGGCGTACTCGTGAATCGCGTTGTTGGCGATAAAGCGCGGAGCCGCTGCATTCGCCACCTGCCCAATGCGGTTGGTGGTTCCGTTGGCCTGCGTAAAGAGATATTGATTGTGAAACACCACGGACGGCAACAGGCCGGCCACAGCCTCCTGGTGGTCCAGTTGAGCGAGTTGCATCTGCGCCGTCGCTGCCGCAAAAGCCGGCTCGTTCTTCTCCGCCAGCCGGATGGCCTCCTCCAGCGAGATCTTCGGCGCCGTCCGGTCCGCCGGATCCAGCTTGGCCGGAGCCGCCACGGCCACCGCCCCCGCCTGGCCCACGGCCGCCACGCTGCATTGCAAACAGACAGATCCCAACGCGGCCATAAACCACGCCGCCGTTTGCAGAGAAGATGAGACCCTGTGAATCATCCGCACCTCACATTAAATACCAACCTTATCGCCTCCTGATGAATTGCTTGAAGCACGAAATCTCGCCGGCGCCTCCAGAAGAGACGCCGTCCCCCAGGCAAAGACACAAAACCTCGGCCCGAGCCTCCTCCACTTACTTCCCCACCCTCGACCACCCCAAGCCAGTTCGAGCCGGCAGCGGCGTGGCTGGTATTGCATGGTCAGCGTGACTGAGGGCCCCTGCAAAAGCGTGCCGTGGCTTCAGGCTACACCTGCGCTGGAAATGCAATAGACTTCCAACCATGAGTCTGGATCGCACGGATCTTTCTGTTGTCCTGCAACGAACCGCGCTGTTTTCAACCCTCACCCCCGAGGAGATTCGCTTGCTCGCGGCGCGCGCGCTCGCCAAGCATTTTACCAAAGGGGAACTGCTCTTCTCCGAGGGCGAGCGCTGCCACGGCCTGCATGTCATCGCCGGCGGCCGAGTGCGCATCTTTAAAACCTCCCTCGGCGGACGGGAGCAGATTCTGGCGGTGAACACCACCGGCGAAACCGTCGCTGAGCTGCCGGTCTTTGATGGCGGCTCTTATCCCGCCTCCGCCGTGGCGCTCGACGATGTGGAGATCGTCTTTATCTCTCAGCAAATCTTTCAGACTTTCTGTATGGAGTACCCCCAGGTAGCGCTCAAAGTCCTGGCGGTGGTAGGCTCCCGCCTACGGCGTCTGGTGGGAATCATCGAGGAACTCTCTTTCACCACCATCCGCGAACGGCTGATCTC
Source organism: Acidobacteriota bacterium (assembly GCA_021819585.1). Lineage (GTDB taxonomy): Bacteria > Acidobacteriota > Terriglobia > Terriglobales > Acidobacteriaceae > Granulicella. The sequence continues at coordinate 19,255 of JAKAQS010000035.1, forward strand.
CGCCCTGCTGCGCATGGCGGAGAGTCAGGGAGTCGAAACCAGCCGCGGCGTCGAGTTCCAGTTGCCCGGTAGCCACCAGGAGCTGGCCAGCCAGCTTGGAACCGTGCGCGAGCTGGTCTCCCGAAATTCGATGCGGCTGCAGGCCGAGGGTTTGCTCGAAGTGGATGCTCGTCAGATCGTGGTCAAAAACCTCAAGGGGCTGCGCGCCAGCCTGCAGCAGACCTCAACCTGAACCCGCGCCGCCGGCAGCGGCGGCAAACTCTCCTACGCCGCCGCGGGCTGCCGCGCCGCTCAGCTTGTCTTGCCTTCCAGCTCCGCCACGCGCTTGCGCAGCGCGCGCTCCTCTTGGAAGCGTTGGGTCTCATCCCGGATCACCGCGGCGATTCCTCTCACCTTGCCCTCGCCGGAGAAGAGCAGCGCCACCGTAAAGGCGATCGACAAGCTGCGGCCATCCTTATGCACTGCGGGCACGCGCAACAGATCGGCGCCGTAGCGGGTGTGACCGCTCTCCATCGTCTTCCGGTAGCCCTCCCAGTGGCGCTGCCGCAGACGCTCCGGAATGATCAGGTCCAGCGACTGCCCCAGGGCCTCACTCCGGGAAAAGCCGAAGATCCGCTCCGCGGCAGGATTCCAAAATGTGATTGCGCCCTTCTCGTCGGCCACCAGAATCGCGTCGCCGATCGCCTCCAGCAACTGTTCATAAGGAATCTCTGCCGCCATGCAATCACCCTCCTGGAACCCTTTGGAAACTATTGAAGAACATGCACTGAAAGACTCCAGCGCAGCCCGCATATGCAACCGCGGCACCGGTCACAGAGAGCGAGCAAACTCAGCATACGGCAAGCCCGTGCTCGCCCGGGGCCACGGCAAACGAGGAGCGGCCCAGCGAGTAGGTGAGCAAGAGATTGAGGGCGAAGAGCAACACCCCGGTCAGCTCCAGCATGGCTGAGACCGGCAACACCTTCCATGCCAAGGGGAGAATCCCTTCATAAGCCGGCGCCTCGGAGCTGACCCGCAGCAGGCAGCCGGTTTGCAGAGTCAGAAGGCTCAAAAGCATCAGCCGCTTGCTGTAGATGCTGTAGAAGCCGGAGAAGTGAGGAAGAATCCTGGGACCAATGGCAAAGATCATGGTCGCCACAAAGCCCACCGTGAGAGCGTGCCGCGAGGCTCCCCAGATGCCCCCATGCTGATCCGCCACGGCCGCCCATACGCCCAGAAAGCCGGCCACGGAAAGCCAAACAAAGGCCAAGCGGACAAACGAGGGAAAGCTGGGGTGAATACCCGCCACCTTGGCCTGTCCATGCGGCCGCTCTGCCAGATGCAGCGCAAAGCTGATCGTCACAGCGCCGACGGCCAGAAACATCGTGGCCAGAAGCGTCCAGCCGGAGACGCCGCAGAGGACACCCAGCACGTCCATCCACAGGGCAAAGCTCAGCAGATCAGGATTGGGCTGAGGAATCGCCAGAAACGCCGGCAGCCAGCGGGCGGAAAATCCCCACACCATCGGGGTCATGAATCCCCAGGCCATCAGCACCAGATACCTCTGGTCCAGGCCGTGCGGAAAGGCGCGACCGGCCCCAACATGCGCCAGATGCACGCACTCCACAAAGTTGAAGACCACCATGGCGAGCAGCCCTGCGGCGCCCAGCAGCACGGAGACCATCCATAGCGGCATCGGCCTCCGTTGGCTCTTTGCCCGTGAAGCATCCGTTTCCACGGCCGGCTTCTCCTCTTGCCGTTTGTGCCTGGAAGCGGCCAGCAGGAACAGGAGAACCGCGGCCAGCTCAGCGCCCGCCGACATAGGATAGATCGTTCTCCAGTGCCAGCCATAGATGCCGGCCACCCAGCGTGACGCAACCCCCGCGGTCCAAAGCAGGTAGCAAACCAGGGGAAGACGGACCACCGAACGGCCGTGGGCGGGTTGCGAGTAGAAACCGATGCCGAGGATGAAGCTTCCTACCCAGCCAAAGACCTGCGCATGACCATGCCCTTGAATCCACGCCGCCGGCAGCACGCCCAGCCCGTGGTGACTGGCGATGGCCATCAGGTTGGAGAAGCCCAACAAGGTTCCCGGCAGCGCCATGAAGAAGATCCCGGTAGCAATCCACAGCCGCAGCATCCAGCTTTTGCGGCGCTCCCGCAGCACCATTGCCTGTATCGAACTCATCTCGTCGTGATCCATACTCGCCTCCATCCCCTAAAATTAATCGGTGGAAAGCGCGCCGGCAGGTACTTTTGTCACTGCGCCGCCGCAGCCTGCTGCGGTTTCATCATGCTATGAACCCGCTGATTCACGCCACGGACTTCAACCAGACCCCCTTCATCGCCATCTGGGAGGTCACCCAGGCCTGCGATCTGGCCTGCGTCCACTGCCGCGCCTCGGCGCAACCCGAGCGCCATCCGCTGGAGCTGAGCACCGAGGAGGGCAAGCGCCTGATCGACCAGATCGCCGACATGAAGACGCCCGTCTTCGTTCTCACCGGCGGCGATCCGCTCAAGCGCCCAGACCTGTTTGACCTGATCCGGCACGCTCAGACTGTGGGTGTCCGCGTCTCTCTGACGCCCAGCGCCACACCTCTGCTCACCCGGGAGATGGTGGTTCGCCTCCAGCAGGCCGGACTGGCGCGGCTGGCCGTCAGCCTGGATGGAGCCTGCGCCGCCACCCACGACGCCTTCCGCGGATTGTCCGGCTCCTTTGCACGCACCCTGGACGCCATCCGCTGGGCCAATGAGATTGGCCTGCCGGTACAGATCAATACCACCTTCAGCCGACGTAACATTGCGGAGATCGACGCCATCGTCGCTCTTCTGGAGAGCCTCAGAATTACGCTCTGGAGCGTCTTCTTTCTGGTTCCCACGGGCCGTGGCAAGCTCGCGGATCTGCTGGATGCCGACGAGTTCGAGGCGATCTTCGCCAGGCTCTATCAGCTCTCCCAAACCGCGGGCTTTGACATCAAGACCACGGAGGCGCAGCACTACCGCCGCTTCGTCCTGCAACAGCGGACGGCGAAGCGGAAGGCCGGCGCCGGCGTGAACCCCGCCGCGGAAAAGATCGCCGACTCCATCGGCCGCGCGCCGCGTGGCCTCAACGACGGCAAAGGATTTGTCTTCATTTCCCACACCGGAGAGGTGTACCCCAGCGGCTTTCTGCCCCTGCGGGCCGGCAACGTCCGCCGCCAGAGCCTGGCCTCGATCTACCGCGACTCCCCGCTCTTCCAAAGCCTGCGCGACACCTCCCGGCTGGAGGGCAAATGCGGAGCCTGCGAGTTCAAGGAGATCTGCGGCGGCTCCCGCTCCCGCGCCTATGCCCTCAGCGGAAACCCGCGCGGCGAAGAGCCCTGCTGCTCCTATATCCCCCACGGATACGTCCGGCCGGAGCAGATCCAGCCCCATCCACCGGCTCTGCAGGTGCTGCAAGGCGTCTGAGGCAAACAAGATCGGCTTCAGAACCCGAAGGACACTGGATTCCGAAGAACATCAGTACCAGATCGGCCCCGGAACCCGAGGGATGCTGCAAACTGAAGAACGTCAGCCACGGAAGGAGATCAACCATGAGCGTACAAATTGGAGCCAAACCCGATAGCGGATTTGATGACCCCCTTGGCATGCTGAAGGACTGTCACCGCAGGATCGAGCACTTCCTCGGCATCCTCCGCCTGGTCGCCGAGCGCGCCAGCGGCCGTGCTCTCCACCCCGAAGAGATCTCCGCAGTCAAAGCCGCCGTGCAGTACTTTCACATCGGAGGCGAGCGTCACAACGCCGACGAAGAACAGTCCGTCTTCTCCCGCCTGCGCAACGTGGCTGCAACCGGCGCCGACCTCCCGGCCCTGCTCGATCGCCTGGAACAGGATCACGCCCACGCCGCCGAGCTGCATGAGGCCATCGATTGGCTCTACACGGACTGGATCGCAAAAGGAGAGATCGAACCCGCCAACCGGGAGCGCCTGCTCTCCAGCACTGCCGCCCTCCAGGATCTCTACAAGGAGCACATCGCCCTCGAGGAAACCACGATCTTTCCGCGCGCCACCGACCTACTGGACCCCGAGACCCTCGCCGCCATCGGCCGCGAGTTCAGCGCTCGCCGCGCCTGAGCGCCCGACGAAAACGGCCCTCAACAGCAAGCGAAACGCAGCAGTTCCCGAAACGGCGATCAGAAGCCTGCATACTCGGCCCAGCGGGAAAAGAGCCACGGCTCCCGCTCGCCCGTGGGGCCGAGGCCAGTCGTCACGCATCTCGAAGTTGTGAAGATCGGCGCAGGTGAAACGCACAAAGCGTCTTGAATCTCCTGGTCTCTTTCCCCCGCGGATGAATCTTCCGAAGTGGGCATGCCGTCGCGCTTTCCTTTAGGAAAACGCCCATGAAAGCCGAAGTGCCGGAATAGACACGCACAGAAAATCTCTAACGAAAGACCAC
>JAKAQS010000265.1 GCA_021819585.1 Acidobacteriota bacterium
CCTGGTCAGCGCCGGAATGGCCGAAGAGCCGCAACCCATCGCCTATGCGCGTGGCGTGCTGGTGCTCTGGGCGCGCCACGACTCGCCCGCTCAGCCGCTCTCGCTCAACGTCCTGACCAGTCCAAGGGTGAGCAAGATCGCCATCGCCAACGCTCTCCATGCCCCCTATGGCGTCGCCGCCCGCCAGGCGCTGGAAAACCTGCGCCTCTACGCCCAACTCGCCCCCAAGCTGGCCATCGCAGAGAACATCGGGCAGACGGCGGAGTTCGCCGAGTCCGGCAACGCTCAGGCAGCCTTCATCTCCCTGACCATCGCCAGTTCGGCTCATGATCGCGCCTTGGGATCCTTCATCCGGCTTCCGGCAGGCAGCTATCAGCAGATTCGCCAATGCGCGATTATCCTGAGATCGTCCCGGAATCAGAAGCAAGCACAGCAGTTTCTCCAATGGCTCACCAGCAAGCAGGTTCAGCAGCGTCTGCCCGGCTTCGGCCTTGACCCGGCCAACTAGCCGGTCCCAGGCCGCGCAAGCCTCATACTCCCAAGAATCCTCCCGATTCGACCAACTCAACCAGCCGCCCGCCAGGCTCACTTCTTCTCCCGCCAACGGCCAGCCGGCGGAGCCTTGGGCAGTTCCCAAAGAGCAAAGGGACTAGACTGACACCACCATGGACTTCGCCGCCCTCGGACTGACGCTTCGCCTTGCCAGTCTGACAACCCTTCTTCTCCTGCTGCTCGCCACGCCGCTGGCAGCCTGGATCGCGTCCGGCCGCGGTGCCGCGCGGCGCATGACCCAGGCGGCCGTGGCCTTGCCCCTGGTGCTTCCACCCACCGTGCTCGGCTTCTATCTGCTGGTGGGTCTGGGCCCGGCAACGGCTCTTGGCCGAACCCTCATCGCCCTCCTCGGGCACCCTGTGGCCTTCACCTTCTCCGGCCTGCTGATCGGCTCGATGATCTACAGCCTCCCCTTTGCCGTGCAGCCCCTGGTCGTCGCCTTCTCCTCCATCGATCGCCCCACCGTGGAGGTCGCACAGGTTCTCGGCGCAGACCCGTGGACGGTCTTTCGCCGCGTCACGCTTCCCCTCTCCCGCGCCTCCTTCATGACCGCCGCTGTGCTCTGCTTTGCCCACACGGTCGGCGAGTTCGGAGTCGTTCTGATGGTCGGCGGAGACATCCCAGGGGTCACCCGTACCCTCTCCATCGCGATCTTTGACCAGGTGCAAGAGCTCCGTTACACGGACGCCAACCTCACCGCCGCGGCGCTGGCCGGCCTATCCTTTCTCGCGCTGCTCGTCGTCTATGGGCGCGGAAACCGGAGGGCGGAGCTTGCCTGATCCCCGAACATCCTCCAGCCCGCCGAGCCGCGCAGCGGCCGAATCGCCGCAACAGCTTCCACTCTTTCAACTTCGGCTCCAAACCAGGGTGGGCGCTCTGCATCTGGATCTTGAGCTTTCGCTCACCTCCCGCTGGACCGTCATCTTCGGTCCCTCCGGAAGCGGCAAAAGCACCATCCTGCGAGCGATCTGCGGTCTTCTTTCTCAAAAGCCGCGCTCCGGAATCTTTTCCAACTTTCTCGCCGCCAGGGGAGGCTCCGGCGCTCCACTGGAATGGGACCGGCCGCATCACCGCGTTGCGCCGCACCGTCGTCAGTTGGCCTATGCCCCGCAGGGCGCAGTCCTGTTTCCACATATGTCCGTCCGGGAGAACATCTCCTTCCCCTGCGCGGCGCGCCGCATCCCGTCTCCCGGGCTGCGAGCCGCCCAGCAAACCGGCAGCAGCGAGGAGATCGTCGATCAGGCGATCCAGTGCTTCCAACTGGAGGCGCTGGTACAGCGCAAGCCCGGCGATCTCTCCGGCGGCGAGCGCCAGCGCGTGAACCTCGCGCGAGCCTTCGCCGTGCCCCATCCCCGCCTGATTCTGCTCGACGAACCCTTCACCGGCATCGATCGCGCGCTGCGCGGCGCCCTGCTTCCGCGCATGCAGGAGCGCGCCGTCCAACTCGGCGCTCCCGTGCTCTCGGTGACGCACGATGTCGAAGAAGCCCTGATGCTGGGCGCCGAAGTGATTCGCCTCGAACAGGGCCGGATCCTGGACCAGGGAGCAGCCTCACTCGTGCTGGCCGAAGAGCGCGCCCGCATGCTGCGAATTCTGCTGTGAAGCAGCGCTCATCCCAACTCTTCCACCGCAAAGTGCAATCCAGCGCTCCAGAGCCGTCCAGGAACTTCTCCTCCCTTGCGCTCTTGCGCCGGCAAAGATGGCGCCGGGGTCCAACTGCGCCGAGACGGCTTTAGCCCAGCAGCACCGGCTCCCGCTCCAGCGTAATCCCGAAGCGTTCTCTCACTCCATCGACGATCTGCCCCTGCAACCGCTCGATATCGGCGCAAGTGGCTCCGCCCTGGTTGGTCAAAGCCAGGGTGTGCCGGGATGAGATCCGGGCCGGTCCGCTCCCGAACCCCTTCACAAACCCGGCTCGCTCCAGCAACCAGGCTGCCGGAATTTTGATTAGACCCACCCCCGCCGGCCATCCGGGCACCATGCCCGGCGTCACACCAGCCGCCGCGGCAATCGCCTCCAGGCGATCCAAACCCACCACCGGGTTCTTGAAGAACGACCCGGCGCTCCGGCAGTCGGAATCTCCCTCGACCAGCAGCATGCCCTTCTCTCTCCGAATCTCACGCACCACCGAGGCCACCTTGGCCAAGGTCAGCCCCTGCCGGTCGCCCAGCCTGAGCTGTAGATCAGCGTAGCGGAGGTTGGGCCTTCCCCCTGGCCGCAACTGGAACCTCACTCGGGTCACAATATAGCGCTCCGGCTCATCGCTGTTGAACAGGCTCTGGCGGTAGCGGAAGCGGCAGGCCGCCTTGTCCAGCCGCACCCAGCCACGGCTCTTGCGATCGAAGGCCCGCACCCACTCGATGGTCTCCGCAACCTCCTGCCCGTAGGCCCCAACGTTCTGCACCGGAGTTCCCCCCACAGAGCCCGGAATCCCCGCCAGGCATTCGACTCCCGCCATCTCCTGCCTCGTCACCCGCTCGACAAACTCGTCCCAGATCTCTCCCGCGCCCACCTCAAAACAACCGTCTCCGCAGGTCTCCACTCCCAACACGCCGATCTTGAGCACCAGGCCGTCGAACCCCTCATCCCGCACCAGCAGGTTGCTTCCTCCTCCCAGAACGAAGAGGCTCAGACTTCTATCCTCAGCCCAGGCCACCGCTTCGGACACCTCCGTCTCGGTATGCGCAACCGCAAAGTAGCGCGCCGCCCCCCCAATACCAAAGGTGGTCAGCGGCGCCAGCGGCGTCTGACTCTGAATCTGCAACCCTGTAGGCACGCTTTGAGAGTACATCAGCCCGCAGGCCCACCCCTGGCGCCCGCTCTGGTGCGACCAATTCGGTCCGGGTACAATCCAATCAAAGAAGTTTTTTGCCGGAACCTCATCATTGAGGACTCCCAGGAGGCTACAAGATGTATCCAGAGATCATGCTCATTCCCATGCGCGAGGAACTCACCAAAGCCGGAATCGTCGAGGCCCGCACGGGCGCCGAGGTCGATTCCGCTCTGGCCCGGCCTGGAACGACCATGGTCGTGGTCAACTCCGTCTGCGGCTGCGCCGCCGGCAAGATGCGCCCTGGAGTTCGCCTGGCCCTCAATCACATCCACACCCCGGACCAGGTCATCTCCGTCTTCGCCGGCCAAGACCGCGAAGCGACCGAGCGCGCCCGCAGCTACTTCCAGGGCCATCCTCCCACATCGCCCGCCGTGGCTATCCTTCGCGACGGGCAGTTGATCTACCTGCTGCAACGCTCCGCCATTGAAAATTCGACGGCCCCGGCGATCGCGCAGGAACTGGCGCGCGCCTTCGACACCTACTGCGCGAACACGGTCGCTTAGCCAGTCGATTTTCCCTCATCCTGGCGCAAACCCCCGTCACCCAGCGCGGCCCCGCGCGGCTCTGTGCCGACGGGTGCATCCAAGCTGTAACCAGGCAGCGCCTGCCAACCGGCCTTCTCTTTTGGGCGCAGACCTGGAAGCGGATTTGGGCGCCGAACGGCCTCCGCTCCTCGCTCGGCTAAACGATTACCTCGATCTGCCGATAGGTAGATCATGTCTGAACTCCTTCGGGTACCGAATCTGTCTCCGGTAGCGGCGTCTGCGCCGCACGAGACGAATCCGCAGTCGCCGGCCCCGGCGCTTTGGCTGGATGGAGCCAGCGCCGTCATGACCCAGCTACGCAGCCAGATCCGGCGCGTCGCTCCTTACTTTCGGACGGCTTTGCTCACCGGAGAACGTGGATGCGGAGAGGAGGCCGCAGCCCGAATTCTGCACCAGTTCTCTCCTTTGAAGGACCGCCCATTCGTCATTCTCACCTCAGCGGAAGCCGAGCGGTTGCTGAGCCGGCCGGATGCGCACAGCGCTCTGGCCGGCAAGGGGATGTGCTACATCCCTCGCCCGGAACGCATCTCGCAGAACGCCCAGAATGCGCTATTGCATCTGGTGCGCAAGTATGGTTCCCAGGCTCCGCGAATCGTCGCCTTTGCCGAGCGCGGACTGCGTCCTCTGGTCAGCGCCAACAGCTTCTCCGCGGAACTGGCGGACTGTCTGGGAGCGCTGCGAATCGTTATCCCTCCGCTCCGCGACCGCCGCGAGGATGTTCCCCATCTGCTCACTCAGATTCTGGAGGGCATGGCCTCTCAAGCCGGGACCGCCGCACCGCAGCTCACTCCGGCTCTGCTGGAGGCGGCGCGCCGGCTTCCCTGGCCCGGCAACCTGCCCCAGCTCTATGCGACCGCCGAAGGCCTCTTCCAGCGCAGGGATCTCTCCGGGGCCAACTCCGTGCTGGACGCCTCTGACCTGGAGGCCGTTCTTGGCAGCGCCCCCCAACCCTCCCCGAGCCACCGCCGCGAGACCCGCATGATGCGTCTCGATGATGTGGTCCAGGAGCACATTCGCTCCGTTCTGCTGGCCTGTAACGGCAACAAGCTGCGCACCGCCGAGGTGCTGGGCATCAGCCGCTCCACGCTCTACCGCATGCTGGACGCCTCCGCCAAGTCCACGCCGGAGCCGCTTCTCTCCACCCGTCTGGACCGCGCCGGCTAAGCAGACCAGCAGAGGCTCAACTCACCCACTCCAAAACCCGTCGCCCGGCTTTT
>JAKAQS010000036.1 GCA_021819585.1 Acidobacteriota bacterium
CAAAGTCGCCTTCGGCGGCCTTGGCAATGACCTTGCCCCAGACCGTGGCCCCGCTGGGCATGACCACGCGCAGGCTGTCGCCCAGTTCGACTGCGTCGGCCTGGGTCTCCGGCAGGGGAGCGTACACCCAGGTCTGGGACAGGTCCGTGAGGGTGACAATCGGCGCGCCCGCGGTGACGACTTCGCCTTGCCGCGCCGCCCACACCGCAACCTTGCCGTCGATGGGTGAGAGGATCTGCGCGTAGCTTTGTTCCACCCTGGCCTGCTCGGCCAGCGCCTGCGCATTGGCTGCAGCGGCGCGGGTCTGGGCCACCTCGAGCGCCGAGACGCTGGTGAGCAGTTGGTGTGCGCGCGCCTGCTTGAGATTTGCCTGAGCCGCGGAGAGATTCTGGCGGGCGGCGTCGACGGCGGCCTGGGCGGCTGCGAGCGACGTCTGCTGTTCGTCGCGGGTCTGCTGGCTCACAATGCCCTGCGCGGCCAGAGCCACGGCGCGGGTGGTGTCTGCGAGCTGATGTTCGTACTGCGCCTGGGCCTGGGCCAAGGCTGCCTGGGCAGAGTCGACCTGCGCTTTGGCGCTGAGCACCGCACTGGAGGTTTCGCCGCGGTTCTGCTGCTCGGTGGTCTCGCTGCTGTTGAGCTTCCAGCTCTGGCTGGCGGCGGTAGCCTCGGCGGCCTTCATGGCGGCGTCCAGATCCTGGCTCTCGATGGTCGCGATCAACTCGCCCCGCTTTACGTCCTGGCCCTCCTCGACGGTGAGGGTCTGGATGCGGCCCGGAATTTTAGAGCTGATGATCACCTCGTTGGCATCCACGGTTCCAATCAGTTGCAGATCGGCGCTGCGCCGCGTGGTGGCGAGGTACCAGACAAGCGATCCCGCGGTGAGCAACCCCAGAAGCAAGAAAACTCGATTGCGTGCGTTCACCTGGCTGCCACCTCGAATCTTTCGAAGTTACCCAATTCGGGCATGGGCGTATCGGCGAGCACCTTCCGCGCCAACTCCGCGCCCTGCCTGCGGTCCACAAAGACCGCCAGGGCCAGAAACTCCACCATGGCGGTGCGGCGCGCCTTGAGCACCTCCGGGTCGAAGGGATCGAAGGATTCTGTGATCCGCCACAAGGGCGCGCTGAGAAAGTAAAAGACGTTGCTGCCGATGGCGGCGAGCATCACCTGATGCCAGTCGGCAGGGATGATCTCGCCGGAGGCGATGCCTTCCTGCAACAGCGCCCGGAAGCTTTCGTGCAGCGGCGCGAAGATGCGGCTGGCCAGCATTGGCAGTTCGCCCTCTTCGCCTTTGTGCAGGCGGATCATCTCCTGCTGCAAGAGGCGCTGGAACTCGCGTTGGGTGAGGATCCGGTCAAAGTGGTCCAGAGCGGTGCGCAGGGTCCGTTCGCCGGGGCTGGCATCGCGGAGGAAGACGGCCATCGAGCGGTCACGCACCCGCTCCGCGATGCTTTCGAGGGTCGCTGCGTAGAGCTTCTGCTTGCTCTGGAAGTAGTAGTAGAGCAGGGCCTTGTTCACCCCGGCTGCGGCGGCGATCGTCTCTGTGCGCGCCCCCGCCATGCCGTGGGCGGCGAACTCGGTGAGAGATGCTTCCAGAATGCGGCTGCGCGTCTCGGCGGAGCGGTCGGCGTGGGTCTCGGTTGGGGAGGGCGGTGGCAGAAAGTTGACTAACTAGTTAGTAAAATAGCGCAGGTGCCGCAGGCGCGCAACCCTGAGGCGCTGCCTTTCCCGGATCTTCTCTTGGGAGCGAAAAACGACCAGTCCATGATCGGAAGGTAGATGGCCCCGCAGTTCCGATGCGGATTCGGCATTGCGGATTCGGAATCGGGCCTCTCACGTCTTTGCTGCACGCAGGGAGGGCTTGTCGACGGAAGGCAATCGAGTCGGGCGTTTCATCCCATCGGCAAGCTTGCCGGGGATCCTGGGCCTCCTGCCCACCCTTGATCTTCGCGCCGATGGGCAGATGGTTTGCTTGTCCAGACGACGAGCCGACTTCTTTTGAGCGCTGTGGCCGGATGCGCAGGCATGTTCGAGGGTAATGATCTTGGGGTGATAGCACATCGTTGTGGTGCGTGCCCGGCCGAAGATGGTGCAGTTACAGGAGATCGTGCAGTAACCGGAGTGGGGTGATGGGCGCCCGAGGTTATGGCCTCCCGCATCTCGAAGAGCCGAGGTATGGGGCGCGCAGCACCCGGCGACTCGGCTTGATTCAGAGGTAGTGATTCCCGCGGCGTCCCGATGCTGAGTCAGCGGCGCTATAGGGACTAATTCAGAAGCGAGTCGACGAAGGCTTCAGCGTCAAAGGGGATGATGTCTTCCAGTTTCTCGCCGATGCCGGCGTAGCGGACGGGCAGGCCCAACTCGTGCGCGATGGCGACGACGATACCACCCTTGGCGCTGCCATCCAGCTTGGTAAGAACGATGCCGGTGACGTGTGCGGCCTCGGTGAAGAGGCGAGCCTGCTGGAGCCCGTTCTGGCCCGTAGTGGCATCGATGACCAGCAGGGTCTGATGCGGTGCTCCGGGCAGCAGGCGCTCGGCGGTGCGGCGCATCTTGTCCAACTCCTTCATGAGGTCGGACTTGGTGTGCAGACGACCGGCGGTATCCACGATCAGCATTCCGGTGGAGCGGGCCTTGGCCGCGGTGAGCGCGTCAAACAGGGCGGCGGAGGGATCGCCGCCCTGGCGGGTGCGAATCATATCGACAAAGGAGCGTTGCGCCCAGACCTCCAGTTGCTCAATGGCGGCAGCGCGGAAGGTGTCGGCGGCGCAGAGGAGCACGGTGTGGCCTTCCCGGCGGAAGAGTGCGGCCAGCTTGCCGCTGGTGGTCGTCTTTCCCGTGCCGTTGACGCCTACCATCATGATGACTTCTGGCGGTGCGGAGGGGTGCGCCACGGGTGTCTCCACGGAGCGAAGGATGCGGAGGATCTCCTGTTTGAGGAGAAGCTTGAGCGCAGCGCCGTCCGCAATGCCGTGTTGGAGGGCGCGGTGACGCAACACCTGGAGAATCTGGTTGGTGGTGGTGGACCCTATATCGCAGGACAACAGGGCCAGTTCCAGGTCGTCGAGGGACGCTTCGTCCACCTCGCGTGTCAGGGCTATGACGGAGGCCAGGGAGCTGGACAGCGACTCGCGGGTGCGGGCGACGGCCCTCTTCATGCGTGCGAAGAGACCACCCGGCACAGCGGCTTCCGCTGCGGGCGAGGGCAGTCTTTCGGGCTCCTGGGCCTCAGTGCCGGAGGACGGGGTATCGCGCTTGCCAAAGATTGAAAAGGCCATCGTCTCCAGTTTAGCGGAGCGGGTGCTACTCGATGCGTCCCGGCCGGGCCATGAGCTCTCCGATGGCGTCCAGGGGGGATTTGCCGTGGTGGAGGATGGCCTCCACTTGTTCGGTGATCGGCATCTCCACGCCGTGGCGGCGAGCCAGACCAAGTGCCGCGGCGGTGGTCAGGATACCTTCAGCCACCTTGCCATTGAGTTCCGCGATCACTTCATGGAGTTTCTTGCCTCTGCCGAGTTCCATGCCCACCGCACGGTTGCGTGACAAGCCACCGGTGCAGGTAAGCACCAGGTCACCGATGCCGGAGAGGCCGGAAATGGTCTCCCGGCGGCCGCCGCAGGCCATGGTAAGGCGGGCGATCTCCGCATTGCCGCGTGTGATGAGCGCCGCAGTGGCGTTCTGCCCGAGTTCCAGGCCCGTCACCACACCGGCGGCCACGGCGATAACGTTCTTTAGGGCTCCGCCGAGTTCGGTGCCAACCACATCCTGGTTGCGGTAAGCGCGCAGGGAAGCGGAGCTGAAGTCGTCCTGCAGACGCTTGCCCAAAGCTGGATCTTCTATCGCCACGGCAATGGCGGTGGGCATGCCGGCGGCGACTTCATAGGCGAAGGAGGGCCCACCCAGGACGCCGATAGGGTTGGCGGGGGCGTGCTCGGAGATGATCTGCGACATGCGCAGGAAGGTTCGCTCTTCAATCCCCTTGCTGGCCGAAAGTAGCACCTGACGGGGACGGAGCAGCGGAGCTAGCAGCATCATGATGGAGCGCAGGGCCTGCGAGGGTGTTACGCACAGCACCAGATCCGCACCGGCGACTGCTTCTTCCAGGTCGTGGGTGATGCACAGGCCGGCGGGAAGAGCAAAACCAGGCAGATAGCGATCATTGACGAAGCTCTCTGCCAGTTGCAGGGCGTGGTCGGGAGAGTGGGCCCAAAGGGCGAGTTGGTGACCGCCATGGCGAGCCAGAGAGATGGTGAGCGCGGTTCCCCAGGCGCCTGCTCCGATGACGGCGATGCGGCTCATGGGTTGGCTCTTTTGGCCGGAGAGTCCGTATCCTCGGCATCGGACGCGGCAGCGCTCTTTTTACTGCCCAGGCGGTTCTCCCGACCGCTCAGCAAGCGTCGGATGTTGGCCTGATGCTTGATGACGGTGAGCATCGCGATGGCGCTGAGCCCGACGAGAAGGGCGGTGGAACGTTGATGCTGGAGCAGGAGCGCAAACAGAGGGATGGAGAATGCTGCCAGAACGGAGCCGAGCGAGACGAAGCGGGTGATAGCGACGACGATGGCAAAGACTCCGGTGGCGGCCAGGGCCACCATCGGTGTTAGCGCCAGGAAGACGCCCAGCGCAGTGGCGATCCCCTTGCCACCGCGGAATCGTAGCCATACTGGGAAGATGTGACCGGCTACAGAAGCCACGGCAGCAGCTATGGCCAGTGTGGACGGGCCTTGCGCCGTCGGCGGGGCAATGTGAGTGGCGAGCAGGACGCTGCAATAGCCTTTGAGGGCGTCGCAGAGCAGGGTCAACAGGCCAAGGGAGGTTCCTCCAGCACGAGCTACATTGGTGGCGCCGATGTTGCCACTGCCAACGGCGCGAACATCCTCTTTACGTAGAACCCGGACCAGAAGATAGCCGAAGGGGATGGAGCCGAGCAGATAGGCCGATGCGAGGGTCAGGAGCCAGAGGATCATGGTCTTCGAAGATGAGTGTAGCAGAGTCAAAATATTCAGCCGTTTGAACTATTTAGAGGAATCGATCCGAGCGCGGAAGTGCTGAAGAGAATATTCCGGGATGCACAGAACAAGCAGAGGATGGGTTGAGAGTTTCTCTTAAAATGTCGACCAGTAGCCGCGGTTTGCCGGCGCGGTATGTCGCTCCGCGGCGCCATATTTCGCCTACGCGCTGGAGGTATGATTGCAGACGGAAGGGCTCTGTGCGGCAAGACTCGAGCATGAAACGCTAGTGGTGGCGTGAGGAGACCCGCCTTGCGTCTTGTCTCGAATCGCTGCGAAGCTTCTGAAGATAGGATGGAGATTTCATTGAGAGATATTCGGATCATGCTGCGTTGCATCGGTCTTGTCGCGCTGTTTTGGTCTTCCCTTACGATCGTCATTCCTGGATGTTGCGATGCGAATGCTTCGGTGATCCAGCAGGCTGCTCATCCCGACGAGACCGCCCCTCCTGAAGCGAGCTATAGCCCAGTTGCCGATCCGGCAGCGATCGTTGTCATGGGCCACGCTCGCTTCACGGTTCTGACGCCCAAGCTCATCCGTATGGAGTGGTCGGCCGACGGGAAGTTTGAAGACCATGCTTCGCTTGTCTTTCTCAACCGCAGGTTGCCGGTTCCCAGGTTTACCCAGAAACGGGAGGGCGAGCGGCTGACGCTGGAGACAGCGGCGCTACACCTGACATACAACGCTGCGTCTCCCGGTGATGGGAAATTGACTGCGGACAATCTGAGTATTTCGTTCACTCTCGACGGCAAACTGGTGACGTGGCGGCCGGGCATGCCGGATACCGGAAATCTGAAGGGCACGACGCGCACGCTTGACGGAGCGCTGGGCGACAAGACGCGGGAGCCGATCGGGCAGGGTCTGATCTCGCGCAGCGGCTGGGCGGTGGTGGACGACTCGGCCCGGCCATTGTTCGACTCCGACGATTTCGTCTTTGCGCAGGGCGAGAAGAGTCCCTGGCCGTGGGCAATGCCGCGGCCCATCGGCGACAGGCAGGACTTGTACTTCTTCGGCTATGGGCATGACTACAAGCAGGCCCTAAGCGACTACGTTCGCGTGGCAGGGCGCATCCCACTGCCACCTCGGTTCGCCTTTGGGGTATGGTGGTCGCGCTACTGGGACTATAGCGACCAGGAGTTGGACGACTTGGTGCATGGTTTCCGCGAGAACGATACGCCGCTCGACGTGCTGGTGATCGACATGGGGTGGCACATCAACCATAACCAGCTCAAGGCCATGGGCGAGACCGATCCGTCAGGTCAGGGGCTGGGTTGGACGGGTTACTCATGGAACAAGCTGTTGTTTCCAGATCCCACCGCCTTTCTGAAGCAGATCCACGACGAAGGATTGAAGGTCACGTTGAATCTGCACCCGGCCTCGGGTATCCAGCCGTGGGAGCAGGCTTATCCGGCAATGGCACGCGCGATGGGTATCGACCCGGCCACCAGGAAGTATGTGCCCTTCGACCCCACCAGCAAGCGATGGGCGACGGCGTACTTCAATCTGGTGTTGCATCCGCTGGAGAGGCAGGGTATCGACTTCTGGTGGCTTGACTGGCAGCAGCAGCCGATGATGACGAAGCTGGCCGGCCTGAACAACACCTGGTGGCTGAACTACCTGCACTTTACCGATCAGCAGCGCGAGGGCAAGCGTCCGTTGCTCTTCCACCGGTGGGGTGGACTGGGTAACCACCGCTACGAGATCGGTTTCTCGGGCGACACCGTTTCGGTGTGGCCTTCGCTGGCTTTCCAGCCATGGTTCACGGCCACGGCAGCTAACGTCGGCTATGCCTACTGGAGCCATGATATTGGCGGCCACATGCCCGGCGCCGTCGCTCCGGAGTTGTACACGCGATGGGTTCAGTTTGGCGCTTACAGCCCGATTCTACGCACGCACACAACGAAGAACCCCGACGCGGAGCGGCGCGCCTGGGCCTATCCCGAACCATATTCGTCGATCCTGCGCTCCGCCTTCCAGCTTCGCTCGGCGATGGAGCCGTACCTCTATACGGAGGCGCGGCGCACCTACGACACGGGAGTGGCATTTCTGCATCCGCTCTACTATGACTGGCCGGAACAGGCCGACGCCTACACCAGCAAGGACGAGTATGTTTTCGGCAGCGATATGGTCGTGGCCCCTGTAACGGAACCGGTGGATCAGGCAACGCAACTGGCGCGAGAGTCATTGTGGATCCCGGATGGCGACTGGATTGAGAGTGCGACCGGCCGACGCTTCACCGGGCCGAAAAAGATAACGCGTAGCTTCTCCATCGACCAGATTCCGGTGTATGTGCGCGCGGGCGCGATTGTGCCGCTACAGCCGCCGATGCTCTACACGGACGAGAAGCCGGTCGATCCTTTGATTCTGGAGATTTACCCGCTGGAGAACCACCAAGCCAGTTCTTATATGCTCTACGCGGACGCAAGCAAGGCGGAGGCGTATAAGCGCGGAGTCTGTACCTGGACCGGGTTGAAAGCGGCGCAATCCGGTGACCTGCTCACGATTCGCGTCGCCCCGGTCGAGGGTAGCTATCCAGGCATGATCATGGAACGTGCGTACCAGGTGCGGCTGCCTGGAGACTGGCCACCAACATCCGTCACCATTAATGGGCGACCGGTTGCGTTTGCCGGATCCGACCCGTCGAAGATTGGCTGGCGTTATGAGGGCAACACGCTCACAACCGTTATCACGACACCGCGCTTTTCCGTTCATACGCAACTTCGAATCGAGGTGTATCGGGCCAGGGGATCATTGGCGTCCCGGGCACAGTTGGATGGCTTCGCCGGCGCCATGGACCGGCTGCGCGCCGCCTATGACACTCTGAATGCCCTGTTTCCGTTTACGAGTTCACCGGATGCCCTCATCGATGCCTGGCAGACCGGAGACCGCCTCGGCTACCATCCGGAGACCGCGCAAGCGGAGATCGCCAACTTTCCCCATGTCTACGCAAAGGCGCTTGCCACAGTGCAGAACATGGAGAGCAAGGCGAACGTCCCCGACGACAAGTTGGAACAACAACTGAAATATCCCTCTGGGTTCGGCGATCACAAGAATCTGGGTGAGCGCTTCAAGCTATATAGACCATATTTAGCTCGCGCGCTGGCGATGCTGGAGGATGGAAGACCATAAGGGCGGTTATGACATTCACCCCATGGAGAGAAGACATCGCGATCGTGAGTGGCGCCTTGAGGAGAGATACTCGACGAGCGCGGCGTGACGACCCGCTTTCGACCGGCGCCATGGGATCAACGGCAGGCAGTTCTTGCGCATGGCGGTGTGCCTCGCGCTCCTGGCTTCGGCAACGCGCAGGTTGGCGTCTCTGGAGTCCACAGTTAAGACGGATTGCAACTGGGCATTCCACGAGTGAGCACTCCCCGCCTGTCTCCAGTTACATTGCGTCTTCCGCCCCCCTACAGAAGGCGCCGGCGGAGCATCTCCAGGGCGTGCTGGGCGGCCCAGAGACGGATGCGCTCGCGGCTCCCGTGGATGTTGAGCTCCTTGACCTGAGTCTCCTTGCCGTCGGTAAGGGCAAGGTAGACCAGGCCGACGGGCTTTTGGGCGTCCCGGCCGCCTGGAGTGCCGGGGCCGGCGATGCCAGTGACGCTCAGGGCCAGGGAACTCCCGATGCGGCGGCGGATTCCTTCCGCCAGGGCGCGAGCCACAGCCTCAGAGACCGTGCCGTGCTCGTCGATGAGATAGGAGGGAACGTCAGCCAGCGCCGTCTTGCTACGGTTGGAGTAAGCGATGGCGCCGCCCAGAAAGACCCGGGAGCTGTTGGGAATGGAGGTGAGGCGTTGGCCGATGAGACCACCGGTACAGCTCTCAGCGACGGCCAGGGTGTGGTGGCGGACGCCAAGCATCAGCAGAACCACCTCCTCCAGCGACTCGCCGCTCCAGGAAAAGACGTCGTCGCCCATCTCTCGGGAGACTGCGTCGGCGACGGCCTCCACGCGCGCTTCGGCTTCAGCCAAAGTGGGCTTGACGCAAGAGAAGTGAAGCTGGATCTCCGCATTGCCCGCGAGGATGGTGGTCTGGACGTCAGAGAATCTCTTGTAGATGGGCGCGCTGCGCGCGTCCACGTGGCTCTCTGGAATCAGCGTCATGCGCAGTTGACGGCGGGCAAGGTGGTTGGGGGGAAGCGCGGCGGCCAGGCGCGGCTTGCACTCGGAGTCGAAGATTGGCTGAAGCTCTGCCGGGGGGCCGGGAAGAAGCGCGACGAGTCGGCGGCGGCCGTTGAAGGTGACCTCCAGCCACTGGCCGGGAGCGCTGCCGTTCCGGTTGGGGAGAATGGTAGAGCCATGGATATGGTCGGCCTGGCGGCGGTTGTTCTCCGTCATCTGCAGGTTGCGGGCGGAGAAGCGTTGCTGCAACTCATCCAGAAGGAGTTGGTCACGTTCTAGAGGAAGATGCAGGGCCTGCGCCACGCACTCCCGGGTGAGGTCGTCTTCCGTAGGGCCGAGGCCGCCGGAGAGAAGCACGATGTCGGCGCGGGTGAGGGCAATCTCCACGCTGGAGGCGAGGTGCTCGCGTTGATCTCCGACGATGGTTTTGAAGGCCACCGTCACACCCAGTTCATTCAGGCCGGCAGTGAGATAAAGGGAGTTGGTGTCCTGCCGATATGGCGTAAGCAATTCGGAGCCAACGGCGATGATCTCGGCAAGCATTTGTTTCCATCGTATCGCGGCGGGTCGCCAGAGAGGCGACAAACGGGAGCGGTTGCTCCATGAGGAGAGGCTCGGCAGAGGCTGGTCTTGTTCGACGCCGGCGGGTGCTCCGGCAACCTGGGAGCGGCCGCAATTTTGGGGGCTCTCTGATGGGCCGTTGCGGACAAAGAGTCCATGCCGGGAGCGCCCGGTCCTCCGGCCAAAGTTAAGCACAAAAAGGAGGAGATTTGCACAGATATTTTTGTGTTGCAAAGCTCCGCTTTTGTGCGAGGATTCTTAGCAACGGAGGAGAGATCTTCCAGAGAAGAGAGAAGAGTCAGAGGCAGCGAGGCTCGGACGCGAGACTCACTTTGGGCAACCAAAGGCAAGCTGGCAAAGACAAGGCTCGCAGACTTGGACGCTGAGGAGGAGCGAAGGACGGACGGGGCGACCCGGACGTGCTGAGCAACGACGAGGCAGTCACGGAATGAGCTGGGACCGGAACCAGATCTTCGACACATTCGGATAGTGGAAGGGCGGATCCTCGAAAGGGGGCTCGCCCTTTCGCATTTTTGTGCGAGGTGAGGAGATCTCTGGTGGGAGATCGCCATGGGGGTTCTTCCGGCGGCTGGCCGGCAGTGGATGCCGGCGTGGCGCCGCGATGGCAGTTCCTGAGTGCTGGATGCCTGGGATATGTTGCTCAACGCCGCCGCAGATTGCCAGTTGCGGCGGCTTCGGGGATGGAGGGTGTCAGGAGGAGGGTCAGAGCAGTGGCAGGCCCTGGATGCCCAGGTCGGCGTGGTAGATGGTGGAGTTGGTGGCCAGGGCGGCGCAGCCGTCATCCAGGAAGCAGAGGCCGATCAGGTCGTTGCCGGCCACGATGAGTTCAGGCTCAAGATCGCCGGATTCGCGCGAGAGCCAAAGACGGACGAGGCCGCGATGGCCGCGCAGCGAGGCTGCTACGTAGAGATTGCCCTCCACGTCAAAGGCCATGCCCTGGGGGCGGCCAAGGCCGCGGTAGTAGATGCTGGTTTCGCCGTGAGGGTTGATGGCGTAGATGGGCTGGTGAGAGCTATAGGTGGGGGTGGTGACCATGAGTGTTCCGTCGGGGCGGAAACACAGATGATAGAAGGCCGTGGAGGGCTCCAGGGTAGCGAAGACGAAGATCTCTCCGGCAGCGCCGGGTTGCTGTGGGTTGAGCACGAGAGCATCTTCGCGATCTGCCCCCAGATCTGCGGGTACGATCTTGAAGATGGTTCCAGAGCGGTCGCCGACAAACAGATTGCCCTCACGATCGAAGGCGATGCCGGTAGCAATGCCCATACCCTCGGCAAAGGTGGAGATGACTCCGGTTGGGGTGATGCGGTAAATGGTCCCCTCCGAGCGCGAGCTGGCATAGAGGTTGCCATCTCGGCCAAAGGCCAGGGCGGAGACGTTGAGCAGACCCCGGGTGAAGGCAGTCACCTGCAAATCGCGAGCGACGCGATAGATTGAGACCGGAACCTGCTCTCCGCGCGGGCCGGAGACCATGGCGAAGAGGTTGCCATCGGCGTCCACAGCGGGGTTGGAGATGACGTGCAGATCTTCCACCATTGGAACGCCGATATTGGCATGGAGGTGGTTGCTAATGAGGCCGTGGTTCCGCAGGGAGAGACCCGAGGAGATGGCGCCCGAGGGTACACGAATCACGGCTCGCGTCGAGCGAGCCATATCGAAGGTGGCCGGGATCTCTCCAAAAAAAGCCAAGGGTAATTGCGGAGGGATAGAAGGGTGGGCAGGGTCAGTGGTCAGCAGATGAGATCCAAAGACCTCAAAGCTGCCTCCCGGGATGGCCGAGCGGGGATAGAGGCTGTCCAGATGCGGCGCGGCGGGAACGGAAGTAGCGCGAGATGGGTGGAGCAAAGGCATTTGATGGATAGGGTATGCGCGGCGGGGCGGGGATGCAAATCGGCAGCAGCAGGCTGTCAGCAGGCTTCAGTGGATATGGGGCCAGAGGTGTTGCAAGCCTACGCCAAAGATCAAGGCAAGAAGGCCGGCAGCGACGTCGTCCAGCATGATGCCCATGCCTTCGGGGAGAGCTTCCAGGCGGCGAATGGGCCAAGGCTTGATGATATCGAAGAGGCGAAAGAGAATCAGCGCCGGCAGAGCGTGCTTCCAGTCGGGCGGCATAAGGATGAGAGCGAAGAGTTGACCTGCTACTTCATCGATCACGACGAAGCCGGGGTCTTTGCGTCCAGCCTCGCGCGCGGTGAGGGTGGAGGCAGGGATACCGATGGCGGTGACAAGGATCGCCGTCACTGAGGTTGCCACGGCCAGGCTGGCCGTAGTCGAAGGAAGGATGTGGGCAGCGGCGTACCAGAGCAGGACCGCCGCAAAGGAGCCGTAGGTGCCGGGACCGGGCGCAAGATAGCCTGCGCCGAAGAAGGTGGCGAGGGTCCAGGCCCAGCGAGTCTTTGGTGTGGCCATTTGGAGATTGTACGAGCTTCAGATCGCGAGAGCTTTCGTGCAGTAATCCGCGTGGGCTACGGAAGCAATGCAGATAGGTTTGGCACTCGTAAAGCGAGGTAGACAGAGCTTCTGTCCCAGGGTGCGTATCGTCACTCTTGAGGTAGATGGAGGCTACCGCGAGGAGTCCTCGAGGTCTTCCTCTAAATCGGGGTCGAGAATGGGCGAAGAGATTCGATAGTCGCCCGAAGCCCACTTGCCGAGATCGATGGTGCGGCAGCGGCCGGAGCAGAAAGGCGCGTCCGGGCTATCGAAGGCGACCTCTTTGCGGCAGATTGGGCAACGGAGGGTTTTGGTGATGGTCATGGGCTCGCTGGTTGTTGATTCGAAAATCATGAGACGGGGAGCATGATCGACGCAAGACCCGCAACGTGAAGGGGAGTGCAAGAGCAGACGCGCCTGGCTGGTGCGAGGCCGGTTCGGAAATACGGTTAGTCGACGATGGTTGCCACCAGGTCGAAGTCGTGCGCGGCGGTAATTCGGGCGCGATAAAAACTTCCGGGGATGAGGCTCTCATGAGGGCCGAAGTCATTGATGAGAACCTTGCCGTCGATCTCGGGGGCCTGTTCGAGCGAGCGGGCCTGCCATAGCAGGTCCGTCTCGTCGCTTTCGCCCTCCACCAGGATCTCCAGTTCGCGGCCGATCCACTGTTTACGGGCACGCTTGCTTATCCTCTGTTGCAGCTTCATCAGCTTGCGGCGGCGGGATTCAATGGTGCGCTTGGTCACCTTGTCTTCGAGGACGAACGCTCCGGCGCCCTCCTCATCGGAGTAGCCGAAGACCCCTAGCCAATCGATCCGGGCGGCTTCCACAAACGAGCAGAGTTCCTGAAACTCTGCCTCGGTCTCGCCCGGAAAGCCGACGATAAAGCTGGTGCGCAGAACCAGATTCGGAACCATGGCTCTGGCTTGAGAGATGATCTGAAGAAATCTGTCCGCGCTGCCCCCGCGCTTCATGCGTTTTAGAACGGCGGCTGAGGCGTGCTGCAGAGGCACATCCAGATACTTTGCGATGTTGTCATGCCGGGCGATGGTCCTGAGCAGGCGCGGGGTGATCTTGTTGGGGTAGGCGTAGAGGAATCGCAGCCACTTCAGGCCGGGCAGAGGCGCCAGAGCTTCCAGGAGATCGGCCAGCTCAGGACGTCTCAGGCTCGGAGCGGAGGCATCCGGCGGCGAGGCCGACGCGGAGTGAGATCCACTGGTAGCGCCAGTAAAGCCGTCGTCTCCGCTGGGATGCAGCGGAAGGCTGGGCGGCAGGTCTTCTCCGTAACAGGTGGTGTCCTGGCCGATCAGGGTGATCTCTCGGACGCCCTGAGCGATCAAAGATTGAGCCTCCGCGACGATGCCGGCCAAGGGGCGAGAGCGGAACTTGCCGCGCAACTGCGGAATGATGCAGAAGCTGCAGGGGTGATCGCAGCCCTCGGCAATTTTGATGTAGGCCGAGGCGCGTGGCGTGGCGAGGATGCGGGGTGTCTGGTCGGAGTATAGGTAGGTGGGCAGCGTAGAGGCAGCTCCGCCCCATGCCTCACGGGAGAAGCGTCCATGCTGTTCGCGCACATCCCCTTCGGCGCGAGATTGGGGTGCGGGATGTCTCCCGGAGATCTGTTCGGTCTTGGGAGCAGCGGCTTCGTAGATGAGCTGCGGACTGGACGCACTGGGATGAGAGTGCTGCAACACGGAGCTGGCGTGGCGCTCGATCCGGACCGGCTCAGAGGAGCCGTCGGCAAGGATGGGGAAGAGGGGATTGGCTGCTGGGCGAGCGAGTCCGGCGGCCTGAAGGATGGACTCCAACTCATCGGTGCCCACCACGGCGTCCACCTCCGGGATGTTGGCGCGGATCTCATCGCGGTAGCGCTCGACCAGGCAGCCGGCTACGATGAGCCGCTGGGCACGGCCTCCTCGGGAGACCTTGTGTTGCGCCATCTCGAGGATGGCGTCCACAGACTCCTGTTTGGCGGAGTCGATGAAGGAGCAGGTGTTGACCACCAGGATGTCGGCTTCTTCCGCGCGGGGAGTGATTTGGGCTCCGCCACGATCCAACAGCCCCATCATCACCTCGGAGTCCACCAGGTTCTTGGGGCAGCCGAGGGAGATGAAACCCACCTTTGGGCTTTCAGGCTGTGCTCCGGTCGGAGCCTCGGAAGATGCGATGGAAAGTGTGGGGGAGATGGTCACAACGCCTTATTTTATCATGGTTTGCGCTGGTTTTAACGGTACTCTCTGAGTGCGTTGCGATGGAGCGGAGGCGTGGCGGAACCGACGCCTACTGGATGCGATGGGTGAGTGGCTGGATGCTGATTGTTGGTCCAGCTTTGGGAGCGGCATGGGGGATGACAACGACGCCATTGGTCTCAAAGTGAGAGATGTGATGGCCGGTAGCATGGCCGAGCGTGATCGCCTTGCGCAGCATCTGGAAATGGCGGCGGGAGTCGTTCAGGAAGTGACGGCTGATGGCCTGGTCGTAGTCCAGGACGAGATTGTACGCGGCCTCGCACTTTGGGCAGTAGAGGGGCTCTTCCAGCCAACGGTGAAAGGTTGCCGGCGGAAGCGGAGCGGTCGGGTCAGTCCCGGAACGAATGGCGGCGATGATCATCAGGCAAATGAGTCGAAGCAAAGGGCGAAGGAAAAAAATTCTGAACCCCAGCGTCGGAAAGAGTTGCGGACGCGCTTTGAGCCTTCGCAAACAGGCTTGGTCCGGACTCCGTTCCCTGATGATACAGATCAGCTCGCCATCCGGCGCAGATCTTCGGAGAATCAAACCTGGATTTTTCCTGGTGGAGATCGCCGAGCGGCCAATGGCTTCGCTGGCCGCTGCCCTGACACGGAGCGCGGAGGCGGCTCGGTTGCGCATCTTTGCAAGGTCAAGATATAAACGGGAACATTCCTATCCGTAGGTTGGGACAGTAGCCGGACTCGTATATGCTCGTGGCGCAGCGCAAAATGAGTGTGGCGTGGGGAAGGGAGAAGAATGAGATCCATGTCCTGTGGCCGGGCGGTCTTTGGCGCATCCGGCGTGTTCTTCAGCGCGGTCGCCTTGCTTTGGCATGACCCTGCGACCTGGCAGAATCTGGACCACATCTGGAGCCTGCCCCTGGGTGCGCATTTGGGCAACGGGATTATGGCTGCTCAAATCGCGGGCGGCTTTGGAATCATGCACCCACGGGCGGCCCGTCCAGCGTCGGTTGTGCTTTGCCTGGTCTATCTGTGTTTCTCGCTGGCCTGTGTTCCCGACCTCATCGCTGCCGCCAACCTCTATGACAAGTTCGGAGGCAGCTTCTTCCTCTTTCTCTCTTTGTTTTTTGGCGCCATGGCGGTGTCTGCTTCCGAGGAGCGGCAACAGAATCGAGCGGTTTTGTTGAGTCGCGCCGCACGCCTGGGACTGGGAGTCTGCGCGGCTTCTTTCGCTCTGGGACAGGGGCTCCTACTTCGCCAGACGGCCCGCGCCGTGCCCAAGTGGATTCCGCCTGGCCAGATGTTCTGGGCGATCGTTACAACAGCCGCGTTCGTTCTTGCAGCAGGCGCGATGCTCAGCAATCGCCACGCGCGGCTTGCCATTCGCACGATGACGTTGATGGTCGGGCTCTTCGGATCGCTGGTGTGGGCGCCGCTTCTGATCGTCCACCCCAAAGAGCATTTTCTTTGGTCCGAACTCGCTGAAACCCTTTTGGTCACCGGCGCCGCCTGGAGCATTGGTGACCTGAAGCATCTTTAAGGCCGGAGGTGAGCCGAGAGGAATCCGGAAAGTTCTGCCGGGCTAGGCGGGTGGTTGAGGATGAGTCTTGGAGTGGAGAGATGATGCAGCGGATCGGAGAGGGGAAACGGCTCATTGAAGATCTGCCGGAACGGAACGAGTTTGGCGCGAGGATCCCGGCGGACGCGCTCCGTCAGGTCCCCGTCAGGGGATTGAAGGATGAGCGCCGGTAAGGCAGGGTTTTTAGCGCAGAGATGAACGGCCAGGGATGCCCCCAGCCCAAGGCCGTAGACAACAATGGAGGATGGCGGGATGAAGCGCGCGGAGGTGAGGTAGCCAAGCGCGGTCTCAGCGTCGGCTTCCATCGTGGTCTCCGTCGGGTGAAGTCCGCCGGAGCGGCCGTATCCGCGATAGTCGAAGAGCAGAACATTGAGGTTTTGCTGATGCAGCAGCCGCGCGACAGGAAGGGCGTCAGCGCTGGAGCCGTCGCCGGAGTGCAGGATGAGAGCGCTGCGCAGAGTCTGGGATTGGGCCGGAATCCACCAGCCGGTAAGCTGGGGCAGGCCGGAGCGGTCCACGCCGAACTGGACCGGGATGAAAGGAAGCTGGAAGGATGCCGGAGTGCCGGCGAGGCTGCGGGATGGGTGCAGAACAAGCTGCCACTGGGTACGCGAAAAGATGATGCAGATGGTAGCGTAGGCGCAGAGGAAGGCGGCGAGGAAGACAACGGCTAACGCCTTAAGAATCCAACCCAGCTCGACGAGGGGAATCATCTCCGCGGGCGCGCTGCCGGGCGGTGCGCCGGGGTGATAGCGTGGCTGCATCCGCCGAGCCTTGGCCGGCTTGGTTGCCGCGGATCCGGTGCGTTCCGGCTTGGAGTTGGCAGGCATGGTTCCTCGAGTTCACCTACAGCATCTCATGGCGAGCGGCCGTGGATGCAGAGGGTCAAGAGGAGCTTCCATAGGCGCCGCTGGAGCAAGGGTTCAAGCGGTGCTGGAAGCTGAGAGCATGGAAGCTGAAGGGCGAAGAGAATCATCAGGAGAGGGACGTGGGTGAATGGGTTCGGTTGTGCAGCCTGGCAGAGGCGCCGGAACAGGATCAGGTGATGGAGACGGAGGCGAAGGGGGTGCCCATCTGCCTGGCGCATGTCGAGGGAAGATACGCTGCGCTGGGCAACGTCTGCCCCCACCGGCAGGGGCCATTGGGCGGAGGCTGGATTGAGGGAGGTGCGGTGGTTTGTCCATGGCACGCCTGGGCGTTCGATTTGAACTCCGGGGAGGCGGTTGCGCCGGAGAAGGGGCGTGTCGCGGTCTATCCGGTGAAGGTGGTCGAAGAAGATCTATTGGTGGAGATACCGGAGGAGTCGCCCGAATAGGAAGGATGGCTGATCTTCCGCTTCGCCCTGAGCTGCCGATTTCCTCGGGGAGCAGAGCATGCGGAGCTTTGGCGCGTCTGTCGCCGCTTGGATTGGATGAACGCCCCAGCGTGCTGGAAGGCTTTGCCGCGAGTGACTTTCAAAGCGTGTGCTGATAGAATCAAGTGATCCTCTCGCTAACTGGCCGGATCCGGGGCGAACGATCAATCTCAGCATTAGGGAGAGGGTATGCAAGCGATTCTCGCCCTGGAAGACGGGCGCCTGTTCAGGGGTAAGGCTCACGGATCGTTCTCCGAGCGTGTCGGTGAGGTGGTCTTCAACACCTCCATGACCGGTTACCAGGAGATCTTTACCGACCCATCCTATACGGGTCAGATTGTGGTTCTGACCACACCTCATGTGGGAAACTATGGAACTTCGCCAAGCGACGCGGAGTCCGCGCGCCCCTATATTGAAGGCTTGGCGGTTCGGGAGTTTTCTCTGGTGAGCTCGAACTGGCGAGCGACCGAGGTAGCCGACGAGTATCTGGAACGAAACGGCGTGCCGGTGATCTCCGAGATCGATACCCGGGCCGTGGTGCGGCATCTGCGTGAGAAAGGGTGCCTGCGCGGGGTGATTTCAACCGCCGTGGACGATACAGACGCTCTGGTGGCCAAGGCGAGGGCGCACAAGAAGATGGAAGGGACAGACCTGGCTAGCGTGGTGACCACGGCAAAGCCCTATGTGTGGGATCAGAGTGAGCCGAAGAATGAGACCGGCGACAAGCTGCTACCTGAAGCCGATGAGCAGGCCGGCTCGAAGGCCGTCTTGCATGTGGTGGCCTATGACTTTGGCATCAAGCAGAATATCCTGCGCATGCTGGCCCGGGAAAACTGCCGGGTGACGGTGGTGCCGGCAACGACTAGCGCCAGGGATGTGATGGCCATGGCTCCCGATGGAGTGTTCTTCTCCAATGGGCCGGGAGACCCGGAGCCGTTGCAGTATGCCGTGCAGAACGTGCGGGAGATGAAGGGCAAGGCGCCGATGTTCGGGATCTGCCTGGGGCACCAGGTCTTCGGCATCGCCCTGGGAGGGAAGACCTACAAGTTGAAGTTCGGCCACCATGGCGGGAACCACCCCATCAAGAACCTGGAGACGGGCAAGGTTGAGATCACGGCGCAGAACCACAACTTCAATGTGGATCCCGAGAGTCTGCCCGCCGATGTCGTCCCGACCCACATCAATCTGAATGACAATACGCTGGCCGGGCTGCGGCATAAGACCGATCCGATGTTCAGCGTGCAGTATCACCCGGAGGCTAGCCCCGGGCCGCATGATTCGCATTATCTGTTTCGGGATTTCCGGAAGATGATGGAGCAATGGAAGAAGTAAAGCCGGCAAGGTAAGCAGGCCGACGGTCGACCGTGAGTTCCGTGATGGCGGCCGATAGCATCGATCCATGCCGAACGCCGGCCTGTGCGCCCATGGATTCAGCTAGCGGATGCACTACAAGGATGAAAGCAGTAGCTGCAAGAGGAGGCCTCTCGCTGGTCTTGTGGGGAGCCGGACATAGAGTAAGCCGAGGCATCGGGGTCGCCGCGAATCTTGTCCGGCGCAGGCTCGGGTTAGTCGGGATGCGAATTGGGAACGGTGAAACAGCAAGCTTCGCTACGGCAAAGTGAGCAGCAGTTTCAGGAGAACGGGTAAGAGATGCCACGCAGGAATGACATCACGAAGATACTTGTGATCGGCTCCGGGCCGATTGTGATCGGGCAGTCGGCGGAGTTTGACTACTCCGGGACGCAGGCTTGCAAGGCGCTGAAGGCCGAGGGGTATGAGGTCGTGCTGGTGAACTCCAACCCGGCTTCCATCATGACCGATCCAGAGGTGGCTGACCGCACTTATGTGGAGCCGCTGACGGTCGGGTACCTGACGGAGATCCTGCGTGAAGAGACCGAGCGGATGAAACGCCTGGGACAGCCAGGAATCTTTGCCGTGTTGCCCACGGTGGGCGGGCAGACAGCGTTGAACCTGGCCGTGGATCTGGCGGATGGAGGAGTACTGGAGCAGTACGGCATAGAGTTGATCGGCGCCAAGCTGGAACCGATCAAGAAGGCCGAAGACCGGCTATTGTTCAAGGACGCGATGAACAAGATCGGGTTGGATATGCCCAGGTCCATGCTGGTGAACAATACCGGCAGCGGGTTGGAGTATGCCGGCAAGATCGGATATCCGGTGGTGATTCGACCCAGTTTTACCTTGGGCGGCTCTGGAGGCGGCATTGCCTACAACCGCGAGGAGTTGATGGAGATCCTCTCCCGCGGGTTGGACCTTTCTCCAGTGCATGAGTGCCTTCTTGAAGAGAGCGTGCTGGGTTGGAAGGAGTACGAGATGGAGGTGGTGCGCGACCTGAAGGATAACGTCGTGATCATCTGCTCCATTGAAAACTTTGATCCCATGGGGGTCCATACCGGAGATTCGATTACCGTGGCTCCGGCGCAGACGCTGACCGACCGCGAGTTCCAGAAGATGCGCGATGCTTCCATTGCCGTGATGCGCGAGATTGGCGTTGAGACGGGTGGGAGCAATGTGCAGTTCGCGGTGAACCCCCAGAACGGGCGCATGACGGTGATCGAGATGAATCCGCGCGTCTCGCGGTCCAGCGCCCTGGCCAGCAAGGCCACCGGCTTTCCCATTGCCAAGATCGCCGCGCGGCTGGCCGTGGGTTACACCCTGGATGAGTTGCAAAATGACATCACCAAGGCCACGCCGGCCTGTTTTGAGCCGACCATCGATTACGTGGTGGTGAAGGTTCCCAAGTGGCAGTTTGAGAAGTTTCCAGGATCCGATGACACGCTGGCTCCGCAGATGAAGAGCGTGGGTGAGGTGATGGCCATTGGGAGAACCTTCAAAGAGGCTTTAATGAAGGCGATGCGGTCGCTGGAGACGGGCAAGAAGGGAACCAGAGACAGCATCGATCCGCGCCGTCTGCGGCAGAAGATGGTGACGCCCAGCCCGGACCGGATG
The DNA here is from genome assembly GCA_021819585.1 of Acidobacteriota bacterium. Lineage (GTDB taxonomy): Bacteria > Acidobacteriota > Terriglobia > Terriglobales > Acidobacteriaceae > Granulicella. Next base: position 20,229 of record JAKAQS010000036.1, read on the forward strand.
GCCTACGTTCGCTACGCCTTTGAGCATGGATGGAGCGTGCGCGACGTAGCTCGCTTCACTCAGATGGATCCCTGGTTTCTGCATCAGATGAAACAGATCGCCGATGAATTGAAGGTAGTTGCTGGGGATGGCTTGGAGAAGATCAGCGCTGCGGAGCTGCTGAGAGCCAAGCGGATGGGGTTGAGTGATGCTCGCCTGGCAGCGGCCTTTGGTCTACCGGACGAAGCGTCTTCTGGGGCGGAGAAAGTCCGAGAGCTGCGCAGGAAGCTGGGGGTGAAGCCGGTGTACAAGCTGGTGGACACCTGCGCTGCGGAGTTCGAGAGCCGCACGCCGTATCTGTATAGCTGTTATGACGAAGAGGATGAGGCTCCTCCAACCGCGAACAAGAAGGTGATCATTCTGGGCAGCGGCCCCAACCGGATCGGGCAGGGAATCGAGTTCGATTACTGCTGCTGCCACGCCGCCTTTGCTCTGCGCGATGACGGATACGAGACGATCATGGTCAATTGCAATCCAGAGACCGTCTCCACAGACTATGACACCAGCGACCGGTTGTACTTTGAGCCGCTGACCCTGGAGGATGTGCTGGCGGTCTACGAGCATGAGGCCAGTGGAGGAGCGCAGATCGGGATGATCGTGCAGTTTGGCGGGCAGACGCCGCTGAACCTGAGCCTGCCGTTGAAGGCCGCCGGCGTGCCAATCATCGGGACCTCGCCGGAGTCGATTGATCTGGCCGAGGACCGCAAGCGGTTTGGAAAACTGATCGAGGAACTGGGGATACCACAGCCCCAGGGCGCCATGGCGACCAGCGTGGAAGAGGCTTTGGCGGGAGCGCGGCGGGTCGAGTTTCCGGTGCTGGTGAGGCCAAGTTATGTGCTGGGCGGCCGCGCGATGGTGATCGCCTACGACGAGGCCGATGTAGTGCGTTATATGTCTACAGCCATCGAGTACTCGCAGGAGCGGCCGGTGCTGATCGACCACTTTCTGGAGGATGCGCAGGAGGTGGACGTGGATGCGCTCTGTGATGGCAGGGATGTTGTGATCGCCGGCATCATGCAGCACATTGAAGAGGCAGGCGTACACTCTGGCGACTCCAGTTGCGTGCTGCCGGCGGTGGACCTGAGCCCGGAGGTGCTGGAGACGATCCGTGGCTATACGCGCAAGCTGGTGATGCGGCTGAATGTGATCGGGCTTGCCAACTTGCAGTTCGCGGTGCAGCGCGGCAAGGTCTTTGTGATTGAGGTGAATCCGCGGGCATCGCGCACGGTGCCTTACGTCTCCAAGGCGACTGGCGTACAGTTGGCCAAGATCGCCTCACGGCTGATGACCGGCAGGACCCTCAAGGAACTGCTTCCAGAGCAGGTGGCCGGCGGCAACGATCTCAGCACGGGTGAACACTTCTTTGTGAAGTCGCCTGTGTTCCCGTGGGGCAAGTTCCAGGGCGTCGACCCTGTGCTGGGGCCGGAGATGCGCTCCACGGGTGAGGTGATGGGGGTGGGCAGGACCTTTGGCGAGGCGTTTGCCAAGGCGCAGCTTGCGGCGGGTCAGCGCTTGCCCACCGAGGGAACGGTCTTCTTTAGCGTGAACGCCCACGACAAGCTGGTGCTGGCCCCATTGGCGCGACGGTTTGTGGACATGGGGTTCAAGCTGGTGGCCACGCATGGCACCGCCGATGTGCTGGAAGCCGCTGGGATGCAGGTAGAGCGCATCTTCGCCGTCAAGGAGGGCCGGCCAAATGTGGTGGATCTGATCAAGAGCGATCGGATTCAGCTCATCGTGAACACGCCCAGTGGCCAGATGAGCGTCTTCGATGAGGCGGCGATTCGAAGAGCAGCGGTAAGCGCAAGGCTGGCCACGATTACCACCTTGGCGGCTGCGCGAGCGGCAGCCGATGGAATTGAGGCTTTGCAGAAGGGTGAGTATCACGTGGAGTCGTTGCAGGATCTGCACGCAGCCAGGGCGTAACGCTGAGTGTGGCGTGAGGGATTTCGCCCTTGCCGTACCCGGACAAGCCACCTCCCGCGTCGGCTACGCTCCATGAGATGAGGCCTTACCCCACGCTTAGACATAAGCGGCGAGGTCGTTGGCTATCCGCTCAACTTCGCCACGAAGTTCACTAAGGCCCCTGATAAGCGGGTAGAGTTTTCGAGTTCCGAACTGCCCGAAAGCTATGCCGGGTCCGATGTGGACCCGCTTCTTCAGCGCGTTGACACGGGCAATGTCCTCGAAGGTCGGCTCCTTGTGCTTCTGGGACTCTTCCGCTCGCTGCTGAAGCGCGGGCTGACTATTCGGAATGCTTGCAATCGCAGCGGATGAGACGAGCACGATCTCCCGATGCTTCTCGAACCTGTCGAGGTCGTGAAGGATCAGAAGAAGGTGGTCCTCAGCTTTGTCGCCAGCCTTGTAGGGCTGGCACTTCTCGATCTGAGCCCTGATCTCCGGATTGTTAATTCCTTGTATTTTCTTCTTGTAGTCTTCGTACTTCTTGTTTCCTTTCGGATCGCAATCGAAGATCGGATACCCAATTTCTCGGTCCTTAGTTTTCCTCGAATTGTCGTCCGACAGAGCCCAGACGGCGTGGTCCAGACAGGAGCGAAGATGGTGGATGATCTCTCCGGTCAGCACGGCGAAACGGAGCGGAATTGGGCGATGCTGGTGATATTTGACCGCTGCCGGCCATTCATTGCTATCGGGTTCAGGTAGGACCGGGTATTCTCCGTCTTGAAAGAACAGTTTAATCTCGCGCTCAAGGTTGCTGATAGACTCGTCTGCCCGCTTTAATTTCTCCGCAATTCCCGCGAACCGGTGCCTGGGATCGTCTTGCCAACTCATCGGCTAAGCATAACACTCGATGAAGGCAAGTCTCGTGCTCGCGGCCATGACTGAGCAAGTTTCGGGGAGAATCAGTTTCCCCGCCCGGGCCGATAGATCAGCGACTGGTAGATATGCGCGCAGGGCTGGCCGTTGGTGCAGATCACATCCAGTTCAGCCAGGCCGCTGGAGTTGGCGGCGACCGCCTTGGCTACCGGGTCGCCCTGGATGGCGATGACGTAGGCGGCGTACTTGGCCGGGTCCGTCAGAGCCGTCTTCCATTCCTGCTGGTCGTCTTCACTGATCATGCTGCGCAGATCGCGGCCGGCGTCCTGCACGGCGCCGACGTGGTCGGTGAGCGACATCATCACGGGTACGTTCTTCGGCAACTCTTCCAGCGCATAGGCGAGGTTGGCTTCCAGCGTCATCCGAGTGGTGGCGTTCACCGCGGCCTCTTGCAGCACCAACGGGGTGAAGTGCATCATCACGATGCAGTTGGCCGCGCATAACACCATCGCCGTGGGTTGC
>JAKAQS010000266.1 GCA_021819585.1 Acidobacteriota bacterium
ACGTTGTTGTTGGTGAGCTGCTGCTCCACCTGGGCCAGGCTCAGGCCATAGTCGACGAGCTTGTCGGGATCCAGACGAACCTGATACTCGCGGGTGGGCCCGCCGAACGGGCTGACGTCGACCACACCGGGGACGGATTTCATGTACTTGTCCACGGTCCAGTCCTCGAGCGCCTTCAGGTTCATCGCATCGTACTCGGGGTTGGTGCTCTGGAGCGTCCACCAGTAGATCTGGCCGGCCGGGCTCCAGTCCGTTCCCATCTGCGGCACGACGCCGGCGGGGAGCGTTACCTGGGAGAGCCGCTCCAGGACCCGTTCACGGTTCTCAAAGTCGGTGGTGTCGTCGCTGAAGACCATCTCCACGGTGGAGAGGCCGAAGATGGACCAGGAGCGGACATGCGCGACGCCGGGGATGCCGTTCATGACGATCTCCAGCGGTATGGTCACCTGCTGTTCCACCTGTTCGGCGGAGATGCCGGGCCACTGCGCGATGACATCCACGTAGTTGTTGGCCACATCCGGATAGGCTTCAACCGGAAGGCGATGAAAGGAGACGATTCCCCAGCCAAACAAAAGCACGCCCAGGGCCAGCACCAGGAACCGGTTCTGCAGCGCAAAATCCACCAGCCTGCGAATCATTGCGCCTCCGCCGTCGCCTGCAAGTTCAGGACGTCCTTCACCACTTGCTCCCCGGGCTGGACGCCGGACAGGATCTCCTGCCGGCCTCCGGGCAGCATGATTCCGGGGGCTACGGCGATGCGTTTGAACTCTCCCTGGCCGGCGGGTTCAAACACCCAGTCCCTGTCATGCAGATGCAGGATGGCGCCGGCCGGCACGGTTGCATGGGGCGTGGTGGTGCGGCTGGTCAGAGTCGCCGTGACGAACATTCCCAGGCGAAGGATACCGGGATTCGCCACCTCAATGCGTACCTTGGCGGTGCGGATGGTGGGGTCAAGCACCGGGCCGATGTCGCTCACGCGCCCGGCGAGAACCTTGTCCGGATAGGCGGTCAGATGGATCTCGGCCGTCTGCCCCAGATGCACTTTGGGCAGATCGTTCTCGTACACATCGCACAGGATCCAGACATGGCTGAGATCGGCGATGGTGAAGGCCGTGGCTGAGCCGGAAAGGTTCATGCCGGCCGCGGCGGCCTGGGTGATGTTCTGCGCGACGATGACGCCGCTGGTGGGCGCATAGACGTTGACGATCGGGCTGGGATGATCCTTGTTCACCCCGAAGATCTTCAACTGCTGCTCAGCGGCGGAAAGATCGGCTTTGGCGTCCTGCTCGGTGTCCTCGGCCTGCTCCAGCATCGACTTCGAGATGGCTCCGTGCTGGTAGAGATCTTCCGAGCGGATGTACTGCTTGTTGGCGAGCTGTTCGTCGGCCGCGGCTTTTACATACGTGTCGAAGGCGGCGCTGATATCCGGACTCAGCACGCTGAAGAGCAACTGGCCCTTCTTCACGTTGTCGTCCAGACGGGCGCGGATATCGACGATGCGGCCGTTGGCCATGGAGATCACGGGAATCTCGCGTGAGACATCGGGGTAGACGGCTCCGGTTACGTCCAGCCTCTCCGGCTCATCGATCCTCCCAACCGCGACCGTGGGGTATTGTTCCGGGTGAGCGACGGAGACGATCCCAGCGTTGCTGGTCTGGATCACCTGGGCTCGGGGCGCCTCTCCGCTGACTGGGCTGAACTTTGCATGGCATCCCGTCTGCGCCAGCAAGGCAGCCAGGCAGCAGGCGGTGGTCAAAGCGGAATTCTTGGTCATGGAATCACCTCGCGTCCTACAGCCATATTCAGTTGCGCCGCCGCCGTCAGGTAGGAGCCGATCAGTTGCGCATAGGCTAGTTGCACCTGGCGGTAGTCGCTCAGCGCATTCAGAAAATCCATCAGGGAAGCCCCGCCATGCAGGTAGGCGTAACTCACCGTATCGCGAACATGCAGCGCTTCGGCGTTGTACTTGCTCTGGTAGGGTGTCAGCAGGCTGACGTTGCTTCTCACCAGTTCATAGGCCGTGTCCACATCGCTGAATACCTGCGCTCGCGCGGCCTCGCCGGCCTGCTGAGCGCGGTCGATGTCGATCTGGGTGCGCTTCTTTTCTCCCTGGTTGCGGTCAAAGACGCGCAGCGGGATGTTGACGTTGAAGCCCAGGGTATTGTTCGCGAGCTCGTTGCTGGTGGGCGCGTTGTTCCAGGTCCACCATGCTCCCAGGGTCGGATCTGTCGAGCCGTTGGAGACCGCGAGCTTGTGATTGGTCTGGGACTGCTGAATCGTTTGCAACGCTGCGCGCAGGTCGGGCCGCGCGGCCACGGCCGCATCGCGATAGGTCTCCAGGGGCTGCAGGTTGTCACAGCAATCGAACGGTCCGGTCACGTCGAACTGGTCGACAGGCGTTCGCTGGTTGAGCATCTGCAGCAGTTGAATCTTGGCGGTGCGTAGGTTGACGATGGCGGTCTCCAGCTCCGATTCGTACTGCACCCGCAAGAGTTCGATGCGGTCAAAGTCGATCTGCGCGATGTCGCCGGCCTTCAGGCGATCCTTGCTGATCGCGATGATGTGGTCGTAGAACGCCATGTCGGCCTTGGCTATCGCCAGCACATCCTTGGCTTCCAGCGTCTGAATGAAGGCGCTGCGCAGGGTGAACTCCATGGTGCGCTTCAGGTCGTCGTGTTGGGATTCGGTGATGCGTGTGCCCTGCTGGGCGCTCTGCAGCCGCAGCTCGCGCTTGCGATCGCGCTCGTGCAGGTAGTTGACGCCGGTTTGCACCCAGGTGCCCGTCATCGGCTGGATCACGCCTTGATTGGGGGCAATCTGCGTTCCGTCGACGGTCACGGAAAGTTGAGGATTGGGCCGCAGGTAGGCCGTGATCTCCTCAGCCCGCATCTCGTCGACGTTGTCCGCATCGGCCCTGAGAGCCGGATTGGCGGCCTCGAATCGGGCCTTCACCTGGTCCCAGGTAAGCCCCTGCTGAGCAATCGCACAGCAGGGCAGGATGGCCAGAACCACTGCCGTTGCCCCGGGAACCAGAGAGAGCCCGAAGGCAACGGAGGAAAGGGTTCGCTTCATGACAGCGCCTTTGCGCCGCGGCTGCCGCGGTCGATGGAAAAGAGAGGGAAGAGGGTGGTTGCAAGTGGCCGAGGGTTCGGGCGGGAGCCCGGTTCCCGCGCGAGGGCTGAGCGGCGCTGAATGGGCCGCTGGGATCTTCGCGGAACATCCAGAAGAGAATGCCCCTTACGCATCCCTTCGGGAGTATCCATCCTCAGGCCGCGTGTTCTGCGCACGTTCGGCGGCCATCTGTCCAGCACCAGAACCGCGTCCAGCTTCAAAGGCGAGGACGGATCGCGCTTCGAAGAGAAGGATTCAGCCGGGCGAAAGTCATGTGCGTGGCCGGCCTCGCTCCACTGAGATTTGAGAGTTCCGCGCATGTGAAGAGTTTGTGGAATCCATCGGAGAAGACCCGAGGGAAAGCCCTGGATTAGGGGATCCGAAGATCTGTTGTTTCCATCATTCTATTCAAGATCGCGGCTTTAATCTGTGCCGGCGTAGCTCCCCGGGAGGAAGATGCCTGGGATTGCTGCGCAGGACCCGAAGGACGCGGCGCGGCTGGACCTGCGCTGCCGGCGGATGTTTCGATTCCGGGGCGAAGACTCTGCGAAGGCGCGCTTTTCCCTCTTTCGCTTATGCTGGAAGCTCGGACGAATGACCTCTGATTCCAAGCCCGATCCAGCCCTGCGGCGACGCATGCGCACCGCTGAGCGAAAGCTGCGTGAGGCCGAGAAACGGCTGATGCAGACCGAGCGCAGTATACGGCACTGGAGCCGCGTCCTGGCCGACCTGAGGTATGAGAAGACTTGCGCGACCCAGCATCCGCTTTGGCCGGCGGAAGAGCTGAAGACGGCGGACCAAGCGGGGTTTGAGCCCGGCGAACCGGTTGAATCCAGCCTCGCCGGGAGTGATCGGTAGCAACCAGGAACAGGAGGCAGATTCGATGGAGATCAAGCGAGCCGGAACGCAGCCCTCGGAAAAGGGGCCGGCAGCGTGGTTTACAGGAGTGGTGCGGATCGATCCCTTGTTCCTGGCGCCGGAGCCGGCCCGAGTGCAAGGCGCAAGCGTTACTTTTGAACCCGGAGCAAGGACCGCCTGGCATACCCATCCCCTGGGCCAGACTCTGTTCGTCACCGCGGGCTGTGGCTGGGCGCAGCGCGAGGGCGGCCCTGTCGAGGAACTTCACCCGGGAGATGTCGTCTGGTTCGCTCCCGGGGAGAAGCACTGGCACGGCGCCACGCCTTCCACCGCCATGAGCCACATCGCCGTCCAGGAGCGGCTCAACGGCAAGGCGGTGGATTGGATGGAGCAGGTCAGCGATGCGCAATATCGCAGGAACCCAGAGGTAGAACAGTAGAAAGTCTGGCGAACCGGTCTACTCCGCTTCTGGCCCATGCGACGCGCGTGTGTGCGGGCACGTTGCGTCCGGCGTCTCTCCGGGCAGAGCGAGCGAGGCCGCCTGGAGGGGATCTTTCCCAAGCGTCAGAGAATCGGCTCTCCGCCGGCGAGGGGGAAGAGAGCCGGCGCCGGGCCGCCGTTGGTTCTGTGGCCAGCCAACCCTCCAGTGACTTTAGTCGCTGCCTGGCCTCCTTGCTCTCGCGTACGTTTACGCCATGGAGGACTCTTTTCCCATGGGTGCAACGCAGGCAACTGTTCGCGAAATCGCCATTCAACAACCATCCTCGATACGTGTCTTTGAACGTTTCGGCATCGATTACTGCTGTGGTGGACGCAAACCGCTGGCGCAGGCCTGCGAGGAGCGATCCATCGATCCGCAGACACTTCTGGAGGCCCTTGCGCAAGCCGCCGCCGGCGGTGGCGAGGCCGGCCGCGACTGGACCAAGGAGCCTCTGGAGGCCATCTGCAACCATATCGTGGAGACGCACCACGCCTATATCAGAGCCGAGGCGCCGCGTCTCCAGTCCCTCGCTCAAAAGGTCGTCTCGCGCCACGGGGACGCCCATCCTGAGCTGAAGGAGATTCAACAACTCGTCGAAGCCGTCGGGGAAGAGCTTCTGCAGCATATCCAGAAGGAGGAGCGGATGCTGTTTCCCTACATCGCCAATCTGGAGCGCAGCCAT
>JAKAQS010000267.1 GCA_021819585.1 Acidobacteriota bacterium
CTGGACTCCGTGGCAGAGACAAAAACCACCGGAGCATAGTCCAGAAACTTCAGCGCATCCCGCAACTGCTGCTCGTAGATCTTCCTGTCAGCCACGGGCTTGCCGTCCAGCAGCCGCTTGCCATCCGGCCCCGCCTTGGTCATCAGGTCCCACTTGTTCACCACCACAACGACGCTGCGTCCGCTCTCATGCGCGTACCCGCCGATGTTGGCGTCGGCCGCGGTCACTCCTTCGCCGGCATCGATCAGCAGCAACGCCACATCGGCTGACTCCAGATGCTTGCGGCTCATGATCACCGATAGCTTCTCCGCCATCAGCCGGGTCTTGCCCTTGCGGCGGATGCCGGCCGTATCGATGAAGCGGAAGTTGTGCCCATCCCGCTCGACCACTTCATCCACGGCATCGCGCGTGGTTCCCGCGATCGGCGAGACGATCGCCCGCTCGCTGCCGGTGAGCGCGTTCAACAACGTGCTCTTGCCCACATTGGGCCGGCCGATAATGGCGATCTTCGTCTCCCGCGCCTGGTGCTCGCCGTGCGAGCGCAGCCGCCGCTCCGGGCTTCGCCCCAGCTCCGAACCGGGCTCCAAACCGGATGCTTCGGTCCGCTCCAGCGGCATCCGCTCAGCAGGCCCCTCCTGAGCGCCGGGCAGCGGGTCTCCGCCGCCGTCCATGTCCTCTTCAGCCTCTTCTTCCTGCCCTTCCAACCGCTCCTCCGGCTCCTCAGCCACGAACTCCGGTGGCAGGGCTGCCCACACCTCGTCCAGCAGATCGCCGATGCCCGAGCCATGTTCCGCGGAGATCGGGCAGACGTTGCGGAAGCCAAGGCTACGAAAGTTCTCCGCCGCGGCATACATCTCCGCGGTATCCATCTTGTTGACCGCCAGAAACACCGGCTTGCCGCCCAACAGGAGCAGACGCGCGAGGTCCACATCCGGCGCGGCAAGCTCTGTGCGCCCGTCGATCACCATGATGATCGCATCGGCCTCCTCCAGACCCGCCTTGGCCTGGCGAAAGATCTCGGCCGGAATCAGCTCCTTGTCGTCCGGAACTACGCCACCCGTATCCACCAGCCTCACCTTGCGTCCGGCCCACTCCACCTCGCCGTAGATGCGGTCCCGCGTAATGCCCGGCTCATCGCCCACAATCGATCGCCGCGTTCCGGTCAGCCGATTGAACAGCGTCGACTTGCCCACGTTGGGCCGGCCGCAGATGGCCACCAGCGGCAGGCGCGCCGGTTCGCGATGGCTGCTCTCCGTAGCCACCGTCAACTGCTCGGCCAGCGCCTCCGCCTCCCGCCACTGGCGCGCTTCGCCGCCGTCCAACATCTCGCGCGGCTCTCGCCTAACACCGCTTCGCTCGTCGAACTCCCGCCGGGCAGTTCCACGCCCCGCGGACTCCTCTCGTTCCCTCACCACCACCTTGCGTTCGCGCGCGGGGCTTCGGGTCGGCGTCCTGGCTGTCTTCTCCGCAGCGGCCTTCCTGGCGGCAATCTGTTTGCGTCTCTTGGGAGAAGCCTCTCCGCCGGCTGCAGTCCCGCGGCTGCCGGGCGTCTTGCCCAGGCGAGGCCGAGTGCTCGCCTGCCGGTGCTTCTTGCCCATGCGCTTCTTCTGTTCGCGTCTTGGCGCCATACCAGATCTCCTTCTCTCGCGCATCCAGAGCGCCGCTCAAGCCATCACAGAACGCTGTCTTCCTTCAATTATAGGAACGGAACGCAGCTCATCCACCTCTACCCGCATCCATTCTTCGTCCCCGGCTTCCGCGGGCTCTTCAGGGAAGGCTCCTCGAAGCCCATGGCGCGCAGCGAAGAAACGGCGATTATCATCAACCTAGCCCGATGTCCCACGCGCTCCCACCCTCGCCGGCCCGCCCTACTGAAGCCGATCAGAAACTGCCCTCCCTGCATGACTTTTTCCATCCAGGCGGCCTGCTGGCACGCTCCTCACTGGCCTTTGAGCACCGGCCGGGGCAGTACGCGATGGCGCGCGAGATTGAAAGATGCCTGGCCCGGCATCGTCACCTGATCGTGGAGGCCGGCACCGGGACGGGCAAAACCCTGGCCTATCTTCTGCCGGCCTTGCGCCGGGCCCGCGAGCACCAGCAGCGCATCATCATCTCCACCGGCACCAAGAACCTCCAGGAGCAGCTCTTCTTCAAAGACGTGCCCTTTCTGGAGACGCTGCTCGGACCGCTCCGTGTCTGCTATATGAAGGGCCGCGCCAACTACCTCTGCAAGCAGAAGCTCTATGCTTTGCGCGATAACCCTCTGCTCACCGGCCTGGAGGAGATCTCCCACTTCCACTCCATCCTGCAGTGGGAGCGCAGCACCGAGACTGGCGACCGCGCCGAGATCGATGGCCTTCCTGAAGACTCCGCTCTGTGGCACAAGCTGGATGCGCGCAGCGAGGTCTGCCTGGGCCAGAGCTGCCCCAACTGGGAGCAGTGCTTCATCACCACGATGCGCCGCAAGGCTCTGGAGTCCGAGATCGTCATCGTCAATCACCACCTCTTCTTCGCCGATCTCTCCATCAAGCAACAGGCGGCCGGAGCTCCCGACGCAGGCATCCTCCCCGAGGCCGCGGCCGTCATCTTCGATGAAGCGCACGAACTGGAAGATGTCGCCAGCCAGTACTTCGGCATCGCCCTGAGCAACGCCCGCTTTGACGAACTCTCGCGGGACACGGAGACCTTCTTGCGCTCCAAAGGCGTCAGCACCAGCGCCATCGAGAGCGCTACGCAGAGCATCCGCGAGCGCTCCAAGCTCTTCTTCGCCTCCCTGCCCAGCGGCCCCTCCGAGCTGGGGCGTCTGGAGTTCCCGGACCGGGCGGGCTTCCTCGAAGACCGTGGAGACGCCTACCTGGGAGCGTTCAACGCCCTGCTGCGGCTGGAAGGCGAACTCGAACGCCTGCGCGATGTGGAAGAGGCGGCCGGCCTGCGCAAACGCGCCGCCGATATCCGTAGCCATCTCAAGTTTCTCCTCGAATCAACCGATCCCAATACGGTTTTCTGGATCGAACGCCGCGCCGGCGGCGGACTGCGCAACGCCGCCCGCGCCCGGCCCGGCGCCGTCTCTGTTCCTCCGCAGGCCTTCAGCACGCACCTGCTGGCCACTCCCATCGACGTCTCCAGCCTGCTCTCCGAGACGCTCTTCACCCGCTATCCCAGCGTGATCCTCACCTCCGCCACCCTGGCCGTTGCCTCTCCCGTCTCTGAATCGGCAGCGGAGGCCGGCGCGGATTCCAGCAACGTCTCCATGGAACCGGATGGCGCTCCTCCACCCTCCAGGGACAGACCCGTTATGACGGTCCCGCTGGAGAGCAACCGCGGAAAACCCGGCTTCGCTCACCTCAAGCGCCGTCTGGGAATCCCTTCGCCCCGAGAGCTGGTCATCGCCAGCCACTTCGACTACTCACGCCAGGCGCTGCTCTATCTGCCCCCGGACATGCCTCAGCCACAGGCTCCCAACTTTCTCCTTCAGGCTGCGGAGAAGATTCGCCGCATTCTGGAGATCACGCAGGGGCGCGCCTTCTGTCTCTTCACCAGCCACGCCCAGATGCGCAACCTCCATGAGCGGCTGCTCGCCCAACTGCCTTATCCCTTGCTCCTGCAGGGTTCCTCGGCGCGCCATCTCCTGCTCCAGCAGTTTCGCGAGACTCCCAACGCCGTTCTCTTCGGAACCAGCTCCTTCTGGCAGGGAATCGATGTCCAGGGCGAGCAACTGAGCTGCGTCATCATCGACAAGCTCCCCTTCGCTGTCCCTACCGACCCCGTAACGAAGGCCCGCAGCGAGGCAATCCAGGCGTCCGGCGGCAACGCCTTCCATGAACTTCAGATTCCGCAGGCGGTGATCGCCCTCAAACAGGGATTTGGCCGCCTGATCCGTTCGCTCGGCGATCGCGGCGTCCTCATGCTCCTCGACCCCCGCATCCGCACCGCTCGCTATGGCCCCATCTTCCTTGACTCATTGCCGCCTTACGCGCGCACTCAGGAGATCGCCGAGGTCGAACGCTTCTTCAGCTCCGCCGCCGCGCCTGAGTCTTCAGACAAAAGCGCCGCCCCGGAACCGGCCGCGTAGCCCCTCCTTCAGGCACGCTCCCCTTGTTGGCCGCCGCCGCGCCACCCATCAGGGCGAAGATCCTCTGTGGGTCAGGCTTTTCCTCCGCCTGCGGTGCGGGCCAGGCCGGCCTTCCATCGGCTCATTTATCCTTGACCCAGGATCCTGGACTAGGATCTTGGACCCAGGATCCTGGACCCAGACCGATGGGACGCAACCTTTACATCCTCGCCGCCACGCTCGCCGGGCTTTCGCTGCTCTCCATCGTGCTCTCCTTCACCAACGTGGCCCAGCAACCCGGCTCTCCCGGAGACGCCGCTCTGTGGCGAACCACCAGCATCGCCCTGATCTGCCTGGCGCTGATCCTGGCGTTGCTCGGCATCCTCAGCGCGCTCTTCGAGCAGGCCGAACGCCGTTTCCAAAGAGAACGCGAAGAAAAGCGCCGCCGCCGCGCCCGATAGCCCGGGCGCACGGACACGCCTTCGGCTAACCGGCGCTACCGAGCCGGTAGAATGGGAGATGGCGCAAAGCGTCCGCTGATTGGAGTTCTACCCACCATGTTTGAAGTCACGGTACAGGCCGGATTCTCCTCAGGCCACTACCTCCGCAACTACCACGGAAAGTGCGAGAACCCGCACGGCCACAACTATCGCGTGCTGGTGACGCTGGTCGGTGAAGAACTGGACGAAGCCGGCCTCCTATTGGACTTCAAACTCCTCAAGCACGTCCTGCGTCCTACCGTCGAATATCTCGATCACCAGATGATCAATGATCTGGAGCCGTTCACCACCCTCAACCCATCGGCGGAAAATCTCGCTCGTTACTTTTATGACAAGACCGCGGCGCAGATGCTGCAGATGACCTCCGGGCGCGTGCGGGTCAAGGACTGCACGCTCTATGAGACCGACAGCAGCTTTGCGCGCTACTACGAGTCTCTGGACGGCATCCCTCCAGCGGGGAAGTAGCATGCGCCTGATCGAGATCTACAAATCCGTACAGGGAGAGAGCTCCTTTGCCGGACTGCCCTGCATCTTTGTGCGTCTGGCCGGCTGCA
>JAKAQS010000268.1 GCA_021819585.1 Acidobacteriota bacterium
AAACGAGATGTGGGGCGCCCATGATTGTGGTAGAGGGAGGGATCGGTGCGGGTACCCGAAACCTGAGATTGTTGCAGAGGGAGGGTATGAGTGCGGCTGCCCGTTCAGCGGCCGGGGAGGGTGGAGCTGAGCTGGACCAGTTCGGGGCGCTGGATGGTTCTGGGGCCAAGGACCGCGATCTGCGGCAGCGGGCCGCGGACCATGGCTACCTCGTCGCAGGCGTAGAGGCGCGGGCAGGTCTGGCAGTCCTTGTAGATCTTGTCCGGCAGGGAGTCGCGATCCGCGATGCGGAAGCCGTAGTGCTCGAAGAAGGCCGGAATTCGGGTGAAGAGACAGACCGAGACAACGGCGTGCTCCTCGGCCTCTGCCACCAGAGCGTTCAGGAGCTTGCCCCCGGCGCCCTGGCCTCTCGCCTCTGGCTTCATCACGATGGAGCGCACCTCGGCCAGATGAGGGCCGTAGAGATGCAGAGCACCGCAGCCGAGGAATTCGCCCTCATCGGTCTCGGCGACGGTAAAGTCCCGGATGTTCTCGCAGATCTCCGCGTAGCTGCGGCGCAGCAGGGTTCCATCGCCGGAGAGAGAGTTGACCAGGTCGAAGACGTTGCGGGCGTCCTGAAGGCGCGCCTTGTGGATCCGCACCTCAGCCATGGGCAGCCTCCGTCTTAGAGGGGTGAGGCTCTCGGGCGCGATCTGCCCAGCTCTCGCGTGCGGCAGCAAGAGCCCGTTGCACACGATGGGTTGCGGTTCCTCCCAGCACGTCGTGGCAGTCTACGGCGGCCTGAAGGGAGATCGCCTCGGCAAACTCCGAGCCGAACTCCGGGCTGAACTGCTGTAGCTCCGGGAGCGAGAGTGCGTTGAGTTCGACGCCGCGCTCCAGGGCGAAGCGTACGGCGTTGCCGATGATCTCGTGCGCCTTGCGGAAGGGAACTCCCTTGTAGGTGAGATAGGTGGCCGCCGCCATGGCATTGAGATAGCCGGACTGTGCGGCGAGGTTCATCTTTTCCAGGCGGAAACGGAGAGCCGAGGTAAAAGCCGGCAACACCGAGAGGATGCCGCTGATGGTGTCGGCGGCGTCAAAGACCGGCTCCTGACCCTCTTGCAAGTCCTTGTTGTAGGCCAGGGGAAGGCCCTTGACGAGCGTGGTGAGCGTGGTGACAGCCCCGGAGAGGCGCGCGCACTTGCCGCGAATCAGCTCGGTCAGATCCGGGTTCTTCTTCTGCGGCATGGCGCTGGAGCCGGTGGAGAAGCGCTCGGGAAGATCCAGGAAGCCGAACTCGGCGGTGGAGTAGAGGGTAAGTTCTTCGGCGAAGCGGGAGATGTGCAGACCCAGGATGGAGAGGGAGTGGACGAACTCGATGGCGAAGTCGCGGTCACTGGTGGCGTCCATGCTGTTGGACGTGGGAGCGTCAAAGCCGAGGGCTGCGGCGGCGATGGTGCGGTCCAGGGCCAGGGTGGCTCCGGCGACCGCGCCTGAGCCGAGGGGGCAGAGGTTCATGCGGCGGCGAGCGTCGAGCAGGCGGGAGCGGTCACGCTCCACCATGCTGACGTAGGCCAGCAGCCAGTGGGCCACCAGCACCGGTTCGGCGCGCTGCAGATGGGTGTAGCTGGGCATGACAGCGGTCCCGGCGGACTCCGCTACGGAGAGCAGAGCGTCAATCCACTGATCCAGGCCGCGCAGCGTGGCATCGATGCTGTCGCGCACGAAGAGCCGCATGTCCGTGGCGATCTGCTCGTTGCGGCTGCGCCCGGTGTGCAGCTTCAGCGCCAGGGGGCCGATCTGCTGGAGGAGTTGAAGTTCGACGAAGTGATGAATGTCTTCGGCCTGCGGAGCGGAGGCCACCAGGGCAGCGCCAATCTGGGCGGTGCCGGCGGAGTACTCCGGCTCCGGGGAGGAGACGGAGATGCGATGGGACCATGCCTCGGCCTGCGAACCTACGACGGAGAGACCGTGCAGCATGGTCTCCAGCTCCGCAGCCGTGAGCACGCCGGCGGCGGCGATCATGCGAGCGTGCGCCGCACTGGCGGCGATCTCCTGCGGCAGCAGCCGCCAGTCGAAGGGGAAGGAGCGCTGCCACTGCTCGAAGGTTCTATCCAGAGGCTCGCGAAAGCGTCCGGACCACATCTTGGCGGGTTGGGTGGACATCGGGGAAGGACTTCCTCCATGGTCAGGGTCCAGCAACGTTGGCGCAGGCTCCAGATGCGGCGGGCCATGCGGTTGGACAGTGAAGCACGCTCCGGGTTTACTCCTTGCCGGGACGCTTTGCATCGCCTCCGCTGC
The DNA here is from genome assembly GCA_021819585.1 of Acidobacteriota bacterium. GTDB lineage: Bacteria > Acidobacteriota > Terriglobia > Terriglobales > Acidobacteriaceae > Granulicella. The sequence continues at coordinate 2,281 of JAKAQS010000268.1, forward strand.
TCAGTTGCGGCATGGGAGAGAGATTGCCCAGGGTGAGCAGCCCGCTTTCGGCGTAGGTGAGCAGTTTGGCGCGCGTGTCCGTGATATCCAGGTTGCGCATGGTGAGCTGGCCGATTCGGTCGCGCGGCGTGAAGGCGGACTCGGTCTTCTCCATGCTCAAGCGTTCGGGAGCGAAGGTCAGGTTGGGCGACTCGGTGTTCAGAATGGAGTAGTCGTTGCCGCGGCGCAGTTCGAGCGTGACCTCGCCGGTGATCGGTTTGGCGACCCAACGTTGCGCTGACTCACGCAGCATGATGGCCTGAGGGTCAAACCAGCGGCCCTGATAGAGCAGCCGGCCGAGTTTGCGTCCGTTCTCACGGTACTGCTCGATGGTGTCCTCATTATGGATGCCCGTGACGAGCCGCTCGTAGGCGATGAAGAGCAAGGCCAGGCCGGGGGCTTCATAGACGCCGCGGCTCTTGGCCTCGATGATGCGGTTCTCGATCTGATCGCTCATGCCGAGTCCGTGGCGGCCGCCGATGCGGTTGGCCTCCAGCAGGAGCTGGATCGGGTCCGCATACTCGCTTCCGTTGAGCGAGGCAGGAAGACCTTCGCTAAAGCCGATGGTCACTTGTTCGCGTGGGATATGAACTTCATCCCGCCAGAAGGCGACGCCCATGATGGGGTCAACGATCTTCATGCTGCTCTGGAGGGATTCGAGGTCCTTAGCCTCATGGGTAGCGCCAAGCATGTTGGAGTCCGTCGAGTAGGCTTTCTCGGCCGACATCTTGTAGGCAAAGCCGGAGCGCTGGAGGAAGGCCGACATCTCGGCGCGACCGCCCAACTCGGCGATGAAGGCCGAGTCCAGCCAAGGCTTGTAGACCTGCAGGTTGGGGTTCACCAGCAAGCCGTAGCGGTAGAAGCGCTCAATGTCGTTGCCTTTGAAGGTAGAGCCGTCGCCCCAAATATGGACGTCGTCCTGCTTCATGGCGGTGACCAGCATGGTCCCGGTCACCGCGCGGCCGATAGGGGTGGTGTTGAAGTAAGTAACGCCGGCGGTGGAGATGTGGAAGGCTCCGCACTGGAGGGCGGCGAGGCCTTCGCGCACCAGCGGGCCGCGGCAGTCAATCAGGCGGGCCTCGACGGCTCCGTACTCGATGGCTTTGCGGGGGATGGCGTCGTAGTCTGACTCATCCGGCTGTCCCAGGTTGGCCGTGTAGGCATAAGGTTCCGCGCCCTTCTGCTTCATCCAATGCAGGGCAGCGCTGGTGTCCAGGCCTCCGGAAAAGGCGATGCCCACCTTTTGGCCAACCGGGACGTTCTCAAGGATTACCGACATAAGAGGTTTCCTTCTTGCAGTATTAGTGCCTGCGGCGGGAGGGCTGGGCAGCCGGGTGGCGGTGATGGGGAAGGCGCTTGGCTCCGCCAAGCAGCATCAACGTGATGGCCTTCTGGGCGTGCAGACGGTTCTCCGCCTGGTCAAAGACGATTGACCGCGGTCCGTCCATAACAGCGTCGGTGACCTCCGCGCCGCGGTGGGCCGGCAGGCAGTGCATGAAGACCGCGGACTCGCCGGCCCGCTTCATCAGCTCTTCATTCACCTGGAAGGGTTTGAAGATGGGCGCCCTGCGCGCGGCCTCGTGCTCCTGTCCCATACTTGTGCAGACATCCGTATAGATGGCGTCCGCATCGGAGGCGGCTTTCAGGGGATCATGCGTGAGGGTCAGAGATCCGCCGGTGTTCTCGGCAATCTCAATTGCCTTGTGGACGATCTCCAGCTTGGGTTCGAAACCCTTCGGAGTGGCGATCGTGGTGTGAACGCCCAGCAGAGCCGCGGTCAGCATCAGGGAGTGGCACACGTTGTTGCCGTCACCGACATAGCTGAAGCGCAGTCCCGCCAGGGATCCAAAGCGCTCTTCCAGGGTCATGAAGTCCGCAATGGACTGGCAGGGATGCTCCAGATCGGAGAGTGCGTTGATCACCGGGACCCGGGCGACGGCGGCCATCTCGGTGATGGTGTCGTGGGCATAGGTCCGCAGCACGATGATGTTCATCCAGCGCTCCAGATTACGGGCCACATCTGGAATCGATTCTCGCTCGCCGAGGGGAGATTTCGTCTGGTCGACGAACAGGGCGTTTCCCCCGGCGGTATTCATGGCTGCCTCAAAGGTGAGACGGGTGCGCAGGGAGTCCTTTTCAAAGATCAGGACCATCTGCTTGGCGTCCAGGGCGTGACGGAAGTCCTCAGGATGGGCCTTGACCGAATGGGAGAGTTCGAGAATGGCCGCCATCTCGGAGACCGAGAGATCAGCGATGGAGCAGAGGTCGCGTCCGGCGAGATCCTTGACGGCCTGGTTGAAGGCGGTATCGGATTGAATCCCCAGCGATGGAGATGCCGTCTGGTGTGAGGAGCCTTGATTTCCGGCAGTTTTCATGACGATGGTCTTGTTTCCTTTGATGCCGTTGGTTGGGCTATCCATGAATCTTCTCTCCATCCACCACGGCGGTCGGCTGAGTGGAGAAACGGCTGTGCGTCGCCAGCAGTTCGCTCAGCGCGTCGATGGTGTGGTCCACATCCCCGCGCGAGAGGATATAGGGTGGAAGGAAGCGCAGCACGGTCTCATGGGTGCGATTGAGTATGATGCGATGCTCCATCATGCCCTGGAGCATCTGCCGCGCCAGGCTCTCGGATTCCAGTTCGACGCCGATCATCAGGCCCATGCCCCGCACCTCACGGATGCAGGGGAAGCGGGTTTGCAGCTCGCGAAGGCGGCTGAGAAAGTACCCTCCCAGAGACGCGACGTGATCCAGCAGCCGAGATTGTTTGATCTCATCGATGACG
>JAKAQS010000269.1 GCA_021819585.1 Acidobacteriota bacterium
AAGCCCCCATCGCCTTCCTGACACTGCGCGTGAATACCTGCAGCGCCAGCCGAGCACTCTGCCGGCCTGCGTTCGCCGCGGCACGAATCTCTTTGACGCTGTTTTCCATTCCGCTGAGGGCCGCCAATCCCGATCCATGATTCAGCAGTTTCTGCACAGCATCCAACGCATCCTTCGATCCGGATCCGCCATCCTGCGGAGCGCCGATCTCCTCGCGAAGCAAAAAGAGCACCAGCCCGGGGTCCAGATCGCCGGGACGGGTTCCCATCACCACTCCTCCCGTTGGGGTCAGTCCCATCGTCGTATCCACAGAGCGGCCATCCTGGAGAGCCGTCACGCTGCAACCGCTGCCAAGATGGGCGATCACCATCCGCCGTGGAAGCGGACCATTCCTCCCTTCCTCGCTCCTCAACTGTTGAACGATCGACTCGCAGCTAAGTCCGTGAAAGCCATATCGCCGCACGCCGCGCTTCATAAACTCCGGCGGCAAAGCGTAGGTGCTCGCTTCCAGGGGCATCGTATGGTGAAAGACCGTATCGAAACAGGCGTATTGAGGCAGCTCGGGAAACCTTTGGCTGAAGGTGCGGATCATCTGCACGGCCGCGGGGTCGTGCAAGGGGGCATAGGCGCCGGCGGCATCCAGCTCCGCCAGCACCTGTGGAGTAATCCGCGTATGCTCATGCAATCTTGGTCCTGGGTGGACCACCCGATATCCGACCGCCTCAAAGCCAGGCATGCCGCTGCCGGAGACTACATCCAGCACCACGGAGATCGCCTCTGAGACGCCATGGATGCCTACCCGGCCGGCCATGGATTGTCCTCGGCCGGCCTGCCGGAGCACAAGCCTGCTCTCTCTCTCCCCGATATCGCTCAACTGGCCATCGAGCAGGCTCTGGGGCTGCTCCCCCTCCGCCATGACCGCATAGACAGAGAACTTGATGGAAGAGGATCCGCTGTTGATCACCAGTAACTGCATCCAGCCTCGCAGGTTCCCCGGGCTGTATCCAGGGCTTCTCGGCTCTGCTTCAATTTCCTGAACGAGTCAAATTCTCAGACCCGCATCCTGCATTCCAGCACATGCCCATGAACGAGCGATGACAGGACGATCTTGCTCCGTCGCGGCTCTCCACGCCGGCATTGTCAGAGGTGCGCCATCGTCCGCCTAACACTTTGGGATAGGATGCAAGAACCCGGACAAGGGGCAGCCTGCCGTCCATAAGAGGAAGAGCGGGAGGAACGGAGGTGTTCGGTAATCAAAGCGCGGGCTCAGCTTCCACACCGTCCTTGGGCTCTGTCACCACCCCAATCCGCGGCGCCAGAAGTTGGAAGATGGCCAGTGAAACCACATAAGCGAAGCTCGCCATGGTGAAGATCACCAGAGGATGCAGGGACAGGAGGTGGGATACCGCCAGGGTGAACAACGCCCCACCCACCGAACCCACCGCCCCGCCTATACCCACCACCGTGGACACTGATGTGGATGGGAACATATCCGTAGGCGTGGTAAACAGCGTGGCCGACCAACCCTGATGAGCCGCCGCGGCCAGGGCGAAGAGCGCCACGACAGGCCATGCGTTATGCGGAAACAACCGATGCATGTGCGGCGCCAGCATCAGGGGCAGCACGCACAACGAGGTGACCAACAAGGCGAACTTGCGTCCGCTGTTCACCGTATGGCCGCGCTTGATGCGCAGCCCGGAGAGTCCTCCGCCCAGGAACGAACCCACGGAGGAGACGGCATAGACCAGCACGATGGGCCAATATGCCTGCTCCAGACTGAGCCCATAGTTGTCATTCAGATACATCGGGAGATAGAAGAGATAGAACCACCACACTGGGTCGGTGAGTCCCTTGGCGATGGAAAACGCATACAGCCCGCGATGGCGCAACAGAATCGCATACATCCGTGGGCCGGTAACATTGGGCGCCACGCGCTGCAGATTCGCCTGCTTGGTGGTGAGTCCGCGGCGCAGCTTGTTGTATGGAAAGACCATCCAAAGCAGCAACCAGCACAGCCCCATGCTGCCCGTGCAGAGAAATGCCGCCCGCCACCCCCCGAAGTGAAGGGTGGCCAGCGGAATCAGGGCCGGTGCAATGAAGAAGGCGGCGTTGGCCCCGGAGTTGAACAATCCCACCGCCAAGGCTCGCTCCTCACTGGAAAACCACTCACTGGTCGCCTTGATCGCAGCCGGAAAGTTCCCGGACTCGCCCAATCCCAGACAGACGCGTGCGATACAGAAACCCAAAACCGAGTGTACCAGCGAGTGACTGATGGAGGATGCGGCCCAGATCCCGATCGCCAGCGCGTAGCCGATCTTGGTTCCCAGCCGGTCGATCAGGGGAGCGGCCACCAGAAACCCCACCGCATAGGCGATTTGGAAGCACTCCACGATATGCCCATAGTTCAAGTGGTACGTCGTCTGGAACTTTGCGTTGACGCCGGGAACCCACCCCATAAAACCCAGATGGAGCAGCGGTTCAATCAGCGAAAGGGCCGATCGATCCATGTAATTGATGGTCGTCGCCAGAAAGAGAAGCAGACAGACAAACCATCGCACATTCGACTCGATGGGGCGCGATGTAAACCCCTGAGGCTTCGATTCAGATGTTACCAAAGGCATGGAAAAGTGGGCTCCTGCAAGCACCGTCCAATCGAGTATAGAGGAGAGCCGAGGGGATGGGATAGAGAAAGCGGCTTGAAGAGGTCTAACCTTTGAATTCGCGCGGCCTTTCCGCCTTTTGGCGCTCGGATGCCGAAACCGGGCGTGCCCATGCCCCGTCCGGGCTCGACACTGGACCTGCCGAGATCCGCATCGATGCTCCTGCGCGTGTCCGCACGCTCCCATGCCCCTTCGGTCCGCCTTCTTGACGGCTTGGACAAAGGTGCGGGCCATCGGCTTCCACGTCTACTCTGCCCGGCCTCGCTGCGGGCATGATGCATGGTCTGACCATATTCGATCGCATCCCATGCGATTCAGTCTGATGAGGAGACATCCCGCGGCCTTTCACCGGCATCGACGAAAGGGCGGGACTGCCGTTGCTCGCGGTGAAGGAGGCCATCGATGCCGTCCAACCGCATGGCTTACTGCAATCATGAGGCTGCCTGTGGATCGTCTTGAGTCACACCATTCGAGCAGACCAGGCCAACTCTCTGCATCCCTGCGAAAGTAGGTGCAATCGTCTCACCCAGGTCTTAGCATGGAAGTATCGGCTGTTTTGGTTCCAGCCTGACGAGATCAGGAACGTCAGGGATGGCTATTACATTCCTGCTTCGATGTGAGGTCGCTCCATGCCGGTGCTGAAACAAAGCTTCTCCGCGGGAGAGACCATCGCCGGAAACTACCGCATCCTTGGGGAAGCTGGATCTGGAGGCATGGGCGTCGTCTATCGTGCGCTGGATCTGCGGCTGGAGAGAGTTGTCGCGCTGAAGTTTCTTCCTCCCGATCTGGAGTCCGGCACGGCAGAGACAGAGCGGATTCTGCGCGAAGCTCGCACCGCTTCCTCGCTGGATCACCCCAACATTGGCGTGATCCACGGGGTGGAGCAGACTTCCAGCGGCTGGATGTTTCTTGTGATGGCGTTCTATGAGGGAGCAACGCTGGCGGAGTACATCCGGCGCGGACCGCTTCCGGTGCTCCAGGCGGTAGATATCGCCTCGCAGATGGCCCATGGCCTCGCTGAGGCGCACGCGCACGGCGTGGTTCATCGGGATATCAAACCCTCCAACGTCATGGTGACATCCACGGGCCTGGTGAAGATCGTCGATTTTGGCCTTGCCCACACCATTACGGCGGAGACGGCTTCGATCTTCGGGACGGCCGGCACGGTCGCCTATATGTCACCTGAGCAAGCAATGGGCCATAGTGTCGACCAGCGCAGCGACATCTGGTCTCTGGGTGTTGTGTTGGCAGAGATGCTGACCGGTGTCCATCCTTTCCAGGGAGAGACCGTCCCCGCCCTACTCTTCCACATTCTGAATCAGGCTCCGCGAAACCTCGATGCGGTTGATCCTGCTATGCAACCCGTGGTCTATCGCGCGCTTACGAAGGAGGCTGCCCGGCGCTACAGCTCCTGCGCTGAGTTGCTGGCCGATCTTGAAGAGGCCACCGGCCGGCTGACCCCGGCCGGAGCGCCGGTCGCCCCGTCCGCGTCTGGCTCCAGTTCGACGCATGGCGGCCGGCCATCCTCTCAGCAGTCGGCAAAGCTACGCCAGGCTCGCCAGGACGCCTCGCGGGCAGTCTGGATGCCCGTCCAATCCAATCGCTCCAAGCTGGGAACGGTCTCTGCCGCGGCGAGCATTCTGCTTGGAGCCCTGGCCCTGCTTCTTCTGGCCGCATGGCTCTTTCCTACGCTGCGCCAACGGGTGGCAAACCTCATCTCCGGCGAGTCGGAGCAGAAACACGTCGCAGTGCTTGCCTTCGATAATATCGGCAGCAATCCTGAGAACGCGGCGCTCACCGAAGGGCTGATGGACTCCATTGCGGGCCGTCTGTCCAACCTGGATGTTGGAAATCAGTCTCTCTGGGTAGTGCCCAACAGTGAGGTGCGCCGCCGTGGAGTGACGGATCCGGCGGATGCCCTCAAAAAGCTGGGAGCCAATCTTGTGGTCAAGGGTTCTGTCGAGCGCGATGACAACCAGATCCACCTTACCGTCAACCTGATCGATACCAGAACCCTGCGCCAGATCGGTTCTGCCGTCCTGGAAGATCAGGCAGGGGATCTCTCCACGCTGGAAGACGAAGCGGTCGCCCGTCTTGCCCAACTGATGAAGATCTCCGTCACCGCCAACATGCTGCGCGATACCGGCGGCCGCGTAAACCCAACCGCCTATCAGGATTATCTGACTTCCCTGGGCTACATCGAACGCTATGACAAGCCGGGCAATCTGCAACTGGCGATCTCGGCGCTGAACAGCGCTGTCGCTACCGATCCTCGCTTCGCTCTGGGTTATGCTCAGCTCGGCGAAGCTTATCGAATTCAATATCAGGTGGATAAGAGCCCTGCCTCCCTCGACGAGGCGCAGGCCAACTGCCGCAAGTCGATCGAGATCGACAATCACATTCCGGAGCCTTATGTCACACTGGG
>JAKAQS010000270.1 GCA_021819585.1 Acidobacteriota bacterium
TGCTTCAGCGATGGATCTCGCTGCGAATGGCGGCGATCACCAGCGAGGGCTGATCGAACTGGATGTAATGGCCGCTTTGCGTGGCCAGAATCTGTCTGGAGTTGGTGGAGAGCGAAAGATACTGGCTCTGCACAGCAGCCCAGTGGCTCTCATCGGCAAGGTGCCTTGCGTGGATGTCCGGCGGCGTGTTTGCCGTATCGTAGGCATGATTTTGCGCGGTGAGCACCCGGATGGGCCGATGGCCGAAGGAGCGCCGGTGAGCTTTGAGGAATTGCTCGTCAACCGGCATCTCCTGCATCTCAGAGATCACGGCGTTGTACAGCCCGATGCGGGCGTTGGCGATGCGCAGCACGGCCGCATTCAATTCCGGCGACCATTCAGGCATGGGCAGGCCGCGGAAGAACTGGTGCGAGCAGGGTATCGGTGGAGCGAAGTTTGCCGCAGGACCATGCGCCGGCAGCGGAGGCAGCGGCTGATGGTTCGCAATGGCGTCCCGGCAAGCCGCCAGGCCGGCCAGCATCGCGCGAGTCTCCGCCTGGTCGGCAGCGCTCGAGCCCTGGCCGGCGAGGTCGCCGGATTCCCCGTCGACCAACACGAGGCCGTACACCTCGGGCATGTACAGGTCCGCGAAGGTTCGGGTGGTGTAGCTGCCAAAGGAGTGTCCGACCAGCAGGTACGGACCGGGAATATGCCCCCGGTGCAAAGCGGCATGGAGTTCACGAGCGATCTCCACGCTGTTCCGCGGCATGGGTCCGGCGCTGCTGAAGCCGCTGCCGGCGCGATCGTAGGTGCAGGCCCTTGTGTAGCGCGCGATGCTGGGCTGAATCAGCGACCAGGCCGGCGACCAATCCTCCCAGCCGGCGTTGAAGATGACCGTGGGTGAACCCGTTCCCATGCAGTAGAAGTTGAGGCGTACGCTACCGGCGTTGATCCGCCGGCCGGGGTGGGCGTAGAGCGCGTCGCCGGGCGCTGCGGAAGCGGAGGCGACGGCGAGCAGGCAGAATGCGGTCAGGAAAGCGGCAATGGATTTGATGGGTTCCCCTTTTGCAGCGATGGCTCGGTCGCGCCGCGCGTGATTTCAACTTCAGTGAAGATACTGCCCAGAGTCTCCGTTTCGTGTCTGGAGGCTGTTTCGCTCGCGGGCTGCGCGGGGTCAGAGGCGCTGCGTCTGGAGCCACTTCCGAAAGGCGGGGCCAACCTCATCGTGCTGCAGCGCGAAGTCGACGGTGGCCTGCAGAAAACCAAGCTTGTCGCCGGCGTCGTAACGCTGCCCGGAATATTGGAAGCCAAAGACCTTCTCATGCCGCAGCAGCGCCTGGATGGCGTCGGTGAGCTGTAACTCTCCTCCTGCGCCGGGAGTGAGCTGCTCAATCATCGCAAAGATCCGGGGGGTAAGAATGTAGCGTCCGATGATCGCATTCTGGCTGGGGGCCTGCTGCGGGCTGGGCTTTTCCACCAGGTTATGGACGGCCAACAGGCGCGGGTTGGAAGGATGCGGCGCGCAGTCCAGACAGCCGTAAAGAGAAATGGCTTCACCCTCCACCACTTCCGTGCCCAGGATCGCCGCTTGCGTCTCTACAAAGGCCCCGGCCATCTGCGCCAGACAGCCTGGCTGAGCGTGTACGATATCGTCGGGCAGAAGGACCGCGAAGGGCTCGTTGCCCACCAGTTGCTTGGCCATCAGGACGGCGTGGCCAAGCCCAAGAGCCTCGGGCTGGCGAACATAGCTGATGTTGGCCAGGGTTGCGATGGAGCGCACGAGATCCAACAGATGGGTCTTGTCGCGGGCTTCCAACGCCGCTTCCAGCTCCGGAGAACGATCGAAGTGGTCCTCCATGGTGGTTTTGCCGCGCCCGGTCACGATGATGATTTCCGTGCAGCCTGCCGCTACCGCCTCTTCCACGCCATACTGGATGAGCGGCTTGTCAACGAGCGGCAACATCTCCTTGGGCGTAGCCTTGGTGGCAGGAAGGAACCTGGTCCCGAATCCTGCCGCTGGGATCACTGCTTTGCGAATCTTCTGCGGAGTCATGAAAGATAGAGGTCTCTCTGAATGTTGTATCTCTTCGTTGAGGTGCCGTCGAGAAGGTCGCCCTGAGCCGCGCGCCGGCGACGATCTCACGAATACAGACTAGAAGAACCGGAGGACCGTTGGATATCCCCCCTGAGATGGCCAGACGATTCTGTCAGTTTGCGGCGTCCCAAGCAAGAGAAAAGCTCATGAAGACGATTTCCGATGGCGAGATGAACGATTGGGAGGGTGGAGACGCATGGAGGAGCGCCAAAGGAGGCGATTTGGAGGGAAAGGGATCTTCCGCTGGGGAGGTGAAGCTGGGCTTTGGCTGCGCCGCCTTAATGGGGCGGGCAGACCGCAAGGCTTCTCTGGCGGCGCTGGGATCTGCCTATGAGGCAGGGATCCGGTTCTTTGACAGCGCTCGGTCTTATGGCTATGGAGAGGCGGAAGGCCTGCTGGGAGAGTTCCTGCGCGGCCGCCGCTCCAGGGTTGTGATCTCCACCAAGTTTGGCGTCGTGCCTGCTTCCGCCGGTCCCCTGTCTGCCGCCCGGAGACTGAAGCCGCTGGTGCGCGGCCTGCTGCACGTGGCTCCGGGAGCACGGCGATGGTTGCAAGGGCCGCTGGCTGCGCAGCACTCCGCAGGCCACTTCAGCGTTGCGGATCTGCATGCCTGCCTGGAGGCGAGCCTGCGCGCGCTCAGAACGGATTATGTCGATGTTCTCAGCTTGCATGAGCCGTCCCCGAGCGTGCTGACAAGCGACGAACTCTTCGCGGCTCTGGAAGACCTGGTGGCCGCCGGCAAGGTGCGCTGGGTGGGCGTTGCGGCTGCGCCACAGGTGATTGCGGCTGCGCTGGCGGCCAGGCCCGCCGGCGTCCGCTATCTTCAGTTCCCCTGCAACCTCTTCAATCTGGATCTGGCGCAGCGGTTGGCCGCCAGGGCGGGAAGTGACTTCATCGCGGTCGCGAACCACCCCTTCGGCGGCCCCGCGGGAGTTGCCAGGGGCAAGAAGCTTTTGAATTCGCTCGCCGCCGCTCCGACGACTCCCGCGGGTCTTCGGGAGAAGCTGCGGCCGGTCGATGATGCCGTGCTGGCAGACGTGGTGCTGAACCTTGTGACCGGCGGCGTGGGGATTCCGATGGCCGTTGCCTCCATGCTGCGCATTGAGCACCTGCGCGCGAATTTCGCCGCGATGCGGAACAGCCGCTTCGACTCCGAGGAACTGAGTTGGCTTCGGGAAGCTATCCTGCCGACTCAAGCTGGGGCCGAGGCGCCCGGAAGCTGAGACGCCGTTGAAGCCGGGATGCAGCGCACGCGGCTGCCCTACAAGTCTCCCATGACGCGATCCGCGGAGACCGGCACAGTCTGAATCGGCTCGCTTGCACGGACAAAGCTCTTTTGGAGCAGGTTCGCATTGCTGGATCCCACATGCAGCACCGGTCCTGGGCTCTGTTCACTCGGCGCGTTAGCGTGGATCAGAGGCGCAGGAGCGGGCTCTTGCCGTGTGGCGCCTCTCTGAGGGACGAGGCGTTCGCGCAGGCGCAAGAAGGGAAATTCAATGATTTTTGTGGCGAAAACTCCCAGAGGTATGGCGAGAGCATAAGGCAACAGCGTTGAGGCTACCGCGGCATAGGAATGAGGCACGCGCTTCACAATCCAGTCAACCGGGCGTTCAACACTGACATGCCAGAGATAAATGCCGTAGGAAAATACGCCAATCTGGGCAACGAGGGTGTAGAGCCGGCCATGCTTTCCTCCCGGACGGTAGAGCAGCAAGAGGAACGCGGCGCAGGCATAGTCCACAAAGGTGATCAGGTACGGCGAGGTGAGGGAGTCAACCTCAGGATATGCGTCGCGGTCGACGTAGAGCCTCCATACGCCAAGCGCAACGATCAGATAGAGAAGAAGCCGTTGCCGCTGGATGGCTGCAAAGGCGTCTGGCCAGAAGGAGCGCACGGCTGCAAGGGCCACGCCCAGCATCAGTGCGTCCAGGCGCGTGTGGGTGTAGTAGTAAACGCCATACCCGTGGAGTATACAAACAGCGCGGCCGACTTGAACCAGCGCTATCACCAGCAAGCAAGTGACAAGAAACGAGCTTGGCCGCCATTGGCGAGCCGTCCATAAAGCGATCAGCAGCGCAAAGCCAAGATAGAAGTGCTCTTCGACGGCGAGGCTCCAGGTATGCGTGAGGGATGTATGAACGTAGTTCTGAACATTGAAAAAATTTTGCCAGAAAAAGCTCTTCATCGGCCGAACGTGGGCGATCAGGACCACCAGCAGAAAAGCGTAGTACGCCGGCCAGATTTTGAAGGCGCGGCGTTTGAGAAAACGCCATGAGTCAACCTGGCTGCTCCTCACCCACTCCTTCATGAGCAGTCCGCCGACCAGAAAGCCGCTGAGAACGAAGAAGATATCTACGCCGATCCATCCGAAGCCTTCAACGCGGTTCAGGCGGTCCGAGGTGATGAGCAGATCATGTGTCCTGTAGTGAAAGACCAGGACGGAAAGGATGGCTATCCCCCGGATGAAATCCAGTTCAATCTCTCTGCGTGGCGTGCCGGGAGTTGAGGTCATATCCCATGGAAGCACAGTGTCTTCCGCGTCGCAAGAACTGCGCAGGGATCGAATTCGTCACCTCGGCGCGTCAATGCGCCATCCTCGATTCATCGTTCGCACGTGACCTGTCCGGCTGAAAAAGACGATGAGATGTCCGCTTATGGTAAGCCGAGGATGGTTCCATGCGATCGACGGTGAAGGGTGATCCAGGCCCAAAAATCCAGGGTTGCGCGGGGGCAAGCCGTTTCGGGAAGACCGCCGCCACGGCTGTGCGAGAGAGGCGCGAGGCCCGAGAGCCGGCTTGGTCACAAGACGGGACTGTCGTTGTGCAGCATGGCCTGGCGGATGATCTTGATGGGCGCAAAGCCCTGACGCATGAAGTCGTCGTGGAACTTCTGCAGGTTGAATGCGGCACCCTGTTGCTTCTGGACGTCGGCACGCAGCTTCATGATCTCCAACTTGCCCAGAGTGTAGTAGAGATAAAGCGCATCGGAGGAGCCCCGCTTGGTCTCT
>JAKAQS010000271.1 GCA_021819585.1 Acidobacteriota bacterium
GGCCTGTTCTTCCAGAACCCGGTCGGCGGCAATCTTTACGTCGTAGTTGTTCTGGAGCGCTTGACGGATGAGCTGCTGGAGAGCCGGATCGGTGAAGACGGCTTGCCAGCTTTGGGCCCCGAGTGGGGTTGTAGTTGGTTTGGCCGCGGCGTTATCTTTGGCCGCGGCGCCGGCAGAAGATGCAATCTCCGGCGCCATGGCCCCGCGATAGCTGGACGGGAGATTGACCACCGGCCGCTTGTAATTCGGGCCGGCGTTGCACCCTGCGAGAGAGAGCGCGAGACCGGCGGCGAGCAGGAGAGCCAGACTCCGGTTGGCATCCAAGAGGACGTGAAGAGAACGGTTCATTCCCGGCCTCCTTCGGGGTGATCCGAGCCTTCGCTATGCCCGGATGGATGGCTGGGATGATGACCCAGATCGGCTATTTCCTCAGAAGTTCGACGGTGCGCCGGGTGTCCCTTCAGCTCCAGCGAGCCGCTGTGTTCCTTGCCGAACCAGCCGGCGAAGCGTTCGGCGAGGGTAAAGGTGACCGGGATCAGGAAGATGGCGAGCAGGGTTGCAGCCGACATGCCACCGATGACCACCGTGCCCAGAATCTGGCGTGAGACGCCTCCGGCGCCGTGAGCAAACCAGAGCGGGATGCAGCCGAGAATAAAGGCGAAGGCGGTCATCAGAATGGGACGAAAGCGCAGCCGGGCACCGTTCATCGCGGCCTCAAAGAGGGTCTCGCCCTTCTCATACTCGTCTTTGGCGAACTCCACGATCAAGATTGCGTTCTTGGCGGAGAGACCGATCAGCATGACCAAGCCGATCTGAGCGAAGACATCATTCTCCAGATGACGCGCCATCAGCGCGACATAGGCGCCCAGGATCGCAATCGGCGTACTGAGAAGCACGCCGAAAGGAAGAGACCAGCTCTCATACTGCGCGGCGAGGATGAGGAAGCAGAGCAGGAGGGAGAGCGCATACACCACCCAGGCGGGAATGCTCTGCTCCGCCTTCTTCTGCTGGAAGCTGAGGCCGGAGTAGTCCATCCCGATGCCGGGAGGCATGGTCTGCTGGAAGACGGACTCCAAAGCGTCCATGACCTGGCCGGAGCTGTAGCCGGGCTTGGCGACGATGGTGATATCGGCGGCCTCATACTCATTGAAGCGGGTGATGAACTCCGGACCGGTGATGCGCCGCACCGTAACCAGAGAAGCCAGCGGGACACGCTTGCCGTTGGCCGCGGTGACATAGAACTGGCTGATGTCGCCGATATCCGTGCGCGAGCTTCCCTCGGCTTCGATATAGGTCTGCCACTCCCGTCCGAAACGGTTGAAGTAGTTCACCAGCGTGCCGCCCAGGAAGGCTTGCATGGTGGTGTAGATATCGCTCAGATTGACTTGATCCTGCGCGGCTTTTTCGCGGTCCACATCCACATAGAGCTGGGGAACCGCAGGAAAGTAACTGGGGATCGCGGCCGCGATCTCAGGACGCCGGCTAAGAGCGCCAAGGTACCTGTACACGTTGGCGGTAAGAAAGTTGGGGTCATTGCCGCCGGAGCGGTCTTCCAGGACCATGCTGACGCCTCCCGAGGTGCCCAGCCCAGGGATCGCCGGCGGCGTGAAGGAGAAGGCCATACCCTCTTTGATCCCCGCCAGCGCCCGGGCAAGATTGGCTTGCAGAGCCTCGAAGCGTTCGTCCGGCGCTGTGCGCTGGTTCCAATCCTTGAAGGTGACGAAGAAGAAGCCGCTATAAGTGGTCTGGGCCTGGGAGAGAAGGCTGAAGCCGACCACATCCACCACGCTTTGGACCCCAGGAACTTGATGAAGCGCTCGATCGACCTGCAGGGCAGCCTGGGTAGTCCGTTGCAGACTGGCCCCTTGGGGAAGTTGCAGGTTGACGAAGGCGTAACCCTGATCTTCAGTGGGAAGGAAGCCTCGGGGCAAACGGGAGCCGAGCAGCAGCACAAAGGCGCTGACCACTGCGAGCGTCAGCACGCCCAGCACCGACTTCTGCACCAGCCAGCCGGAGGCGGTGACATAACCACGGGTGGCGCGGCGGAAGACGCGGTCAAACCGGCGGTAGAAGCCCGCCAGCACGCCCTTGGACTCAGTCCTCGGTTTGAGCAGCAGAGCGCAGAGTGCGGGGCTGAGCGTCAGGGCGTTGAAGGCGGAAAAGAGAACGGAGATGGCGATCGTCACCGCGAACTGCTGGTACAGACGCCCCGTGATGCCGGGAATGAACGCCGTGGGAATAAACACCGAGGCGAGGATCAACGCGATGGCAATCACCGGACTGGCGACCTGCTCCATGGCGGCGTAGGAGGCCTCCAGCGGCGTCATGCCCTCTTCCATGTGATGCTCTACCGCCTCAACCACAACGATGGCGTCGTCCACCACCAGACCGATCGCCAGGACAAGGCCAAAGAGCGAGAGCGTGTTCACCGAGAATCCCAACACCGGGAAGACCATGAAGGCGCCGATCAGGGAGACAGGAACGGCCAGCAGGGGAATCAAGGTTGCCCGCCAACCTTGCAGAAAGATGAACACCACCAGGATAACCAGCGCCAGGGCCAGCAGCAGGGTGATAAGGATCTCATGCATGCCCGCGCTGACCGCCTTGGTGGTGTCCAGTGGCACAGCCGAAGCCATGTCCGAGGGAAAGCCGGCGGAGAGCCTCGCCAGCTCCAGGCGGACGTTCTTGGCCGTCTCAACAGCGTTGGTTCCAGGGAGCTGATAGACGGCCATGACGGCAGCCGGCTTGCCGTTGAACAGACCGTTGAGGTTGTAGGTCTGGTCGCCAAGTTCGATGCGGGCAACATCGCGCAGATGGAGCACGGAACCATCCGGGTTGCTGCGCAGGATGATGTCGCCGAACTGCTCGGCGGTGAGCAGACGTCCCTGGGTGCGCACGGTATAGGTAAACTGCTGACCGTTGGGAACCGGCTCGCCGCCGATCTGCCCAGCCGGATTTACCGTGTTCTGAGCCAGCAGGGCCTGTTGAATCTGCGGAATGGTGACGCCAAGCCGGGCCAGCTTGTCCGGCTTGACCCAAATGCGCATGGCATACTGCCCGGCGCCGAAGATCTGGATGCGGGAGACGCCCTTCACTCGCGTTAGGTCATCGGCCAAATGGATGTAGGCGTAGTTGGCCAGGAAGATGCCGTTGTAAGTGGAATGTGGCGAAGTAATCGCCAGCAGCATGAGCGGCGAGGAGAGAGATTTTTGAACCGTAAGGCCAGCGGTGTTCACCTCTGCCGGTAGTTGGCTTTGGGCCTGGGAGACACGGAGTTGGGAGAGAATCTGGTCGGTGTCGGGGTTGGTGTCTACTCCGAAGTCCACGATGAGCTGGGTCAAGCCATTGCTGGCGTTGATGGACTGCATATAGTTCATGTTGTCCACGCCGTTCATCTGCTGCTCAATGGGCGTAGCCACTGAATTCACCATCGTCTCCGCGTCCGCGCCAGGATAGGTGGCCTGGACCATGATCTCCGGTGGAACAATGTTCGGGTACTGCGCAGTGGGCAGGCTCAACAGCGAGACGATTCCCCCGATCACCATGAGAATGGCGATCACCATAGCCACAATCGGCCGGCGTATGAAGAACTTTGAGATCATGGGTCAGTTTCCCTGCTGGTCTGCGCTCTGCCCTGAGGCAGCGGAGGTGGAATCGACGGCCGGCTGGGGAGTGGTATCCGGTTGAGGTACAACCTTCATCCCGTCCCGCACCTTGTCCATGCCTTGGGTAATGACCTGTTCGCCGGCGTTCAAGCCACTGGCGATGACAATATCCGGGCCAATTTGAGGACCGAGCTGCACGGTGCGAACATGGGCGATATGATCGTCCCCCACCACGAAGAGCTGATGCAGACCCTGAAGCTCCGTAACCGCGCGCTGCGGAGCGACAACGGCATCTTGCAGCACGGAGGTCTGCGCCGAGACGCGCCCAAACTGGCCTGGACGCAGCAGGTTGCCAGGATTGGCGAAGGCCGCCGCCAGACGAATGCTGCCGGTTTGAGCCGTCACCGCGCGGTCCACAAAGATGATATGACCTGCGTGAGGAAAGGTCTGGTTGTTGGCCAGGGTGAGATGGATGGGAATGAGATTGCCGCTCTGCAAAAGGTCAGACTTGCCGTGCGAAGCGGCCCTCGCCGAAAGCGCAAGATACTCCTGCTCGCTGATGTAGAAGTAGACTTTGATGGGGTTGACCTGCGATACCGAGGTAAGCACCGAAATGGGGCTGACCAGATTGCCGACCTGCAGCATCGCCTGGCCCGCGACGCCATCGATAAGTGAGCGCACCTGGGTGAATCCAACGTTCAACGACGCGGACTCGACATTGGCCCGGGCGCTGGCTACGGCGGCACTGTCAGCCGCCTCGGTCTGCACCTCCGTGTCCAGTTGACTCTGCGGAATGGCGTGCGCCGCGGCCAGCGGCGTATCGCGGCGCACGTTGATCTGGGCGAGCCGCAACTGAGCCTGGGCCTGCGCCAGTGACGCGTTCGCCTGATCCAGAACAGCCTGGAAGGGACGCGGATCGATCTCGAAGAGCACCTGGCCCTTGTGGACCTCACTTCCCTCTTTGTAGTCCTGGCGGATCAGGTAGCCCGAGACCTGCGGCTGAATCTGCGCATTGACGTATCCGTCCGTGGTCGCTACCCAATGCCCGATCACCGGAACATTTTGCTGCCTGGCTGCTGTCACCATAACCGGCAGCGGTCCAAAGGCCGCCTGCATCGCCGGCGGAGGGCCGCCACTCTTGCATCCTGCCAACTGCGCCAAGGACAAGGCCGTGACGGCTAGCGCAAGAGATCTCCGCGGAAGGGAACAAGATGTCATGGGGCGAGGACCTCGAAAAGAAAGTACGGATGCCTTCGGGAGAGTCTCCGAAAATATACACGTGTGTATATTATGCTCGAGGGTGGAGAATGGATTCAATAAATGTCCCGACGAAGACAAAACCCGGAGCGAGAGGTCCGAGTGGCCGATGAAGAAGCCAATCCGGCCCTTCGGCAGATGCTGAAGTCGGAGAAGACCAGAGCCGAGTTATTGCGCGCGGCGGAGAAGATAGAT
>JAKAQS010000272.1 GCA_021819585.1 Acidobacteriota bacterium
CGGCGAGAGAACGTGGACGAAGAAGGCCAGCGCGGTGAAGAAGGCAAAGCTGACCATGACGTGAAAGAGCAGCGAGTCCACATAGAGGCCGATCTGAAAGCGCGTGTAGTGGTCGAAGGCCTGAACGATGACGGAAACGCAAAGCACCAGAGCGAGGATGGAGACAATCGCAGCGAGAAGAGCGAAGAATTTGGCCACGAAGCTCGGCCACTCCGGCACCGGCAGCGCGTCCTGCACCTCATCGACGCGCGCATCGCGCTCCTCCCAGACCAGCGCCCCGGCAAAGAAGGTGATCATGGCGACAAGGAAAATGTACAGGGCTCCGCTGATAATGTCGATCATCGAATAGGTGACCGGGCGTGTGGTCAATCCATAGCCGGAGCGAGCGTTGAAGATGAGTGCTGTCACGCAGTTGAGTAGCGCGGCCAGCGTGAGCACAATGAAGGTGACGGTCTTCATCAGCCGGCGCAACTCGATGCGCGTGGAGGCGAGCAGTTGAGACACCTGCGCCGAGGCTCCGAAGTGCAGGCTGAAGCCGGGGCGCGATGCGGGTGCGGCAAGATTCTCCACGGGTACGGAGGATTTCCTTTTAGAGACACGCTCGGCGCGCTCTTCAAAACGGAATCGCCAGCAGGCGATGGCGAACACGGCAAGACCGACGGCGATCCAGAGCAGGCGATTCCACAGCAGTAGCCCGTCGAAGCTGAGCACGTGGGTGTTGCGTTGCGCCACGGTCCAGTACTTGGTGGCGTAGTTGAAGGCGTCGTTGCCGAAGGGATCCAGCATGGCAGCGAGCTTTTCATTCCGCATGTCAGAGGTGAATGTACCGGCGATGGCGTCGGCCACGATAAGCAGGATGCCGCCGATGAAGGAAAGAATCGTCGAGCGCGTGAGCACGGCGATGGTGAAGAGAATGGCCGCGATGAAAAGCGTATTGGGCAGTGCGAAGAGCAGGATGCTGACGCCGTGCGCGGCCCAGACAACCGGTCCGAAGCGATCATGATCGGCCCAGGGCATGAGCGGCGCCAGCAGCGCGCCCACGCTGATGCCGAGCATCGGAATGGTGGAGACCACGACGGCGCCGAAAAACCGGCCAAGCAGGAAGTCCATGCGCCGGATTGGCTTGGTGAACAGGATCTGGTGCATGTTTACCGCGAATTCGCGCGAGGCCGCAGAGTTGACAAAGGCCACGGTCATCAGCAGCGTGATGAACCACATGATGGAGTAAAACTGCTGGATGACAAAGGGCGCATTGCGCAAGGTGTTGCCGATGGCGCCGCCTACCGTGACCTGGTCGGTGCTTAGCGCGAGCAGGACGAGCAACGCGACGATGGCGGTGAAGACCCAGAGCATCGTCGAACGAAGCCAGTAGCGAACCTCGAAAGCAAAGAAACGCAGCATGGGAGATCCTCGGGTTAGTTCGTGCCCAGACCGGAGATATGGGCGAAGAAGACGTCTTCAAGATCGGGCGAAACGGCGAAGAAGCCCGGCTCCGGCGCTTCATCGGCAAGGACGTGAATCCGTGGTTGGCCGGCGACGAGTTTGTGCGAGATGACGGCCATGCGGGATCGATATTCCTCCACCTGTTCGCGGGCAATGCTGCGCGCCCAGACGCGGTTTTCGAGGCTGGCCACGGCGGCATCCGGCGCGCCGGCATAGAGCACGCGGCCCTGATGGATGATGGCCATGTTGCGGCACAGCTCCATCACGTCCTGAACGATGTGAGTGGAGAGAATGACGACCACGTCTTCTCCGATCTCCGCCAACAGGTTGTAGAAGCGATTTCGCTCGCCGGGATCGAGGCCGGCTGTCGGCTCGTCCACAATCAGCAGACGCGGGTCCGCCAGCAGGGCCTGGGCGATGCCAAAGCGCTGGCGCATGCCGCCGGAGAATCCGGTGAGCGCCTTGCGGCGATGGTCCCAGAGGTTGACGCGATGGAGCATGGCGTGGACGACCTCGCGCCGCTCTTTGCCATGGGTGACCCCTTTGAGCAGGGCCAGGTGGTCGAGCATCTCCTCGGCGCTGACCCGCGGATAGACGCCAAAGTCCTGCGGCAGATAGCCGAGCAGCTTGCGAACCTCTTCCTTCTGCGCCAGCACGTCGACGGAGTCGAAACGGATCGCGCCGGAGTCGGGCTCCTGAAGCGTGGCGATGGTGCGCATCAGGGTGGATTTGCCCGCGCCATTTGGCCCCAGCAGACCGTAGAGGCCGCGCGGAATGACGAGCGAAACGCCGTCGAGCGCCTTGACGCCGTTCTTGTATGTTTTGGTCAGATTCTGAATGCGTAGCTCTAGCGGGTCCGTGTGATCCGTCACAGAGGATTCTCCTGAACGGCCCGGACGCAGACAGGCGCGGGCCGCGATGGTGAGGATGCGAGGATGAAATGGCAGCCGCACCGCGGGGGCAGCCGGCTAAGTTGACATCAAAAGCCCGAGTGCAAATCATACTACGTGAAAGCGCCGGAAACTGTTCCGGGAAGTTGAGCTGAAACGATCGAGTTCGGCGCCTGGCGCTGGGTCAGTGAGGCGAATTCCCCCAGGACTGTCCCGCCCTCGCAAAAGCCAGTGAGATCAAACAGATGGCGGGCGGGCTTCAACGGCATCGCGAGAGACCCCGTCCTTTTGCCTTCGCTCGGCGGGATCGGACAGAATGAACAGGTGGCGGCGCTTGCCCAGCCCGGCGACGGCCGGTTCGTCTGGGTCAAAATTGCGGCCCACACGCTTCCGCAGCGTTTTGCGAATCTCCGGAGAGTCCAATCCAGACCGTCTGTTTTTCGGCGTCACAAAAGCAAGATTGCACATTGAGTTTTGGGACCGCCTCCACGATTCGATATTTCGGAGCCGCATCCGAGGATTGACCAGAGTTTCAAACTTCCTCCGATCCCGTTGTTTGATACGCTTTAATTCGCTATACCTTCCCATGCCGGCCGCGCTGCTTCGACAGCGTAACCCGGGATCAGAAAGGTGGAGTCCTTGCTGAAACTCTCGTCCATCCTGGCTCTCCTCTCCGCGCTCACCCTTACCGTTGCCGCCTCTGGCCAGCAGCAGCCCACCCCGCCTCCCCAGCAGGTCTCGCAGTGGCAGTTGCAGCACTACCCCTTCGACGATCCGAAGCTGCCCACCGAGAAGCGCATCGACGATCTGCTCTCGCGCATGACCCTGGACGAGAAGATTGACTGCCTGGGCACCTCCACCGGCGTTCCGCGCCTGGGCGTGCCCAACATCGGCAGCTCGGAGGGAATCCACGGCGTCGTGCAGCGGCAGTCCCGCTATGCCCGTCAGCCCATCCCCACCACGCAGTTTCCGCAGCCTCCGGGGATGGGCGAAAGCTGGGATCCGAATTTGGTCCGCCAGGCCGCCGGAGTCGAGGGCTATGAGGCCCGCTACATCACCCAGACCCCCAAATATCACCGCCAGATCCTCTTGCTCTGGGGTCCGCAGTCGGACCTGGACCGCGATCCTCGCTGGGGCCGCAGCGAGGAGGTCTACGGCGAAGATCCCTTCTTCAACGGAACCATGGCGACGGCCTTCATCCACGGCCTTCAGGGCGATGACCCCAAGTACTGGCAGGCCGCTGCCCTGCTCAAGCACTTCCTGGCCAACGAGAATGAGAACTACCGCACCAGCTCCTCCTCCAACTTCGACCAGCGGCTCTTCTGGGAGTACTACTCTTTGCCCTTCCGCATGGGCTTTCAGCAGGGCGGCGCCAAGGCCGTCATGGCCTCCTACAACGCCTGGAACGGCACGCCCATGGCCATCAATCCCATCCTGCGCTCTCTGCTGATCGACAAGTGGGGCCTGGATGTGATCTCCAGCGATGGCGGCGCGATCCATCTGCTGGTGGACCCTCGCCATCTCTTCCCCAATCAGGATGCAGCCGTGGTTGCATCCTTCAAGGCCGGCATCAACCAGTTCCTGGATAACTACAAGGACCAGATGAACGCCGCCGTAAAACAGGGCTTGATCGCCCCGTCCGAGATCGACCAGGCGCTGCGCCGCAAGTTCCGCATCGAGATCAAACTCGGCCTGCTCGATCCGCCCGGCATGGTTCCCTACACCGCCATCCGCCAGACCGGCGATCAGCCCGCGCCCTGGAACACGGCGCATGATCGCTCCGTCTCCCAGAAGCTGGCGCTCGAGTCCGTGGTCCTGCTCAAGAACCAGAACAACTTCCTTCCCCTGGATCGGTCGAAGATTCACTCCATCGCGGTGATCGGCCCCCTGGCCGACGTGGTACACGGAGACTGGTACGGCGGGACGCCGCCCTATGCCGTGACGCCGCTGGAGGGCATTCGAAGCGAGGTTGGCCCGTACGTCCGGATCAACTACGTGCCCTACAACTCGCCTCAGGATGAAGTGGCCGCCGTCCAGGCGGCGCGCAACTCTGACGTCGCCATCGTGGTCATCGGCAACGATCCCACCTGCGGCGACCAGGGTCAGGCCTGGGTGAACACCCCCGACGGCGGCAACACCCTGCCCTGCACCACGCCCAGCGACGGCCGCGAGGGACGCGACCGCGAGAGCATCCACCTCGCCCAGGAGCAGATTGCCAAGCAGATCTTCTACGTGAACCCGCGCACGGTCGAGATCCTGGTCTCCAGCTTCCCCTTCGCCATCAACTGGAGCCAGGCGAATCTGCCGGCCATCCTGCACATGGCGCAAAGCTCGCAGGACGAAGGCACCGCCCTGGCCAAGGTTCTGTTTGGCGACGCAGACCCCGGCGGGCATCTGGTGGACACCTGGCCCAGCTCCGCCAGCCAGCTACCGCCCTTGATGGATTACGACATCCGTGACGGCCACACCTACATGTACTTCAAGGGGCAGCCGCTCTACCCCTTCGGCTTCGGGCTCAGCTACACCACCTTTAAATATTCCAACCTCCGCGCCGGCTCCTCGCATCTCGCCAAAGACGGCGCCATCACCATCAGCGTGGATGTCGCCAACACCGGGCAGCGGGCCGGGGATGCCGTCGTGCAGCTCTACGTACACTATCCGCACTCCGCAGTCGCGCGCCCGGGCGAAGAGCTGGAGGGCTTCCAGCGCGTCAGCG
>JAKAQS010000273.1 GCA_021819585.1 Acidobacteriota bacterium
TTCCGATCTCTTGGCCTTATGCAAGGGCACAACTTCCGGCCCTGGGAAGGCGGGCAGAACATCCATGATCTTTTCGCCTACGCTTGTATCGAGGAAAGCCGCAAAGAGTTAGCGCAAAGGAGATATGCAACGGCAGAGGTAAATATCGAGAGATCGCTCACTTATCCAGAGAATTTGGGAGTGGGCAAGCCAGACGATCCCGATGATTCCGCGGGGCTCTATTGGCTTGGCTTGGCGGAAAAGAAAAGTGGAGATAGCTCCAGAGCCGATGACACATGGAAGAAGCTACTGGAGCATATTGGCGGAGGGAAGCTAGCCGGATACTACCAGGCGCTGGCGTTGAAACAGCTTGGTGAGACGGCGAAAGCCGATGCGCTGTTGACACAGTTGGCGGAAGCGCCATACCGCCCTGGCTCCAAGGAGGAAGGCAATGCCACGAGTTACTATGCGGCAGGCATGGCCGAGCAGCACCGTGGGCAGGTGCGGCAGGCTACTACAGATCTCCAGAAGGCATTGTCTTTGGCTCCATCTTTATGGCAAGCTCAACTGGAACTGGCCAGATTGAACCCATGAACGGCGTAAAGGCAACTGCGCTGGGCAATGCGGATGGACGCCGGCTCAACTCCAGCCCGGCGAAGCGATTGCCTGAGCCCGCAGCGGGAAGGAACCGTCCTCGTTGAGCGGTTGTTGGCAGGCCCAGCGCAGGGGGCGCTCCATGCCGGCTTTTGTTACGAGTTGCGCAGACAACTTGAGATCAACGGCGCCTGTCCCGGCGGGTAGAACGAAGGCCGCCTGCCGCACTTTGCCGGCATAGGGTTGTCCGGCATCAAGCGTGCCGCTTAGGCGGATCGACCCATCGCCATTTGTAAGCGTGAGCCGCAAGAAGCCCGGAACCCCGGCGACACCATCATTTGAAACTCCGACGATGACCTCCGTTGTGTCCCAGCGTTTTCTCTGCCAGATCCATGCGGGACGAAGGCGATACCCCATGCGTTGCTGGAGGGCGCGGAAACCATCAGGGTAACGCTGGTTGTATTGTTCGAGATTTCCAGCCTCGGTCCAGAGCGACCAATAATTGGCGCCGAGGTCAAGCACGTGCAGCATGGCATTTTCGCGCAGATTGACACCCACGCTGTCGACGGGAATATTGGAGCAGTTGTAGTCGCGATACGAGCCATCTTCCATGACGACGGCAAGCCAGGGCGGGCGGTTGCCCAATTCTTCAATTTGAATGGGTTCTTCGTCAATGATGCTATCGGAGCGCAGCCAGCAGCCGCCACGCATAGCCATTTCGACGACCGCATCATTGCCTGCAAAGCTTATATCGGGTTGTGTGTTCACCGCCAACTGTGTCCGCTTCCATATTTCCAGTTGCATGCGTGTGAGTTGCAGAAAGGTTCGCTGTGCGGCCGGAAGATCCGGGAATGGGGCATGCATGTTGTGGGTGTGGCCTTCGCCCCAGAATCCGTACATCATCAGATCCATGAACTCAATCGATGGAGAGCCATCGAAACGGCTAGCCAGCAATTCATTCACCTCGCGAAAGGCCTTCTGGAAGGCAGGGCTGTCGTAGCGAGGCTCTACGAAGTCAACCTCGCGCCCACGAAACATGCGCCGTCCGATGTGCGCCAATGGCACCGTGTCGAGCAGGAAATCAGGCAGCGCGAGACGCTGGGGCTCGAACTCGGGATTGGACATCTGGATGCGAAAGGCTACTCGTAAACCATGCCGGCGCGCCGCATCGAGCGTCAGTTCCCATACCGGATGGAGATCAAGTTTTCCTGCTCGAGATTGCACATCGCGCCAGTCGCAGCGGATATAAAGCAGGTCGACAAAGGAAAGACTTGCCATCTGTTCGACAGCTTGCTCCAGGGTCTGGGTCCGGTTGCGCACGCTGAGAGCGGGACCATTTTCTTCCCACGTGTAGCCGACGAGGCCCAGCCCGAAGTTTCGGATGTGCGCTTTTGACGGCGTTGTGACCGCCAGGGTCCGTTCTCCGGTGTCTTGCGTAACGGGAAACGGTCCCTGATCGAGACGGTCGGGCGGTTCCGCGGGCATGTATGCCGGATTTGTCAGGCAATCGTCCGCCAGCGCCCCTGGTGCCGTAAAACCGATGGCGGCTCCCAAGGTTAGGCCGGCGCGGAGAAGCGTGCGCCGGGAGAACCGCCCATCCCGCAGTTGTTCTGGAATCGCTGATGTCCGAGCCGGCTTCATTTGAAAACTTGCGCTCTCGATCTTCAACTCTAAAAATAGTATTGCCGCACGGCTGACGCCGATGCTCCTTGACGCCTTATAGATAGATCTTGCCGAGCAGACCTTCGATGAAGTCTTTGGAGTCCCTGAGACGTTGCAGATTAGCGGCCCCAGAGGATTCTGTTTCGAATGTCAGCGGACCACGGTAGGCCAGTTGTTGAAGTTGTTGGAGAATGCGAGAAAAATCCACGTCGCCTGTGCCGATCGGTACAGTTCCGCCAAACTCTCTGGGATTGGTGGGCAACCTGCCATCCTTGATATGGGTTCCGCGAATCAGAGGACCGAGGATCGTGATTGCGTCGACAGGGTTGCCTTTCCCGCATTCGATCAGGTTGGCCACATCCAGATTGACGAAGACATTCCTGAGGCCGGTGTCCTGAATCAGGCGCAGGAGCGTGATGGGAGTCTCCTGGCCGGTTTCGCACAGAAAGTTCAGGCCGCGCTCATGGCAGTAGCTACCGATCTCGCGAACTGCGGAAACAGCCTGTGGGTAGAGCCGGTCGTTGGGATCTTCGGGGATAAAGCCGCAGTGGGTATGGACCGCGGGAATACCGCATTGCGCCGCGACATCAGCCGCCAGTTTGAGATTGCGGATACGGGCCGCACGCATGGAAGGCGGGATGATTCCAATGGTTAAAGGCCCTTCGTAGAAGTTGAAGACCCGTTCGAAAGCCTCCGGCCCGTGCTCGGAAAAGGCCGTCGCCACGACGCCAAACTTGTCCAAGGCGCTCTTGATCGGCGCCGCGGCGTCCGGAGTGAGGGTTTTGAAGCCGATCTGACAGGTCGGCAGGCCGAGGCCGTGAATCTGCCGGATGGATGCCTCGATGGACTCACCATCTTGTACCCAGATAACGGCGCCAAGCGGTGGGGGAGGTGCGGAAGAGGGCGTTGTCACGGTGGCGCCGGAGGCCATGAGCGGCCGGGGCGAGGACGCGGCCAAGCCCGAGAGAGACGCGGCGCCAGCCAACTGCATGAAGTAACGACGGCCTATGGTGTTCATCGGTGATCTCCCGGTGATTCGCGAAGGTGTGCGCAGTCCAGGTCAAGTTCGATGGACAGGTCCAAAGACGCTATCGCGCACTCTTCTTCGGCAGTATACAGAAAAGGAAATATTCAAAACGATAAATAATTATAGACAAATGCATGATGTAGTATTGCGAAAGAAGACGAAACTGATCGAGGACATGCATGGCCGCTGTCAGGGATGAGCTTTCGGGGGGATCTCGGAGGACCGAGAGACTGCGGGGGCAGGCCCGCATATTTTATGGCTGGTGGGTGGTGCTGGCGGCATTTCTCAATCTGTTTTTTTCCGTAGGCGTGATCTACTACGGCTTTCCAGTGTTCTATCCGGCTTTTGTGTCGTCTCTGGGGTTTGCGCGAGCCGAAATCTCGCAGGGATTCCTGATCGGCGCATTTTTGGTGGGCATTCCGTTTGGCATGGTTGCGGGTGTGGTCATCGACCGGGTCGGCGCGCGCTGGGTGATTCTTTCCGGAGTTGCGTTGGTGGGGCTTCCCCTGGTGTTGATGGGACACATGACACGCCTGTGGCAATACGATCTGCTTTGCATTGCCGAGACACTCGGATACACGTTAACGGGTCCCATTCCGAATCAGGTTCTGGTGGCGCGATGGTTCAAGGGTAGGCGAGGCCAGGCGATGGGCTATGCCTATTTGGGGCTGGGACTTGGCGGAGTGGTGGCTCCGCCCGCGGCGGATTTCCTGATTCGGACGTTCGGTTGGCGGTCCGCGTTAGAAGCGTCCGGCGCGGTCATCATGGCGGTGCTGTTCCCGGTCGGTTTCTGGGTAACAAAGTCGTCTCCAGAAGAGATTGGTTTGTTGCCGGACGGGCTCTACGAACCGTCGCAGAAAGAAGAGGCGTCCGAAGGGGCTGGACGCTCGACGAGCCTGAAGGAGGCGATTGGCAGCCCCAACTTCTGGCTGATTCTGGCGGGGACGGTTTTTGTTCTCGGGGCGATCAATGTTGTCATCCAGCATTTTGTTCTGTATCTGGAGGACGAGCATTATTCGTCGACCTCCGCGGCGCGGTTCCTTTCATTGCTGCTTGTCTCCAGTCTCGGGGGACGGGTGTTGGCGGGCCATCTTGCAGACAGGTTTCTCAAGAAAAATACCATGGCGCTGTTTTATCTTCTTATTGGCGCGGGCATGCCGCTGCTGTTTTTTGCGGGACATCCGGCCGTGCTCGGGGCCTTTGCCGTGGTCTTCGGATTCGCGATGGGGGCTGATTACATGTTGATTCCCCTGGTGCTGGCGGAGAGTTTCGGGGTATCGAGCCTTGGTGTGCTGTTGTCTGTGGTTGTGGCGGGCTTTTCGATCAGCCAATGGGTTGGTTCGTGGCTGGCGGGAAAGGCATTTGAGGCCTCGCACAGTTACGAGCTTGTGTGGAGGCTGACCACAGTGGCGTGCATGGCCGGGGCGGCCTCAATTTTTGCCGTACGCCCGAATCGAAGCCTATGCCCCTCGCCCGCGATAACTGATTCTGGCGTCATTGGCGGACGGTGAAGCAGTAGCGGAGCGGAGTCAATCTCATGGATGTCTGGCCGCAACACGGGCAGAGAGTGTTTGCATTTGGAGGAAAGGCCGAAAGGAACAGGACGATGGAAACTTTTCAAAAGGGCGCTTCGATCAGGGACGTGGAAGAGCTGGAAGAGATCCTGAGCGAGCCATCGGAAGCGACGGTACGCGATCTTTCGTCCGTGAAGGGCGATATCGTCATCCTTGGCGTGGGCGG
>JAKAQS010000274.1 GCA_021819585.1 Acidobacteriota bacterium
CACCTTGAAGTCGCCCCCAAGCTGCCGATACTCCTTCCCGATCGTATTCATGCAGTGCGGACAGGTAGCCACAATCAGCTTTGGGTGCAGAGCCGTCAGCGTGGCGATATTCTGCTCTGCCAACTGCCGGTAAAGATACTCATTGCCGGCCCTCCGAGCGGTATCGCCGGTACAGCTCTCCTTCTTGCCCAGCACAGCAAAGTTCACCCCCGCCCGTGTGAGCAACTGCACAAAGGCGCGCGCCGTCTTCTGCGACTGCGGATCATAACTGGCCGCGCAGCCCACCCAGTAGAGAACATCCGGCGCAGGGCTCTCCTCCACCGTCGGAACCACCAGCCCCTCAGCCCATGCCAGCCGGTGATCGCGGTTCATGCCCCATGGATTGCCGGCCCGCTCCATTCCCCGAAACGCCATCTGCAACTGCGCCGGGAACTCTCCCTCCATCATCACCTGTTGCCGTCGCACGTCGATGATGTCCAGCATCTGCTCGTTCTGCGTCGGGCAGACCTCCATGCACGCCCCACAGGTCGTGCAGGCCCACAACGCCTCTGCTGAAAGGGCGAACTCCAGCAGTGCCCGCGGGCTCTCCAACCCCTGCTCAAACTGCCTTCCACGGCGCGCCAGCGCATTCAACTCCATGCGTTTGTTGATCTCCAGCGCCGCTGGACTGAGCACCTTTCCGGTCGTCGCCGCCGGGCAGACATCCTGGCACCGATTGCACTGAATGCAGGCATAGGCGTCCAGCAGTCGCGGCCAGCTCAGATCCTCCAGACGCCGGGTCCCCAGCTTCGGCTCCTGCCCGGAGCCCTCGCTCTCCAGATTCAGATCCAACGCCGGCAGAACACCGGATGACGCCTCCCGGGCCACCATGTACTTCAGCGGCGCCATCATCAGGTGGATGTGCTTGGTATATGGAAAGTACATCAGGAAGAGCAACACGCTCCCCAAAGCTCCCCAGTACCCAAAGATCCGCCACGCCATGGCGTGAGCCGGGGAAAAGGCATGTGAGAGCAGGGACGCAAAGGGTTGAAAGCGGTCTGTCCCCTCCATGGCCAGCCGCGCCCCAGCGCCCAACTCCCGGCTGCCCACATGGAACAGAATGAAGCAGGAGACGATCAGCGAATCTCGCATGATATACCGCTTGCGCACATCCTCATGCAGCAGCGTTCGCGGGTTGAAGCGAAAGTCCCTGGCTGCGGGCAACCAGAAGCGCCGCACCACCAGCGCCACAACGCCCACCATCACCAGCGCGCTGAAGACATCCGCCAGCAGATTGTACGTTGCCCCGGCCCAGTTCGCCGAAGAGACGGGAAGCGGCAGGTACCCCTCCACTGCATCCACCAGATTGACCAGGATATAGAAGCTGAATCCATAGAAGATCAACGAATGGAAGAAGCTCACCACCGGCCGTTTGCGAAAGGTTCGATTCTGCAACAGCGTCGTTGCCAGCGCATAGCCCAAACGGCGAGGCAATACGTTCCAACGCTGTTCCGGATCCGGCCGCCCGGCGCGAATGCGAAGATACAGCCGATAAAACCCCCAGCCACCGATGGACCCGGTGAGCACCGCAAAGAGCAGGAAGATGATCTTCTGCGAGAATGGAAGCATTCGAACTCCTCCCCGACATCATTTTGCGTTGCAATGGCTTGGACCGCGCCTGCGGCCGCCACGCCGACCTTAGCTGCGCAACTCCGCGAGGATCGCCGGTACAATCTCCTTCGCATCCCCGACCACTCCGTAGTCGGTGATCTTGAAGATGGGCGCATCCGCATCCTTGTTGATGGCAACGATACATTTGCTCTTGTTCATGCCGGAGAGATGCTGTACGGCGCCCGAGATGCCCACGGCGACGTATAACTTCGGCTGCACTGTCTTGCCGGTCTGGCCAACCTGTTCCGAGTAGGATCGCCAGCCGGCGTCCACCACGGCTCGCGTGGCCCCTACGGCTGCCCCCAACTGGTCCGCCAGTCCCTCCACCAGTTGCGCAAACCCCTCCTGGGTGCCAACACCGCGTCCACCGGAGACCACGACTTCGGCCTCCGTGAGCGCAATTCGCCCCGTCTTTTCCTTGATGCTTCCGGTCACCTTCAAACGGCTCTGTGGCAGCTCCAGATCCACATCGAACTGCTCGGCTGGCGTGCTACCGGGAGCAACGGGAGCAAACGAGCCCGGCTTCACGGTAACCACCACCGCTGGCGCTTGCGCCTCTATATGCTCCGTCACCCGGGACAGAAACGTGTAGTGGTCGGCGCGCAACGTCCCCTGCCCGGCCTCACCGGTCTTTTCATGGTGCAGGCGGATCACATCCTCCAGCAGAGGCGCGTCCAGTTTGACCGCAACCCTGGGGCTATACTCCCGCCCACTGCGGCTTCCGGCGATCATCACCACCTGCGCCTCACCCTCGCGAGCAATCTGCGCCACGGCCGCGGACCAGATCTCGGCATCATACTGCGCCAACGCCGGCAGATCCGCCACCAGCACCTGATCGGCGATCAACCCGGCAGCCGAAGCCGCCGCAGCAATATTGCTGCCCAGCACCACCGCCGTCACCTCACCCGCCTCCGGCATCTCGCTCTGCAACTGACGCGCCGCCTGGGCAAGTTCATAGGCACTCTTGCTCAAGACTTCATTGGAATGCTCCGCCACAATCAAGATCATGCAATCACCCCAGCTTCTTCCCGCAACATCTTTACCAACTGCGCAGCGGCCGCCGCCGCATCCTTGCCATCCAGAATCTTCCGCATTCGCTCCTTCACCTGAATCTCCTGGCCCGTGACCTTTATCCTGGGAACCGCGCCAAAAGTCTCCAGTATCTCCTTGCGAATCTCCTTCTTCTTGGACTTCATGATGTTGGGCAGCGTCGGATAGCGTGGCTCATTCAGCCCCTGTTGGGTGGTCACCACCGCCGGCAACTGAAGCTCAAAGGTCTCGCTTCCCTCGTCGACCTCATGCTTGCCCACCAGCGTTGACCCCTTCATCTCCAACTGGCTGGTCCAGGTCGCCTGCGGCCATTGCAATCGCTCTGCCGTTGCGGCGCCCAGCGCCTGGCTATCCCAGTCCGCCTGTTGCCCCCCGCAGAAGATCAGCTCTGCGCCCTCGTCACGCGCGATCTGCGCCACCACCGCACTGAGCGCAATCGCGTCCAGAGCAACATCGGTGACCACATGCACTCCGCGGTCCGCGCCCATCGCCAGCGCCGTTCGGATCGATTCTTCAGCGCGGGCCGGCCCGACGGCCACCACCACAACCTCAGCCGCAGCTCCGCTCTCGCGCAGGCGCAGCGCCTCTTCGACCCCATACTCATCCATGGTGTCCATCACCAGCTTGCTGCCTTCCAGTTCCACCGCGCCGTCCCGCACTCGGACACTCTCTTCCGCGTCCAGAACCTGTCGTATCAGTGTCAAGATCCGCATCTGTTTCGCTCCCCCACTTTCCAGTGGCGCTCTTTCTCCCATAGGATGACATCGCCCGGAGTTTCTTTCTGGCTCTGCTTCCAGATCGAGCTTGTTGCTCTTTGCACCGCTAGTCTGTTAATTTACCCTCGGGTAGAATAAGCACGCAACTCTTTTCTGGAGACCCTTCCCATGGATGCACCCGCCAACGTAACTGCCCTTCCGACGCCTCTCTCCAACCTGACCCCTGAAGAACAGCTTTTGCAGGATACGGTCCGCAAATTCGCTCGCAACAAGATCGCTCCTCTGGTGCGCGAGATGGATGAGGCGCAGAAGATGAGCCCCGCCATTATCTCCAAACTCTTCGAACTTGGCCTGATGGGCATCGAGATACCGGAGGAGTACGGCGGCGTCGGCGGATCCTTCTTCAGCTCCATCCTGGCCGTCGAGGAGGTCTCCGCCGTTGATCCCGCCATCGGGGTTCTGGTCGACGTCCAGAACACGCTCACGGTCAATGCGCTGCTGCGCTGGGGCAACCAGGAGCAGAAACAGCGCTACCTTCCCCGCCTGGCCACCGATACGGTCTGCTCCTATGCGCTCAGCGAGGCCGGCTCCGGTTCGGATGCCTTCGCCCTGGCGACCACTGCCCGCGCCGACGGCGACGATTACATCCTCAACGGCCGCAAACTATGGATATCCAACGCCGCCGAGGCCGGTCTCTTTATCGTCTTCGCCACCGTCAACCCCGCAGCCGGCTACAAAGGTATCACCGCCTTCCTGGTGGAAAGATCCATGGCCGGCTTCTCCGTCGGCAAAAAAGAAGACAAGCTGGGCATTCGCGCCAGCTCCACCTGCGAACTGCTTCTGGACGACTGCCGCGTTCCCGCCGCCAACATCCTCGGAGAGGTCGGCAAGGGCTACAAGATTGCCATCGAGACCCTCAACGAAGGACGCATCGGCATCGCCGCCCAGCTTCTCGGCCTGGCCACAGGGGCCTGGATGCACGCGGTTCGTTACAGTCAGGAGCGCCAGCAGTTCGGCAAGCCGATCGCCGAGTTTCAGGCCGTGCAATTCACCCTCGCCGAGATGGCCACAGAAGTCGAGGCCAGCCGCCTGATGGTCTACAACACCGCCCGGCGCAAGCAATCCGGTCTGCCCTTTCTCAAAGAGGCCGCCATGACCAAGTACTTCGTCTCCCAGGTCGCCGAGCGGGTCGCCAGCGAGGCTGTGGAGATCTTCGGCGGCTATGGCTTCGTCAAGGACTACCCCGTCGAGAAACTCTACCGCGACGCCAAGATCGGCTCCATCTACGAAGGCACCTCAAATATGCAACTGGCCACCATCGCCAAACAGGTGCTGTAGAGCATCTTCCGTGGAGGAGCAGCGAGGCGCCGCAACCTCTTCCGTCAGTCTTCCCCAACCCAGGGGATAAGATATTGCGCTAACTCAGGCGATGGATCCGGCACGGAAAGATAGCGTTCGGAAGGTGTAGGAGTGGGGTTGCCCCCTCGGGTGAGACAAATAGATAAGACTTTATTCGCCGTTCGCTGCAAATTTCTCGACGGCAAGACCACTGTACAGCATTCTGACGATGGCCGGCGAAACAG
>JAKAQS010000275.1 GCA_021819585.1 Acidobacteriota bacterium
CTGCACGACTGTGCGCCAGGCGCGGCCGTCGTTGCCGGCTTCAAGGGATCTCCGCGTGACAGCAAAGCCGTAGATGGCCGCAATGTAGTCCTTCGGATCCCTGGCAGCCAAGGTCACCGCGCGAATGGTGACGGGGCGCGGAAATGCGTACTGAATCCAGGCAGCTTGCCCTGGGGGCGGGATGGGCAGTTTCGCGTTTCGCGAGAGATCGCCGTCAGTGAGCAGGGCGGCGTCGAGCGAGGCGCTACTGGCTGTGATGGAAGGATGCTCCAGCAGGAGATCGGTCTTCGGTTGGCGATAGGCAACGACGACGGAATCCGCATAGTCCCGCGGCGCAGGCTTACTCCCGGCTGACGAGTCCAGCGGAAGATTCTGAAACGGACCGGTGACCGCGGGTGGGGTCGCAAGCTTTCCTGCGAAGAGTTTACCGCCGCCAATGATGGTCTCGCTCCAGACGTACTTCTTCATGCCATCGGCGGGTGCAACCCAGGGGCCACCGGATTCACTCCATCCGGGCGAACCGGCAATAGCCATTTGCATCCCGTAGCGGTTGCCAAGGTCTATGGCATAACGAAATGCGTCCTTCCATGCTGGGGTCATATAGACCAGGCGCGTCTTGACGACCTGAGGGGTAGCAACGGCCGCATCGAAGGTCTGAAAGCCGCCGAGGCCGATGCGATGCATCCAGCGCAGATCGAGTTTGATCCCCTCCTCGGTGACGTTGCCGTTCATCCAGTGCCACCACACCAGCGGACGGGCGCTTTGGGGCGGATCTTCAAAGCCCTTGAGCAACGGGTCGGGTGGCCTTTGCGCCGTCGACGATGCAAATGGCAAGATCGAGATCAAACCAATCGACAACATGCTTCTAAACCGTGAAAACACAATATCTAAACTCCATAGCCGGGCCCGCACGCCCGGCTATTTGTTGCGGATGGTTTGCCGGTTCGCCGCGGAGTGCGGGAACTCCTGGTGACGATAGGGCAGGTGTAGACGGTCAGCTATTTGCGCGCAAGTATGGAACGGCAAGATACCTGAGCAGATTCCAGGATCATCCGCTAACGAATTGCTTTGCGGAGAGTTATCCTGGGCGGCTCATGCTGGTGCTAGCCCGTACTTTACCCTTGAGCAACTTCTCCCATGCGCCCAGACGTCGCCGTCAAAAGGCGTCTGAGAAACAGATAACCTTTGCGAACCGTCTCCCCCTGCGGCACAACCCACCGCCTTCGTGTCAGCTTGCTGGAAGGTAACCAGGACGGACCTTGGTGGCCGTATTCGAATGCCTGCTGGCGCGCCCGGTTCCGCGCAGGAGGTAGCCGCCTGGACAACCATCGGCATTTTCTTTTCCCAGATGGTCAGGTTGGGGCCGGCGGTTTCTTCTCGCAAGTACAACGCTTTACAGGCCGGGAATGAGGTATGTTACGGCGGCTCATCTAAAGCGATGCCGCTCTATAAGTCATTCATTATGAATCACCTATTCCGCAGCCTTTGGTGATCGCGGAACCTTACCGTTTGGTACTTGCCAGGAAGAACCGGTTTTCTTAGCTTGGTGACGATGAAGAGCAAGAAGACCATTTCGACCGAATTGATCTCACGTCACCGCTACCTTCGCATCGCGATCGGGCCGGCCAAAACGGGTTTTCCGAATAGCCCGCTCCAGCCTGTCGGGGGGAACGTCGACGATGTTGCCGGCAATTCGCTCACGACGGCCGTCGGGTGGCAACGATGAATCAAGATCTGAATCGACGCAACTTTCTGGGAATGACCGGAGCAGGTCTGCTGGGCGGGATCGCCGGCGCTGCGCCGTTCACACCGCCGGTGGTGACGGTGGGCGAGCAGACTAGCCCCTCCGGATCCGGAGCACGGCCGCACAACAACGAACGGCGCAACCTCGTGATCTTTTTGCCGGACGAAACGCGGGCAGACAGTCTAGCTTGTTATGGGAACCCCGTCACACGTACGCCGAACTTCGATCGGCTGGCAAAAGACGGAACGCGATTCGCAAACTGCCATGTGCAGTTTCCGGTTTGTGGCGCATCGCGCTGCAGCCTGCTAACGGGATGGCCAACGAGCGTTCGCGGTCATCGCAGTCTTTTCTACTATTTGCGGCCCGAGGAGCCGAATCTCTTCCGCTACCTCCGGCGAGCCGGCTACGACGTCTTCTGGTATGGCAAGAACGACGCGCTAGCCGCGCAGTGCTTCTACGATAGTGTGACGGAATGGAGCGAAACGCTCTATCAAGGTACGCACAAATCCGACCCTCCCCTTCAACTTACGCCCGGGGCGCTGACCATGCTTTATTCGCCGATGGGCGACCGGCGCCAGACCAACGACTATGCATGTGTTCAAAAAGCGATTGAAATCCTTGAACGAAAGGAGCACGAGCGGCCATTTTGTATATTCCTTCCGTTAATCGGGGCGCATCCTCCCTATACCGCGCCCAAGGATTTTTACAACATGTACTCGCCCTCCGAGGTTCCGGCGCCAATTCCACCTGGGCTGAAGAACAAGCCCAGTTTCCAAGCTGGAATGCGCGAGATGTACGGATTGGAAATGTTGAATGAGGCGACGCTGCGCAAGATTCGTGCCATCTACTACGGGCAGGTAAGCTATACCGACTGGCTGCTGGGTGAGGTGATGGAGGCGCTTGATCGCACGAATAGCACAAAGAACACAGCACTGTTCCTGCTGTCGGACCACGGCGACTACGCCGGCGACTTCGGGCTGGTGGAGAAGTGGCCCAGCGGGCTGGAAGACTGCCTGACGCACGTTCCGTTGATTGCGCGCGTGCCCGGAGGCGCGCCGGGTGTAGTCGCGGAAGATATGGTTGAACTCTACGACGTGATGCAGACGGTGCTCGACCTGGCGGGGACAACCGCCACGCACACTCATTTCTCGCGCAGCCTGCTACCGCAAATGGCCGGCCTGGCCGGCGATCCCAACCGCGCTGCATTCGCTGAGGGTGGATACAACGTGTACGAACCGCAGTGCTTCGAACCTCTCGGGTCCGGCGGAGGGGAGTACGTGGGAAAGATAAGTCTCCAGAACGAGCAGCCGATAACGGTCTCGAGAAGCGCCATGATCCGCACGCGGACACACAAGCTCATTATGCGTCCACAGGACCGGAGCGAGTTGTACAGCTATCGCGACGACCCGCAGGAGCGCAACAACCTATACGGTACGTCCGGCGCCACCGCTGTTCAGGCAGAGCTACAGGAGGCGCTGCTGACACACTTTCTCGAGACCAGCGGTATCGCGCCTTACGATAAGGACTCGCGCGAGTGCCCTCCGTTCTATCCGACGCGCAAGGATATGACGCCGGACGGCTGGCAGGAGAAGATTCTC
The DNA here is from genome assembly GCA_021819585.1 of Acidobacteriota bacterium. GTDB lineage: Bacteria > Acidobacteriota > Terriglobia > Terriglobales > Acidobacteriaceae > Granulicella. The sequence continues at coordinate 3,343 of JAKAQS010000275.1, forward strand.
GATAAGAAGTGAGCTGCGTCCTTCGCAGGCGTCCCCAACCCGGCAAAAGGTCGCGCCTGCACGGGAAGCGTCTACTTCGCCGCGAATGCGCCGCACGCATGGCGGCCGTGCGCAGCTATGCGAAGTCAACTTCGAGACGATGGATGCCCATGCCGGTCTGGGGTAAAACGAGGTACGTCGAGGCTTCAATCGTACGCGGATGAGGCGTGACGGGCCGGCCATCCAGACGCACGGCCTGTGCCTTGCGACCGGCTGGGAGCAGAATCCGCGGCTCGAAAGATTCCGCGTTGCCGGTAAACTCCATCTTCAGACCGCGATCGTTGGTTTGGCATTTATAAGCGCAGTAACCGGCTGAGGAGGGATAGCGCACTGTTACCTCCGCCGAGGGCACATTGGCGGCGAGCCATCGCGGTGCGAGGCGCACCGCGCGAAATCCGGCGCCGGTATCCTCCACGCCCGCGAGCCCTTCAAGCAGAGCCGCCACAACGCATCCCGCGCCCCAGTTGTTGGGCATACCCGTTGAGACATCGTTCCACGGCGGCAGGAAGGGCGGCATATTGGAGAGGGTCACGGCGATTACCAGCCATTTGGACTCGGTTTCCATGCTTTCCATCTCCAGGGAGGCGATTGCGACATCCTTCCGGCGCGGTGTGAAGGTTGCGATCCACACACACACGTTGTCAATTTGCGGTGAGCGGCCCCGCCACGCGATTTGCATACGGTCCAGCGTGAGCGTTCCGTAGCGCATGTTGAACTCGTCCGCTTCCTCGGGCGCCCAGAAGTTGCCGACATTGACGCCGCGCTCGATGTATTGGACCTCCCTGATACCGTCCGCATAATGAATGGTGAGCTTGCCCACGGTGAGCGCGTCGCCGGCACAGGCATGAAGCATGTAAAAGCACTGGCAGGGTCGATGTACGGAAACATTCACTTTTGTTGCATAACGTGGAGCGGAGGACAAACCAATACAGACGCGATGGCCGTTCTGCCGGCTGGATGCGATCTGAAATGGCACTCCCCGGAACTCATGCCGCCCGGAAGGGAAGTCAATGAGGTAAAGTTCGGGGTTGTCAACCCATCCCGGCACTCCATCGGCGCCTGCCCCTGTGTCGCAATTCGCCTGGGCGCTGAGATCGACCGGCGTGAATTGTGTCGCAGGCCGCTCGGGTTGCTTTCCGCGCAAGATGCCGGGGAGAAAATCACGATGCTGCCTTGCAATCGTGCTGATGCGTTTCAAGATGTCGACCCCATACTCCACGCGCCCGTGCTGAAAACAACCGCGCGCAAGCTCGCCGGCCGTACATGCCAGCACGCCCCCGTTGACGTAATTCCAAACACCTTCTTCCGAACCGAAACCTTTCGGGAATGGAGGATAGATGGAATAGAACTCGCCAGGAGAGGTCGAGGGCATTTCACTGCGGATCGACTGGTAGGAGTCAATAATTGCGCAGGCCATGTGCGGAGCAATGCCGCGGTTGAGAGAATAGGCGTTCGAAAGAGAGACCTGGCTCAACATGTCGACACCAAGGTCGGGCTTGAACTCGGGATCCTCAGCTACCCAGTGTGTATAAAATCGGCCGTTCCATGCAATTCGGTTCAACCGCACCTCCATCTCAGCAGCGAGCTTGCGCATGGCAGCGGCGT
>JAKAQS010000276.1 GCA_021819585.1 Acidobacteriota bacterium
CCGATCTATCCCACAGCACGCGCGGATGTTCGTCCTCCCAGCGGATGCTCAGCGTCTCATTCACCTGCAGGTTCTGGCAGGCCTCCACGCAGCGCCCGCAAAGGATGCACTGGTCCGGATCATAGCGATAGAAGGGATTGGAAAAGTCCTTGGCGTAGGGCTTCGGCTGGTAAGGAATCTGCTGGTGCTCCACCTGCAGCAGCCGGGTGGTGTTGTGTACCGTGCAGTTGCCGTTGTTGTTGTCGCAGACCGTGCAGTAGAGCATGTGGTTGCCAAGGATGCGGTCAAACGCCTCGCGCTGCGCTCCCAGCGCCCGCTCGGAGCGGGTCAGCACGTTCATGCCATCGGCGGCCTCTGTGCCGCAGGCTCGCACCAGCCGCCCATCCACCTCCACCATGCAGGTGTCACAGGTTTGGATAGGGCCCAGTTGCCGGTGATAGCAGACCTGCGGAACCTCAGCGCCGCCGCCCCCCACCCGATGGAGAAGATCGATAAGGCGTTCCCCGTTCTGGACGGGGTGCGGCACTCCGTTGACAGTCAGGGACATAAAAGCTTCCTCCTGCGGGTAACTTCTTCGGCTGGCCGGCGACGGTTCGGCTGGCCGGCGATGGTTCGGTTGGCCGGCGATGGTTCGGTTGGCCGGCGACGGTTGATCGAGGATCCCGGCATCCCGAATCCTAGCCGCTTGGATGCGAAGCCGTAAAGAAGGGGGCGCAGAGGTGACGCCATGGAGCCATCCTCCTGGCATCATCCGGGGAAGAACCGACGATTCTCCGGGCCTCCGGCCTCAACGGCCGTGAAGATCCCTCAAGGCAGGTAGGGCGAAGCCGGAAAGCCGAACCAGCGCAACTGGGTGGTATAGACGGCCTCCGTTTCGTAGATGACCAGGGTCTCTCTCAACCCGATCTGGGGCGGCAAGGGGACGCCCTGCTCTCTCCATGCGAAAGGATAGTGCTGGAGAATCAACCCCGCTCGGGGCAGATGGTAGAAGGAGCTGACGACCTCGGCGCTGGTCCAGCCCCGTTGTTGCATGAGCTTGTAGCTGAAGTAGATATTCTGAATCGTGTCCTGCGACTGGCCTTCGACCACCACGTCCGCCGCCGGCACTCCCATCTCCTCGGCCAGGCCGGCCATCACCTGGCCCTCCACAAAGCTGTTCTCCGTGGGTCCGCCGGTAAAGAGGATGTGCCCGGCGCGGCCCGCCTTGAACTCCTTGACCCCCTCGCTGACTCGCGCTCGCTCCTCCGCGGATGGCTTGCCGTCGAGCAGCGCAGGACAACCCAGCACCAGGATCGTATCGAAGCGCCTCAGACGGGTATTCCTGGTCGGAACCGTTTCATAGGTCACCAGAACCGCAAGCACGGCCGCCACCACCAGCAACCCGACCCCTGCCAGCAATCGCTCCACCCAGCGCAGCATGCTCTCTCCCTTGGTGTCGGGCTGCAAAGAAACTACGGCAAGAGATGAGCCCAGTGCGCAGGCCCGCCGCCGGCGCCAGGGTTTTTCTCTCCGCGCCCCTGGCTTGCCGCTTTAGCTACGCAGGGACTGCTCCAGGGCCGGAGACTCACTGCCTGCCGTCAGTCTGCGGTACTCGAGCAGCATGTTGGCGCGCCAGCGCAGGATCATCCCAAAGGCCAGCACAAAGAACAGGGCGCCGGACTGCTCCACACTCAGCAGTTGATCGAAGTAACCATGGGCCAGGATGCGCACCGCGGCCAGCACCAGGATCACGGTGAAGAAGGCCGTCGAGCGTTGCATCATGATGTCCTTGCCTTGCACGACCAGACGCGAGGTGCGCAGCAGAGGATAGGCGAGGCCGACCGCCCCGATCAGAAACGCCACGATGCCCCACGTCCAGGGAAAGCGAAACTGAGGAACCAGAAACATGGAAAAACCGCTGGCCATGCCCAAGGGGGGAATCACAATCTTCTTCAGCGTGACCGCGGTGCGGCCCTCGCGTATGCGCCACACCAACACGCCGGCCAGGCCCAGCAAACCACCAATCACCGAGATTTTGTCCGGATGAAACATCCTCTCCATTGTATCCGGTCGAAGATCGTTGCGGAACCACTCGCTGCCGGCATCATCCCAACCGGCGACAGGGCGAAGAGGGCGCGCAGCGCCGCTTTCGTTCCACTCAAACCGGCCCACCCGCTGGGAACCTGGATGCTGGAAGCCGCCATGGAAGCCGAGCCGCCGGAGTATTCCTACACCGATCATGCTTTTAGACGGAAGTATGCTCTTCCCTCACCCGAACGCCGGAGAGCAGATCCTGCGCGTTCAGTTCCGCAACAGCGTCAAAGAGTTGGACCTGAAAGGTTCCTGGACCGCGCGACCGCGCGGCGGCCCGTTCGCCGGAGAGCCCGTAGGCGGCCAGAGCCGCCGCCGTGGCCAGGACGAAGTCGGGTTCCACCGCCGTGCAGGCCCCAATCGCCGCCGTGGCCATGCATCCCGTTCCGGTAACTCTGCCCATCATGGCATGACCGTTTGCCACACGCACGCAGCGGGTCTCATCGCTGACCACATCCACCGGGCCGGTGACGGCGGCAACGCAGTGGCGCTGACGGGCCAGCTTCGTCGCGATTCCAGCGGGATCGGCGCAGTCACCGATGGACTCCACGCCCTTGATCGTTGCCTCTGCTCCGGCCTCTGCCCCGGCCAGGACGGCCATCTCTGCCGCATTGCCGCGAACCACCGTAATCGAAAGCTCATCCAGCAGCCGCAGAGCGCTCTCCGTGCGCATCTTTGTCGCTCCAGCGCCAACCGGATCCAGAATGATGGGTATGCCGAGCTGGTTGGCGCGACGTCCGGCCAGGATCATCGCCTCCACCTGTTCCGGCCACAGCGTGCCCAGGTTGAGCACCAGCGCGCCGGCGGACTCCACCATCTCTTCGACTTCTTCCTTGGCTTGGGCCATCACCGGCAGAGCGCCCATGCACAGGGTGATGTTGGCCACGCCATTCACCGTAACGTAGTTGGTGATGTGATGCACCAGCGGACGCCGCGCTCGCACCCGGGCGACAATCTCCGCAATCTGGGCCTGCGTGATGCTCATTTCGTTCCCTTCTTCTCCTCTTTCTTCAGGATCTCCGCCAGATGCACGGCGCGCCGCGGAGAGTTCTGCGCAATCTGCTCCCGGCAACTGAATCCATCGGCCAGCAGCAACGTTTCGGCGGATGCCTGGCGGACCGCGGGCAGCAGAACGCGGTTGGCCAGCGTCTGCGATATCTCGTACTTCTCTCGTTCAAAGCCGAACGGGCCGGCCATGCCGCAGCAGCCTGCGTCCAGCACCGTCACCTCCGCGCCGGTCCGCCGCAGCAGCTCCACCTCTGCCTTCATGCTGAAGACGGACTTGTGGTGGCAGTGTCCGTGGACGATCACGTCGCGGCCGGCAAGGTCTGGTGGCTTGTACTGCGGCGCCTTTTGCAGCAGGAACTCGCTCAGCAGGAAGGTCTGATCGCGCAGCCTTGCGGCGCGATCGTCCCGGGGAAAGAAGTTGCACAGCTCATCGCGAAAGACGCTCGCGCAGGAGGGCTCCAGCACCACAATCGGCAGACCGGCGTCGATCTGCGGAGCCAGAATCCGCAGGATCCGCAGTAGGTAACTTCGCGCCTGATCCAGCAGCCCAAAGTCATACAACGGACGCCCGCAGCAGACGTGCTCATGCGGAACCTCCACCTGGAAACCGGCGCCTGCGAGCACGCCTCGCGCAGCCTCCAGCGCCTGGGGATGAAAGTAGTTGTTCCAGGTATCCGGCCACAGCACCACGCTCTGAGCAGGCGGATGCGACGAAGTTCCAGCGGAGCCGGCTCGCCTGGCCCGGCTTTGAAAGCTGCGCGCGGCAAACTGCGGCAGTTTGCGCTCCGCCGCAATCCCCAGGCCGGCCTTGATTCCGTCGCGCACCCCGGGAATCTGCAGGGGCAGATTGGCCAGCCGGGGAGTGAGGCCCGGAATCACCGAGGCCATCCGCGCCCACTTGTCCATGAAGCCGAAGACGTAGTCCCGCAGAGGGTGCGGGTTGGTCTGGTGATAATGAGCCAGAAACTCGGACTTGTAGGTGGCAACGTCCACATTCACCGGGCACTCGCTCTTGCAGGCCTTGCAGGAGAGGCAAAGATCCAAAGCCTCCTTCACCGCCGGGCTCGACCAGTCCCTCTTGAGCAGATCCCCCTCCAGCATCTCCCAGAGCAGATGGGCGCGGCCGCGAGTGGAGTGCATCTCCTCGCGCGTGGCCATATAGCTTGGGCACATGGCGCCCGCGCCCTCCTTGCGGCACGCCCCAACCCCGACGCAACGCAGCGTGGCTTCGGCGAGAGAGCCTTTGCCGCTGGAATCCGCTGCGTGCGAGCGCGGATCGTTGGGAAACGAAAAGAACGTCTCTACCGGCTCCGGCTTGACGCCGGGACCAATCCGCAGGTTGTCCGCCGGGGTGTAGATCTCCGCCGCCATGCCCGCCGGAACCGAGAGCTTTCCGGGGTTCATCTTGTTGGTGGGATCCCACACCGCTTTGAACTCCCGAAAGGCCTGGATCAGCTCCGGACCGAACATCTTGGGCAGCAGCGAGGACCGTGCCTGACCGTCGCCGTGCTCGCCGGAGACCGAACCTCCATGGGCCACCACGATATCGGCCGCCAGGTCAATAAACTCCAGGTAGCGAGCCACTCCCAACTCGCTCTCAAAGTCGAAGTTGATGCGCAGGTGAACGCAGCCCTGGCCAAAGTGGCCGTAGATGGGACTGCGGTAACCAAACCGGCTCATCAGGGCAAAGAGCTGCCGCAGGTAAGATCCCAGCCGCTCGGGTGGGACTGCGGCGTCCTCCCAACCCTCCCAGCCATGGGGTTCGCCCGGAACAAACACCGTCGCGCCCAGAGCCGACTCACGCAGATGCCAGATGCGGCGGGCCTCATCTTCCTCCGTAATAATGGCCGCAGGCCGGGCG
>JAKAQS010000277.1 GCA_021819585.1 Acidobacteriota bacterium
TGATCAGCTTCCCCCAGTGGCGAGAATTGTAATCCTTTACAGATATATGGGCAAACCATCTCCATGTCTATTTCTTTTTTGGGGGGGAGGGGGGAATGATTTTGCTCTTTCGCAGGCATCGGCTTCATTCCCGATTTCCAGCGCAAACAAGGGAGGGCCGAGGGCGGCGGATTCGGCGCGTGCCTCTTCGATCGGGCGCGGGCGGTCGGCTCGCAGTTTATACCAACCGCCCGCATAGAGGGGTTCGTATTTTGCGATTGGAGCGATCTTTGTTCCTAACCGCGATCCACTTCGGCAGTTGCTATCGTAGAGGCATGTCGTGGTTGGCCCGGATCGGCGAATACAGCCCAGCGGCGTGGGGAATGATGCTCGTCGCGGCCTGTCTGACTCTGCTGCCGCTGCTGGTGCTGGGCTTCGGCGGAGAACGGATGCAAGCCTGGGCGCAGGGGCTGTTCCGGCGGCCCGGGGCGCTGGCCGCCTGGGGGCGTTTGATATCTCCCGCAGTGCTGGTCGTTCCGTATGCGCTGGTCGCCTGTGCCTGCGGAGACTTTCACCTGCGCTGGCTGGCCGTCTACCTTCTGCTGCCGGTGGCTGTGGCGGCGCTGCTTGAGGACGCTCGCAGAGCAGACCCGCAGCAGCGTGGAAGTTGGCGTGAACTGCTGGTTCTGGGAGGGCTGGGCCTGGCTGTGGATCTGCGCTGGCTGGAAGGAGCCTGGCCCCCTCATCTGGCCGTATTCAGCAAACTGCTGCTGCTGGATGCCGGAATCTATGGGTTTCTGGTGGTGCGGCAGTTGAACGGAGTGGGCTTCGATCTGCGCCTGCGTCCAAGGGATCTCTTCTCCGGCGCGCGGGAGTATGCGCTCTACGCGCCGATCGCGATCCTGTTGGGATTGGGGCTGGGGTTTCTGCACTTCCATGCGCGCTGGCCCTCCCTGGCTGAGGCGGCGGGGGCCTTTGGATTCACCTTCCTGTTCATCGCCGTTCCTGAGGAGCTGTTCTTTCGCGGCTGGATGCAGAATCTTCTCGAACGGAGGCTGGGGCGAATCCCTGCCTTGATGGCGACCTCCGTGCTCTTCGGGCTCTCCCACTTCAACAAGCGGGCCGCGCACTTCAACTGGAGATACGTGCTGATGGCGGCTCTGGCGGGCATCTTCTACGGACGGGCCTGGCGCCGCGATCGCAGGGTGGGCGCCTCGGCGTTGACCCATGCGCTGGTGGACAGCACCTGGTCGCTGTGGCTGCGCTGATCGGCGCGATGCGGAGCCCGGTAGGTGAAGTAGCCCCGGCCAACCCGCATGTTGTGGATCACGGCGTTGGGTAGCGTGATGGCCAGCGTGATGCCAAGAATGGCGTGCCCGATGGCCAGGGGATAGAGGTTGCGGTACTTCAGAAAGAGCAGGCAGGAGGCCAGCCCCAGGGTAAAGGTGATAACCATGAGGATGGGACTGGGCAGGTGGGCGAACGAGAAGATGGTGGCTGTGGCCAACGCCGCCAGACCGGTGCTGGGCAATAGCCGCCGCAGCCGGCGAAGGAAGAAGTCTTGCAGCAAAAGCTGCTGCACAAAGGACCAGAGAGCGTAGCCGGCGTAGCGCTTGAGGAACGGAACCGGCCGGTGCGGGCAGTGGAGGGTGTGGAAGACGATGGCCAGCCCGACCGAGGCGGCGCAGAGCGCCATGGCCACACCGGCGACCCAGAGCGAGCGGAGGAGGTTGCCGGTGCGCAGTCCCATGGAGGGAGCGCTGTCAAAGCTGCGTCCGAAGATGACAGCGATCACCAGCGCGGTGAACAGGTAGAGGGGACGTTGCCACGGGGGCGGGGTCCAAAGGACGACCAGGATCAGGCCATAGCCCACGCCGATCTCCACGGCGGCGCGCCGTCTGCTCAAAGGACGCCAGAGGTGAGGGGATGAGGCAGAGGCTTGATCGCCGGAAGCTACGGAAGAGGCCAGTGGGGGGAGAACATCCGCCATAGGTGCGATCTTATGCGTTTCCCCGGCGAGGATCAAAGTGGCTGAGGGAGCTTGCGTGGCGGGAAGCGCCGGGTGTGGCGACAGCGATCTCAGGACGGCTGCGGCCCTGCAGGCTTTGTGCAGGGCCGCAGCCGCTCGCCCGGACGAACTCCGGGAGGGTTCTTGCTCACCTACTGCGACAGGGCGATCTGGCCGTCGATGCGGAAGTGCCCGGTAACAGATCGAGCCCCCGTATCCGGCTGGCCGCCACCGATGCTGAGAGTGTAGTCTCCCGCGGCGACGATGGGATCTCCGTCCTGAGTGACCATGCTCAGATCGCGATTCTTGAGTTGAAAGTGTACCGGTTCGCTCTGGCCGGGCTCCAAATGGATGCGCTGGAATCCGCGCAGAGCCATCCGCGGAGCTCCGGCGATCTGCGGGAATTTCAGGTAGAGCTGCACTACCTCATCGCCGGCCACCTTGCCGGTGTTGGTCACTGTGGCGGAAACATCCAACGGAGAGCCGGCCTGATCCGAGGCGGGCAGATTGAGGTCGCTGTAAGCGAACGTGGTGTAGCTAAGGCCGTAGCCGAATGGGTAGAGCGGCTTGCCGGTGAAGTAACGGTAGGTCCGGTTCTTCATCGAGTAGTCTTCAAAGTTGGGAAGCTGACTGGCGTCCTTGTAGAAGGTTACGGGCAGCCGGCCGGCCGGGTTGTTTTTGCCGCTGAGCGTGTCGGCGATGGCGGCTCCTCCCTCCTCGCCGGAGTACCAGGCCTCCAGGACGGCGTTGGCGTGCTGCTGGATCCAGTTCACCGCCAGCGCGCTGCCGTTCATCAGCACCACCACCAGCGGCTTGTGGGTGGCGGCAACCGCCTCCACCAGAGCCTCTTCGGGCTCGGGCAGATCGAGGCTGGTGCGGTCGCCGCCCAGGAATCCCGGCTCACTGACCTGCATCTCCTCGCCCTCAAGCTGGCTGGTGATGCCGACCACGGCGATCACCAGGTCCGCCTTGCCGGCGGCCTGGACTGCGGCCGGCGAGGGATTGTCATCCACCGGCGACCACAGCAGCTTCGCTTGGGGTTTCACTCCGTTCAGATTGGTGTACTCCACCGTGATCGTCACGGGGCGGCCTTTTTCCAAATGGATACGGCCGAACTTCGATTGGACTCCGCGCGTTCTCCACTCATCCGCAACGGCCTTGCCGTTTGCCTGGACCGATACATGACCGTTGCCCTGGATGCCGAGCCGGTAGTCGCCGGTCTCCGCCGCCGTGAGAAACCCCGTCCACCGAACGCTGATGGTCTTCCTGCCCGCAGCCTGAGCGGGGAGATTGGTCTGGCTCAGGTTGACCTGGGACTCGATGCGCTTGGCCAGGGGCTTGGCAGGCTGTCCGGCGCCCGAGGCAGAGTTTCTGGGATTGCCGTACACAGCCAGCAGACCGGGCTTGCCGTCCGGCGTGGAGAGCCGCTCGGTGGGAACCGGATCGCCTGCATTGCTCAAGAACTGGGTTCCTGGCACGTAGGTGATCTTGACTCCGGGAAACTCCGCCCGAAGACCTTCGAGCATCGTCACCGTGTGGGTTGGGATTCCGTTGTAGTTGCCCAGCAGAACGTTGGTTTGATCCGCCAGCGGACCAACCACCGCGATGCTGTGGACGCTGGGCTGGATGGGAAGCGTGCCGTCGTTCTTGAGCAGCACCATGGACTCATCGGCGAGCTTGCGGGCCAGCTCGCGGTGCGCAGCGCTGTTGAGTTGGCTGGGGTCGACCTGTGCGTAAGGGTCCATTGAGGGCGGGTCAAACAGGCCCAGCTTGATCCGCGCGGTGAACAGGCGCACCAGAGCGGCGTCCATGGCGCTTTGGCTGAGATAGCCTTGTTGCACGGCATCGATATAGGGCCGGTAATCGCTGTCGCCCTTTACCTTGGCCATACCGTCAGCGCACTCGTTGTCCATGCCGCGCTCCATGGAGATGGCGGTGGATTGCGCCTGTGTGGGCCGGTAGTGGTGAAAGTTGTAGATGTCCCGGACGGCATCGCAGTCGGAGACGACGTAGCCCTGGAAGCCCCAATGGCCACGCAGCAGATCCTGCAGCAGATACTGGTTCGCGCAGGCCGGCTGCCCTTTAATAGCGTTGTAGGCGCACATGATCGAGCCCGCTTTGCCCTGGACGATGGCCGCCCGGAAGGCCGGCTCGTAGGTGTCTACTTCGTCGTGGCGGCTTACATCCACGTCGGCAAAATGGCGGGTCGGCTCCGGGCCGCTGTGTACGTCAAAGTGCTTGGGTGTTGCGATCACCCGATAATACTTCGGGTTGTCGCCCTGCATGCCGGTGACGAAGGCGACCGCCATATGCGCGGTCAGAAAGGGGTCTTCACCATAGGTCTCCTGGCCGCGTCCCCAGCGCGGATCGCGGAAGATATTCACGTTGGGCGCCCAGAAGTCCAAGCCGTGGAAGATGATGGAAGCCCCATCCTTCTCGGACTGCTGGTGGACCACGCGAGCCTCAGTGCCGATGGCGACAGCCATGGTGTGGATCCCAGCGGGATCAAAGGTGGCGCCCAGGCCGATCGGCTCTGGAAACTCCGTCGTGCCATCCACGGCGACGCCGTGCAATGCCTCACTCCACCAGTCGTAGGCCGGAACCTTCAGGCGAGGAATGGCTCGCGCCTGATTGACCAACTGCGAGGCCTTCTCCTGAAGGGTCATGCGGCTGATGAGATCCCATGCACGCTCCTCGGCGGGCAACCGCGGGTTCAAATAGGCGGGCTGGGCCGATGTCTGGGCTGCCGGCTGGGCGGCTGCCGGGGCTGGCGACTGGGCGACGGCGCACGGAACGGCCAGGACTGAAGACAGGAGAGCCGAGCCTGCGGCAAGAGAAAGCGCAACAAAATTTTTCATCCATGTCATAGCACATTAGAAATGTCCCCGCCTTGCGCTCATTAGAAATGTCCCCTTGAAGGAAGTTATGGAGTCACCCGCAATGGTGTTGCG
>JAKAQS010000278.1 GCA_021819585.1 Acidobacteriota bacterium
TAGAGCAATAAAATTGCTATAGTATTTTACAAGCCTACATTAGTACCCACAAAGCAAGGTTCCCTCGGGCCTTCAAAGGCTTAGCTGTTTCCAGAGGGGGAACTTCCGCCAGAGTGACTGCTTGCCCGTCCCAAAAAGCTTCTCCGGTTTCAAGCGAATGGACGGCCCCTTGAAACTTCACAGGCGCCCACGGATGCCGGGTACCTGCGTGACGCCGCCGGCGGAGATGGCGCCGGCAGTAGATCCTCCCGCTCGCCGACTTGCTGACCGTCGGGTAGACTGACGCAGTGCCGTCTTTCTTTCCCGGTGTTTCCTGAGGCGTAACCGCTCACTGCGGGTGGGAGAGCCGTCATGGAATGAAGCACCTTGAAACATCTGTGAACCAACTGCGGGAGACTCGCACGATGTCCGAGACTACGACCTTTCGCCCCTTTGTTCCAGCCAGTGAAGACAGGAGAGAGTTGTCGCTGCGGGCGCTGCTGCTGGGCTCGATCTTTGGCGTTATCTTCGGCGCCGTCACCGTTTATGTGGGACTGCGGGCCGGCCTTACCGTGGCCGCCAGCATCCCGATCTCCGTGCTGTCGATCTCCATCCTCAGGGCCTTCGGCCGGGCATCCATTCTGGAAAACAACATTGTGCAGACCACCGGCAACGCCGGCCAGTCGATCGCCTCCGGGGTGATCTTTACGCTGCCCGCCCTGATCTTTCTGGGATTTGATTTGGAGAGTTCGCGGATCTTTGCGTTGGCCTTGTTTGGCGGCTGGTTGGGCGTGCTGTTCATGATTCCGCTGCGGCGGCAGTTGATTGTGGCGGAGCACGGAGTTCTGACCTATCCGGAGGGGACGGCCTGCGCGGACGTTTTGCAGGCAGGCGAGCGCGGGGGCTCGTTTGCCGGCCGGGTGTTTCTGGGGCTGGGATTGGGAGGTCTGTACACGCTGTTCCAGAACGAGAATCTGCTGCGGCTGTTTCCAGCCACGCCGAACTGGTCGCCCGACTTTGATCCGCAGGGGGCGCAGATTCTGAAGGGTGCGGCGATCCGGGCCGATGTGACGCCGGAGTATCTGGGGGTGGGGTACATCATCGGGGCGCGCGTGGCGGCGGTGATGCTGGCCGGGGGCGTATTTAGCTGGCTGGTGCTGATGCCGGCCATCATGTTCTTTGGCAAGCATCTGGCCGCGCCGCTGTACCCCGGGGTGACGCCCATTGCGCAGATGAGCCCCAGCGACCTGTGGGCAACCTATGTGCGGCCGATGGGGGCTGGAGCGGTGGCGGCCAGCGGGCTCATCACCCTGCTGCGGACGCTGCCGACCATCCTGAACGCCCTTACCTCCGGGTTCGCCAAGATGGGCTTCGGTAAGGGAGCGGAGAGGAACCGGCTGCTGCGAACCGAGAACGACATCCCGATGACGGTGGTGGTGGGCGGCAGCCTGGCGCTGATTCTACTGATGTTCCTGTTTCTGGAGTTCAAGCCGATTCCAGGCGCGCAGGTGGGTTGGCCGGCAAACTTTGCGGCCTCGCTGCTGGTGGTGGGCTTCGGCTTCCTGTTTGTCACTGTTTCGTCGCGGATTGTGGGCATCATGGGATCCAGCGCCAACCCGGTGAGCGGCATGACGATCGCAACCCTGATGGCGGTGGCGGCGATCTTCCTGGTGAAGGGATGGACCGCGCCGGCCTTTGGCGCCCTGGCCATCACCGTCGGAGGCATGGTGTGCATCGCCTCAGCCAACGCCGGCGATACCAGCCAGGATCTGAAGACCGGGTTCCTGATAGGAGCGACCCCGTGGAAGCAGCAAGTGGCGGTGATGGTGGGTGTCATCGTGTCGGTTTTTTCCATTGGGGCGACGCTGAATGCCATGAACAAGGGCCTGGAGAGCTTCAAGGAGCTCCCTCTGGCGCGGTCAATCTCTCTGGCGTCGCTACCGGAAGGTGTGACGAACCAAGGAGCCTTCCAGCGGAGCCGGGTGACGGTGCTGCTACCGCGGCAGGCGGGAGCGGCGGCACACGAGGACCTGACCGGCGCCAATCGGTATGTGGTGCTCAATGCCATTGGGTCGTCCACCCTGGAGGATGGAAAGTATCTCTACAATCCGGCGACAGGAAAGATCGAAGTTCAATGGATTCAGGGGATCGGCAGCGAGAAGGCGGCTGCGCCGCAGGGCCGGTTGATGGCCACCGTGATCAACGGAATCCTGAGCCGGCGGCTGCCGTGGAGCCTGGTTCTGCTGGGCGTGGGACTGGTGATCGGCATCGAGCTGCTGGGCGTGCGCTCGCTGACCTTTGCCGTGGGAGCGTACCTTTCGATAGGGACCACGCTGGCGATCTTCTGCGGCGGGGTGGTGAGATGGCTGGTGGATCGGGCTGCGGCCCGCGGCGATGAGACGGCCGGCTCCGGGGCGGAGACCGAGATCTCTTCCGGAAGTCTTTATGCCTCAGGACTGATTGCGGCCGGTGGAATCATGGGGTTGCTGGGAGTGTGTCTGAATCTGTATGAGGCGGCTACGGGCAAGACAGCGCCGCAGTTTCCCGTCACCAATCCGTTCTACAAGGACTGGGTGAGTGTGATCTGCTTCCTGGCGCTGGCGTTCAGTTTGTATCATTTTGCTAGAAAGCCTCTGGATTCAGAGAAGATGATGGAGGAGATTGAAAGAGAGGAATAGATTGATGAAGCGATGGATGGCGGGGCTGACGGTGACGCTGATGGTGGTGCTGGCGGTGGCGCCGGGGAAGGCGCGCGCCGACGAGGCCTCCAAGGAAGCCAAGGTGAAGGAACTTTTTGCGGTGATGCACATGGAGCGCAACCTGGATGAGATGATGCAGTCGATGCGCATTCAGGTGAAGATGGTTGCGGAGAATGGGGAAGGTTCCCAGCCGATGACGCCGGCGCGGAAGACGACCGAGCAGAACTTTATCAACAATGCTTTGAAGGTGGTGAACCAGTCGTTTTCCTGGCCGGTGCTGGAGCCGGCCTACATCAAGCTGTATATGGGGACGTATACCGAGTCAGAGCTGGATGGCATGCTGGCGTTCTACAAGTCGCCGGCCGGGCAGGCGATGCTGAACAATGATAGCCACCTGAAGGCCGGCGTGATGCAGATCGTGCATAGCCACATGGGGGATTTTGAATCGAAGATGCAGGCGCTCCAGCAGCAGTACAAGCAGAAGATGGGGCATTGATCGCCGGGCGGGGTTCCAGGGATCGGACAGGAGAGAAGGAACAAAGGCGGCCGCAAGGGCGCCGCTGTTCTCTCTTGCTCCGCCTTTGGAGTCCTGGAACCGCCTTGCGCAGGAAGCCGACGCTATAGTTCCAGGATGATGGGCATGATGAGCGGGCGGCGGTTGGCGTTCTTTTGCAGGAAGCGCTTCAGGTCTCCGCGGATCTTGTCCTTCATCACGCCATAGTCGCGGCGCTCCTCATCGCTGGACATCTCCAGGGTGCGGGCGACGACGTCGCGGGCATTCCTCAGCAGCTCGGGATCGTCAGCGGCGAAGCCGCGGGTGGTGATCTCAGGCGCCCCCTCAACCTGGCCGGAGCGCTTGTTGATCGCGATGATGGGCAGAAAGACGCCGTCCTCCCCAAGATGCTTGCGGTCGCGGATGATGGTGTCTTCCACCACGTCCGCCGTGGAGTTGTTGTCGATGCAGATGCGCCCGGTGGTGACCTTGCCGGTCTTTTCCGCATGCTCGCCATCCAGGCTGAGAACGTCGCCATCTTCCAGCAGGATTACCCGTTTCGGAATGCCGGTCTGCGCGGCAAGTTCGGCATGGCGCTTGAGGTGCCGGTAGTCGCCGTGGATGGGTACGAAGAAGCGGGGGCGCACCAGGTTGATCATCAGGCGGAGCTCTTCCTGGGAGCCGTGGCCGGAGACGTGGATGAGGCCGTTGGCGCCGTCGTCGTAGATCACGCGGGCGTCGCGGCGCTCCAGATGGTCGATGACCCGATAGATGCCCTTCTCATTGCCGGGGATAATGCGGGAGCTGAGCAGTACGGTGTCTCCCGGCTCGATCTTGGCAAAGCGATGGTTATCCACCGCGGCTCGGGAAAGGGCGCTCATGGGTTCACCCTGCGTGCCGGAGATCAGGACGCAGATCTTGTCGGCAGCGGTGTCTTTTATCTGGTTGGGGTGGATCACGAGCCCGGGAGGCGGGTTGATGTAGCCAAGATCCTGGGCAATCTCGGTGGAGTTGTCGATGGAGCGGCCAACCAGGGCGACCTTGCGGCCGTGCTTGTGCGCCAAGTCCATGGCGATGCGGATGCGATGGATCGAAGAGGAGAAGCAGGAGAAGAAGAGCCGCTTCTTGGTTGCCCCGAAGATGTCATCCAGAGGAGAGATGACGGCCTTTTCGCCAGGCGTGAAGCCGCTGCGATCCACGTTGGTGGAGTCTTGCAGCAGGCACAGCACATTCTGCTTGCCCAGGTCCGCGAAGGCCTGCAGATCAAAGGGACGGCCGTCCGGGGAGGAGAGGTCGATCTTGAAGTCGCCGGTGTGCAGAACGATGCCGACCGGCGTATGGATCGCCAGAGAGACGCAATCGACCAGGGAGTGGGTGACGCGAATGGGCAGGATGGTGAAGACGCCGAGATGGAAGCGCCGGCCGGGAAGGATCTCGATGAGTTCAGCGTCGTCCAACAGTCGATGTTCTTCCAGCTTGTCTTCCACGTAGGCCAGGGTGAACTCTGTGCCGTAGACGGGAACGTTGAGCTCGGAGAGGATCCAGGGAAGGCCGCCGATGTGGTCTTCATGGCCGTGGGTGAGAACGATGCCCCGGACCTTGCTGCGATTTTCGATGAGGTAGCTGATGTCCGGGACGACGATATCGACCCCCAGCAGTTCCTCTTCCGGGAACATCAGACCGGCATCGATGACCAGGATGTCGTTCCCGAAGTGGAGAGCAAGGCAATTCATGAGATCG
>JAKAQS010000037.1 GCA_021819585.1 Acidobacteriota bacterium
GGAGATCTATCCAACCTTCGCCAACAGCCTAGGCTACTGGGGGGATCGGTATCCAACCAAGATCATCAACGCCGGCGCGTTTCAAAGCCAGTTTTGCCTGATTCAATCGACGGAGCAGGGCATCTACGTGGCGATGAAGGATCCGGAGATCCGCTACTTCCTGCAGTTTGTCTTCTCCCAGCTCCCTGGCGTAGTGGATGCGAACACCAACGCCGTTCCGCGCACCGATGACATCTCCGGGATCCCGGTGCATCTTGAGTTCAGCCCCTGCCACTTTGTCTTCGCGCATCCCAAATCTTCCTTCCATCTTGCGCCCATCGCGGTACACCCTTATTCGGGTGACTGGCACGCCGGCCTGGATATCTACAGGGACTGGCGCGCCACCTGGTTTGGCAAGCCGCACATTCCCGCCTGGGTCAAGGAGGTCCACTCCTGGCAGCAGCTACGGGTGGACGGCGCGGAGGCGGATTACCTGGTTCCTTATACCGATCTTGTGAAGTACGGCAAGGAGTGCGCCGAGAACGGCGTCAGCGCTATTCAGGTGGTAGGCTGGGCTTACGGCGGCCAGGATGGCGGCGATCCGGACCTTTCCACGGACCCTGGTCTTGGCACGTGGGAACAACTCCACGACGCGATCGCGCAGATTCAGGCCATGGGTGTCAAAATCATCCTCTTCGGCAAGCCCATCTTCGCCGCCTTGTCCAGAACCTGGTACAGGGAGGTTCTCTACAAGTACGAATGCACCGATCCCTACGGAGACAAATACGAGTCCGGCGGCTACAGCTACACCACGCCAGTCCAGCTTGCCGGGATCAACAACCGCCGGCGCGCCATTATGGATGTCTGTTGCCAGGAGTACCGCGACATCGCCACGCACGAGTTCGAGAAGACGGTAAAGCTGGGCGCCGCCGGCTGGCTCTTCGACGAGGTGATGCAGCACAACGGCGTCATCTATAATTTTAGCGCCGATCATGGCTACAACCCTCCCGGCTACCTGTTCAACGCCGATATTCCGCTGGCCAAACAGTTCCGTCAGGCTGCGGTCGACACGAATTCAAAGTACTTCCTTCCCGGCGGCATAACGAATGGAGAAGACTTTCTGTTTTCCGGGGAGGGCCCGGGCGACTGGATGATGCCCTATTACGTGCTGGGCTACTACCGCATCGGCTGGGGCACCGTTCATGCTCTCCGTTATATCGATCCGCAGGCGCCGCTGATGGCAGCCATCCGCGGTTTCGATGCGCGCGACGAAGTCAACCTCTGTCTCCTCTACCGCTACATCATGGAGTACGAGCCGTACAACTTCAAAGGGCACATCACCGATTTTCCGCTTACCCTGGAGTACGGCAAGAAGGTCGATGCCCTGCGCAAGAAGTACCAGGCTTGGGTGTGGGACGCCGAGTTCCGAGACAACCTGGGAGCGAGCGTTCCTGCCAACGGCAAGGTTCGCTATACCGTCTTCCGACGCTCCGACGGCAGGCGCGCCGTGGTCGTCGCCAGCCTGGAACAGACCAAGTCCGTGACCGCCGCCGTGGATCTTCCCAACGCGGGCAAGCTTGTCTTCGCCACACCTGAAGACCCGGCCGCAAAGACATACTCAGGCTCTCTCAAAATTCCACCTCGCTCCGCGGCTGTCGTCATGGAGGCGTAGAAGCAGCCGATTCAACTGCCGTCCATCGGTGGAAGGGCGCTGGCGTTATCGAGGCCGGCGCCCTTTGTCTTACTCATTCTTCGCCCAGCCAACCTGGTTCCATCAGATCCGCTGCCTGGCCCATGCCCGCAGCGATTCAATCGATTTGCCGAGAACGCCGGCCGAGCCACGGAATTGAGCTGAACCGCGCGGCTGGTTGTCCCGAGTCCACCACTCGTAAAAGTCGCCCACGCGCTTCACTCGCTCCACCATGGGCCGCAGATTGCGATACGCTTCCTCGACCATCTCGTACCGCACCAACTGCTGAATCATGCGTCCGCCAAACCAGCTCCAATCGCCGCCGTTCTGATAGGTGTAGGGAACCGTCAACTCAGGGTTCTTGAAGTAACCCAGTGGGTAGGGCGGATAGATCGTCAGTCCGATGGTAGCCGCCCCCGCCTGCCGCACATCTTCCTCCATTCGCTCCAGCGCTCCCGCCACCTCCTCCCGCGAGAGGAGTCCCGCTTGAATCGCCACAGCCGTTCCGCCGTGATAGTAGATCGCGTTCTCGTCAAAGCTCTTAGGGAACGGCGAGCCGTCGAGGTAGACGTGGGGAATGAACTTCTGCCGCCGTTCATCCCAAAGGTACGTCCGGATGTTCGCGTGGAGCCGGTCGCGTACGCTCTGCCAGTGAGCCTTCGCGTCCGGGTCATCGGCTAACAATTCCAGATAGTTGTTTAGGGCAACGAGCAGCATGGCATTGTCGTAAATGGACAAGGCTCGATGGGAACTGGCGTCCAGCACCGTTCCGTGAGGCGACTCCGGCTGTACATCGCCCCAGTCGATCGTGGTCCCTCCCCACACCAGGTCATGCACCGGATCGAATCGCTCGGTAAGCACATACTGCATTGCCTGCGCCATACGCTCACGAACACGAATGCCTCCAATGTCTTGCTCCAGGATGGCTCGATCCCCCGTGACCGTTATGTATTGATAGACCGCCTGCACCAGGGAGGATTCCTGGTCGGTTTCGACGGTATTCTTGGCTGCCACATAGCCCGGCGCAAGCGGACTGGTGCGGTCAGAGGGCTTGATGCTTGCTGGATCCCGAGCGGTGTACAGGTCGGGAATGTCGCCGCCCGGACCCTGCATCTTGAAGAACATGAGCAGCGCGTCACGATAGCGTTGGGGAGGGTTGACCGTGAGCCCGACCTCGATAAAGGTATTCATGTCGCGGATCCACGTGGTCCGATAGTTATCTCCGGCGTTCAAGCCGCCGCGAAGCAGCCGCTGCGCCATGCCATACACTTCTCCCAGCGTGGCGTCGGCGAGAATCTCCCTGGCCAACGCCGCTCGTTTTGAAAGCTTGTCCCCCTCGTCCGGGCCGCTGGAAATGGATACGGCAAACCCTCGCCGAAAAGAGCCCGGCATCACAGTCACACCAAGAACAGCCAGTCGACTAAACGTCCTTCGATTCACGCTCTTCTCCTGCGGATCCAGACCCTCACTGCCGAGGCGGGTACTCCGGCTTCCGTCGTCCGTGGGGTACACATCTCCTGCGCGATGTCTTTCATTCCCTTGCAGCCTCGCCCCTTTGCCAAAGGGGATCGCGCAGCTAGAACAACCACCTTCACGTGACCGTGAATTTATATAGCCCGGAGCGCACTTCGAGCACGATGTCCTCGGCAGTCTCAACAGCGCTCGCGATCCACTCAGCACGGGCAACTTTTTTCTCCTTCCAGAGAAGCTGGTTCCCTTCGAAGATGCGGGTGCGCTGTTGTTGCAGCTTCGGCATATAAATCCGAGCCAAGCTGTTTGGAGGAACTTCGGCAGTGAGGACCAAGCTGGTGGAACCGGTTCTTTCCCATCCGGTTCTTAGCACTCCCTTGACTGTGGGAATCTCCGATCGAGCCCAAGCCAACCCCGAGACATCGGGCCGGATGTCAAACGTGCTGAATCCGCCTCCCGTCGGTTGAATGCCGCAGATGTACTTATGGAATAAATAAGCAGGATAACAAGTCCAAGCGTGGTTGTACTCCCCAGTGTCGAAAGTTTCCCAGTTGGTATCATTGCCCTCCAACATGGCTTTGTAGCGTACCAGATCCCTTACGACATACTCTCCGAGCTTCCTGCTGTTGAGCGCTCCACTATACCAAGCGTCTCCGCCGTAGCCGCCTATGCTGACAGGACCGGAGGTCTTGATGAAATTGACCACCGCGTCTAGCGCATCATCAGGCGCCAAGTTGAAACGCAATGCCCAAGCGCTAGCCAATGCGAAATGGTCATTTCGATCCGTTCGAGAATAGTAATGAGTTCCACTGAACAAATGTGTATTAATGCCCTGTTTCACGATCTCGCTTTGCCTGCGAAAATCATCCGCCTCGAAGGTCTTTCCTAGAACGGCGGCGGCCTTACTGGCGATGCGGAGGTTCTCGTAGTACTGGCTGTTCGTGGCAATGTTGTAACCTCCGCTGGGCATGGAGCCGCCTGCGTAATCCGAGATGCGCCAATCGCGTGGCCTCAGAACGGGGTTGATCAAGCCGGTTTCCTTGTCTTGGTATTGACGAATCCAGTTCAGGAATGCCACCAGGTTAGGGTATCGATCCTCTAAAGAGCGCTGATCGCCGAAGAAGAGATATTGCTGCCATAAAAGCATGGGCCAGTACATCGACCACTCAGGTATCTGATAGACGGCGGCTGGACTGCACGCATAAAAATTCCCTATTGACAGTTGTTCGGCAGCATAGTCCTGGATTATCTTGTCGATGACCATTGTGTTTTTATGGTTGTACAGCAAAACGCAACCCGCGTTCCAACTGTCGGCAAGCCACGGCGATTGCTCGCGGTTGGCGTCAACGCTAATAATGCCTTGCTGCACATTTTGGCGCGCGCTGCGCTCGGACATGAAAAAAATGTCGTTTAGCAGATCGCTCGAACAGTGAAAGCTGCCACCCACATCGGCTGATGTATATGCCCACACGGCGCACACGTCTGCTGGGGTGAGCTCGCCGGCGTATCCGGTGATTCGTAAGGTGCGAAAAGTAGCATGTCTGCCAATGTTGGGCCGCCACGTCTCCAATCCGCCCTTGCAGGTGTACTGATCCCATCCGGAAGGGCCGCCTCTTCCATCGAGTTGGAAGTATTCCACGCGTACAAGGTCGCCGGGCCGATTGTTGTGCATCACCAACTGGAACCAGCCGTCATAGCACTTGCCGAAGTCCACTGACCAGGCCGCGCCATCGTGCTTGATCCCGATTGGCCGCAGATCTTGTTGCTCGGCCTGCGGCGCCACGAGCTGCGCGTGCAGCTTGTAATCCGAGCAATCAACCGGGGTGGCATGGAGCCACGAGGAATCGTCGAAGTTTAGCTCCGTCCAGCCGTCCTGCTCCAACCTGGCGTCGTACTGGATAGCCGCACGATTTCTGCTCCCGCCGGCGGCGCCAAAGTAAGTCGGGTTCGACTCAAGAAACGCCGTTCTAGGCGCTACCTTCCAGGTGCCGTCGGTGAGAACTTTCTGCTCAGCGCCATCGGCGAATTCAATTTGGCCCTCAAGGATGAAAGCTGGGCGTGCATTGACTCCCGAGTCATTCCATGTGCCAAGCCAGTGGCCAACGGCGGCGAAGACATTCGTTCCTTCGACGAGAGTCTCAGTGATATTGTAGGTGTTATATTGACCGAACCGAAATGGGTCGCTTCTTGCCGGCCCCATACCGAGCGGCACACCATTGAGGTACAAGAGATAGTCATTGTGGGCGCTGACATAGGCTCGCGCTCGCGACGGTTTCGCCTGAAGATGGAACTGTTTCCGAAGATAGATGAAATGGTTTACGGTGGTGGCGCCATCCCAGATGAAGCTCGCCCTCCACTGTGCTATTGGAGGGCCGATTTCGAAGGTTGCCGCTTCGCTGTATCGGGTCCGTCCACCTCGATCATCCCAAATACAAACCTTCCACCAGTAGCTTGAATATACAGTGAGAGGGTGGCCTTGATAGACCACTGCGGCGGACTGCGCTGAGATGACTCTGCCGCTGTCCCATAGATCGCCATGCCCTTGGCCCAGAAGTTGCGGAGAAGAAGCCACCAGCACCCGATAAGCCGCCTGCACTTGTCCGCGGCCGGCCGGCGGAATCAGCCAAGAGAAACGAATGTCGCTTTTGTCGATAGCCAATGGAGCCGGAACCCCATTCACCAGCAATTCCGCTGGCGCTGGCAATTCCTTGTTCGCGGTCTCGCCGGTGTTCGTACTTGGCCGATGGAACAGGCCACCGTGGCGAAGCACCCATCCCAGGGTTAGTGGCCGGCCCATCAGCCACTGGGCGGAAAGGAGAAAGAGGCGTCGGCTAATCCGTGCAGGCTTCGATGTTTCCAACAACGGCGTCTCCTGTCTCCTGTTCAACTACTGAACAGATGAACGCGGCCTTCCATGTTGCTCCCGTGCGTCGCGCATGCGCTACGGGTGGAGCTAGTAACGAGCTTGGTGTGTCAAGAATCCGCGACAGGGACTCCGCGAGCCGGCTAGTATGCATAGCAACAACGCTCAAACCGAAACTCTGTTAGCTGCCCTCTTTCAGTTAATCCGCTCAAGTCAGAGTTCCCGAAGTAAGCATGCACCGGCAAAGCCGGTGGCTTTGCGGTTGCCGGCGCCGCAAAGGATCCTTTTCGCAACCGTCCGATCCAAAAGCAAGAACAAAGGCAAAAGCCGCGTATTGCTGTCTTCACGGCCGCAGCACAGAGAATATCAAGGAGGAACCTAGTCCCGTAATTCTCAACGTTCTACTGCCACCCCGGCAGAACCGGGGTAAGTCCCTTTGGATTAGATGTAGCCGTTCTCTATTGGTCAGCCCGAAGTGATTGGGTGCAGCGTTACTTTGCTTTTGCAAGCCCAACGATCCAGCACCTTCGGCGTGAACATGGCGCCGTATTTAATGACGATCCGCTCGGGTGGCGCCGCACCCGTAGCTGTTCCCATACACGAGCGATGCGCTGCGCCGGCAGCGACGTGCTCGCCTCAATAACCAGTCTCCCGCGCATGGGCGCACCCTCGATCGACAGCGCGTGGAACTTGCTCCCGTTGGCCGGCGAAAAGTGCAGGAAGTCCATGATCCATCTCTCATTCTAGCGGCTGGGAGTGCAGGCACAGCGCGCAGTGGGCGCAGCGTCTCCGTGAGCGTCGGCGCCTGCACACGGCCAGATTCTCCTCTACACAGATCCGATGCACTCGCTTGCGGCGCACCTTCCAGCCTCTCAGCTTCAGCGGAATGTTGCAGGAGCCGGTGGCCTTAATGCTGCCACTGCTCACCCAGTTCCTTTCGTGCGGTTGGTTCTCCGCAGGCGGGCTTGCTGTGGGGCTTTCATTCCACCCCATTAGGCAAGCCTGCCTGGGATCCCCAATCTTGGGGAAAACGCCCATAAAGGTGGGGCTTCGGGTTACACCTGCACGGGAAAAGCCATCGCCTAAAATACGTACTTCCCCGAAAACTGAAGAAAGCGCGCGTCGATGGTTTCATTCTGATTGGATCCCGGCCCGGTGAGCGAGACTGAGTTGGGACCTATATTCGTGCTGGTATTGCTAGGTTGGCCGAAGCTCGGGTGGTTAAGCAGATTGAAGGCATCGACGCGCAACTCCAGATACTGTTCGTGATGGGTCTTGAAGTCTTTGAACAGCGAAGCGTTCAGTCTCCAGTTGCCCGGCCCGGAGACACTGTTCTTGGGGGTGCCGAAGAAGGGCTCCACATTGCTGTAGCCAGTCACGTATGGCACGGGACCGAGAGTGTTCGTTGTTCCATTGCTATTATAGGCTCCGTTGGCGAGGGGCGTATCAGCGCCTATCGCAGGCGAATAGTAGCTGAAGTAGCCGGTTGCGTAAGGCGCCAACTGAGCCACGGCAGCCGCATTACTGGTATTGATGACGCCGATGGGATCCTCAAAGGCGCAGGGGTTGAACCAGCGCTCCCTGGTCCTGGTCTTCGCCGCACAAACATCCGCATTGGTATTCGAAGGCGCTCCCGTGGTCATACCGCTCTCTCGTGCGAGATCTCCGCTTGAGGTCGGATTTGGGGGAGGCAGGCCTGGGCCGGATGTGTATGGGTTGCCGACCTTGACGGCGGCGTTGGCCAGGCCGCCGTTGGCATTCTGCCAGCCCGAGATTCTGCTGATGCCAACCGTAAACGGTTCGCCAGTCTGGCCCCACCATTCCATGTCGGTGTTCCATCCGCCGAGAAGCTCGTTCAGAATGCCTGGATGGTTGACAAACGGCTGGTCCACGCCAAACGGCAGGGCGTAGTCGGTGTTGATTACGGCACGCTTCCGGATGTCATAGCCGGACTGCCCCCACTCGTGGATGATGGGGATCAGAGCGGCGTTCTTATAGGCGCCGATGTCTCCGCCAAGTAGATCGGTGGTGTCATCAAACGCATGGGCCCAGGTAAAGGTGCCCAGGAAAGAAAGCCCATGACTAAAACGCTTCTGCACCGTAACCTGCAGTGAATTGTAGGAGCTTGCTCCTGTCCACGACATCCAGAACTGCCCGCTGAGATGTGGAAACGGAGTGAAGCCGTTCGACTGCTGGCCGCCGATGGTAATCGCCTGCGGCATATCGGGATTGTTAATGCCTGTCACCAGATGGCGTCCGACGCTGCCCACGTAGCTCAAGGTCGCTGTGGTTGTCGGCGTAAGCTCCTGCTGCACAGTCAAGTTGTACTGGATGGTGTACGGCATACGCATCACCGGATCCTCCATCCCTATGGCTGGGAAGGCGGCGTGGGCCCCGATTCCGCCCGTTCCCGTGAACTCCTGGAGGCCGTTCTCGAGCGTGTTGTTGAAGGCGTACTGCGATTCGCAATAACTTCCCTCAAAGCAGGTCGGCAGTGAGGCGGAGTTTGCGTTTACGATGAAGGGCGGATTCAGGATATTGGCAGCGCCGCCGCCCGGCTGGAAGCCGCCCATGAAATAGCCGGCGCCGATACGCCATACCGTGGTGGGGTTAACCTGGTACGCAGCGCCGATTCGCGGCGACCAGTTGGCCTTGGGGAAGGCCGCCAAGTAAGGGTTGTTGGTGTAGACCACCTGCACGTTATCGGCGTCGAGTAGCGCCGTGAGGTTAGACGGAAGAAGGTTCTGGCTTTGGTCGGGATATGGAATCACCAACTCCCCCTTACCAGTCCCTCCATTTGAGGTCATGGAGCTGCTCTCCATAACAAAGTTCGCCAACTGGTTGGCTTGCTCTCTCTTCGGGGTGAAGTACTCGTACCGGAGCCCAAGGTTTAGGGTGAGCTTCGGCGTCACTCTCCAGTCGTCCTGCACATAGGCTGCAATATACTGTTGCACGAAGTGGGTGTACACGAACGTGCTGATCGCAGCGCTAGCCATGTTATCCGTGTCGGTATACGTTCCGCCCGGTACTGTGCCCAAGGCGAGGAAGTCCGCGGCGGCGCTCCCGGAAGGGCCTTTTAATCCGGATACACCTGTAAATTCGCCGTTGTAGCTGTAGCTTCCACGGGGGTTCGCGGCATTCGTGCTGTACCAGCGTATGGGCATGGCCTCAAAGCCAATCTTAAGAGAGTGGTTCTGAATCACCTTGGTGACGTTGTCCTCGATCTGGTAGATGTTCATGCCCTCGATGGCCGGATCATTGCCGTGGGCGCCAAAGGCGGTGAAGCCGTCATTCGTCTCGGGCAGGCCTCCGTTGTCAGGACCGGCGTCGAATGGAACGCCGCCCAGTCCATACGAGGCCGATATGTTGTTGTTATAGTTGTACTGTAGATTCTCGTCTCTGCCCCAGTTAAAGGCGAAGGT
This sequence comes from Acidobacteriota bacterium, assembly GCA_021819585.1. GTDB lineage: Bacteria > Acidobacteriota > Terriglobia > Terriglobales > Acidobacteriaceae > Granulicella. The sequence continues at coordinate 9,425 of JAKAQS010000037.1, forward strand.
GAATACGTTGATCAGCGTGGGCGAAAAGGTGTGCGTCTCTGTGAGGATGTAGTTTGCGCTCAGATAACTCTGAGTATGGCCCCCGTAGCCTTGTGTTCCGTCCAGGATCGGACCCAGAGGCGCAGGGTAGGTATTGATGATGTGTTGGTAGTCGACGAGGAAACTGGCCAGATCGCGGCTATTGACGTTCCAGTCGAGGCGAAGATCCCAATTGATTGGATCCGAAGTATTCGTCAGGTTTGTTTGATAGTTATTGGAAACCGGCCCCGAGTCAGTGTCGCTTGCAGAGTTGCAGTTTCCCGTACTCCATCCGCCATTGGGTTTGTTGAAATTGGGCTGGCCAGGAGCAGCATAGTTCGGGCAGGGGTAGGCCTGAAGCAGTTTCTGGGCAACCGGATCGATCTGGTTGGATGCAAAAACGTTCTGGCCAGCGGCGAACTGAACATTATCATACGAATATTGGGAGTTGCCGAACTGCTGCAGGGTTCCGGTTGGCGTCTTTGCGTTTCCCGCTGAATTGTTACTATTGCAGGTGTAAGTTCCCGTATTCGTGTTGGGCACGTAAAGTACTATCGGACAGGAAGCACCTGTCCATACCGGATTCAAAAGCTCACTGAAGTCACCCTGCCGCTCGCGAGGCGTTGGCACGCTATAGGTGCTGGGCGTCGCTCCGTTCACGAAGCGAGAATCTTGAATGTCGCCAAATATGAACACATGATTCTTCATGATCGGGCCGCCAAGAGTTGCGCCGAATTGATTGAGGTGGAACACCGAGCGCGCCGAGCCCTTTTGCTGGTTCCATACAAGCGCATCGAAGTCTGTGTTTCTCACGTACTCCCAGACGTCCCCGTGAATGTGATTCGTGCCCGACTTGGTGGTGGCGTTAATCACCGCGGCGTGGCCAAGACCGATCTCCGCGCTGTAGTTGCTGGTCTCCATCTTGAACTCGGCGATCGCATCGGGAGGAGGAGCGATGTTGTACACCGATCCATTGATGTAATCGCTGTTCATCGTGTTGTCATTGACGCCGTTGAGATTGTAGTTATTCTGCTCCGAATCCTGGCCGTTGGAGGAGAAATCCCCGTTGCCGGCGCCGCGGCCCACGAAGGGCGTCACTCCCGGCGCTTCCTGGGCGATGAAGATCCAGTTGCGATTCGCCAAAGGCGCGTCGTTCAGAAATTTCGAGTTGATGGTCACATCGGCTTCCGCGCTTTGCGTCTGCATCACCTGCGCGGACGAGGTGACAACGACCGTTTGATTCACCCCGCCCGGTTTGAGGATCAGAGGAATGTTCAGCCGGTCGGTGACATGAACGACCACACCCAACTCTTCGGTTGTATGGAAGCCCGAAGCCGACGCGCGCACCGTGTAGGTTCCGATCTTGATAGGCGAGAAGTAATAGTCGCCGGTCGAGTTGGTCTTGGCCTTCAGCACCAGCCCGGTTCCCGTGTCCATGATGCTCACCTGGGCGCCGGGGATTACAGCGCCGGTTGAGTCCGTGACGACGCCGATGATGGCTCCCTCGTCCATCTGAGCGAACGCCCGGTTGACACAGAAGGAAGCCAGAGCAAGGCACACAAAACAAAGGCTCCGCAGCATCCTCCGTAGATCATGACCCGGCTTCACTCGGATAACGTTCTTAATATCTTCTGGCTGGTGAGTTGCATTCAATGCCGACATCATATGGGCCACCCCTTTCATTTTTTATACGGATCTTCATTCTTCAAGCATGCTGCTGCTTCATGATTGGGTCCGGCAGCGACTATATGCGTATTCACCAAGTCTTGTCAAGAGACCGGTTACCAACAGACAAAAGTGCGTGAAATGAGGAAAAAATGGCATAAGGAGCACTGACGGATATGCTTGGTGATTACCGGTTCCTCGTCATGGTTCGGCGCCCATGATTTCATGACGCCTACAGCATTCCACCTGTTGCCGGGGATCCAGGAGGGGCGTGCTATAGCGCATTCCTCGAGGGAAACACCCATCCATGCCGAGAATCCGGTTTATGCCTGCAGAGAAGATGCTTTGACCGGAACCAGGCTGGGCGCCACGGCCATGCACTCCACCCCCAACTCCGTCAGCTGCCAATACAGCACATAGCCGGTCGGGCCGGCCTCGTAGCAGGCCCGCAATTGCTCAGCCGGACCCAGCTTTCTGATAAGCTTGCGCACCGACTCGGCTCGGTTCGGAATGGCTCCCAGGCTGCGCACTTCTCCATCCGGCTCGGCGACCGCTACTGCAACGGTCAAGGGTCTGGCGCCGTTTCATAGCCTCGCCGCTTGTTTGAAAACACTCTCCTGAAAATCTCCCCGACTCACCCTCGGATCCAACTCGTCACCCTGGGTTCGGAGCATCCCGCGAACCTTATCGCCCACGATAAGCGAATATATCGTGCTCGATTGACTGGACCAAACAGAAGACTCCGGCCGAAAGGATCTTTGTCGGAAGAGGGTTCAGGTAGAGGATGGAGGGCCGTACCAAGACCACCCCTGGCGGGCCATATGCTCTCTGGCATTTGTGCAGCAGCTTCCGGAATCCCATTCGTCAGGAGTGGGGTTCAGGAGCTTGCTGCGTGGCCGCCCTTGCGCTCCATCGACTACGGCGCGCTCCCATATTCTCAAAGGCCCACTGAAGGATGCAATGAAACAAAGTCAGTGGTCTGGCGTCCTGGAACCTCGGGAGAACATGGCGCCAGCGACGGTTCCAATCAAACGTGACCCTCCTCTTCTTCTTCTTCTTCTTCTTCTTCATTCTGATTCATGGACGGCGCCGATCTTGCGGTAAAGCTATTCCACCGACAGCCCGATCTGCGCAGACGCGGAACTCACACCAGACGCCGTCGCCGTAACCGTCACGGTGTAGGAGCCCGCCGTCGTTCCCGGCGCCCCACCGCCCGCATTCGCGCTGCCACCGCCGCCGCATGCGGTCACCATAAGGGACGCAAACAACGAAAGCAAAACCGCCGGCACAAACAGCCCACGCTTCCGCCGGCGCCGGCCGAAAGATAACAGCGCCCCAGCAAGCGCAAGTCCCGCGGCGCCTTCCGATTTCCGGCCTCGCTTGGGCGCAGTAGTAGGCGCATTGCTCGCCACCGCCGCTGTGGTCGAGATCGAAACCGTCGCGCTGGCCGGCATATTTGCCGAGACCGGCTCCATCGCCGGCACTACGCACTGCGGCGCATCGACTGCTTCGCTCGGCCCACTCACCGAGCAGCTCAAGCTCACACTCCCCGAAAATCCCTCTGCGGAAACAATCGCCACCGTAGTCGTGGCGCTTCCACCAGTTATGGCAATGCTCAGCGCGCTGGAGTTCGCCACGATATTCACGGCCGCGCCCGTCGACATCATGCTCTGCAGTCGCGACGCAAGCACCGGCAGCGACACGGCGTTCCACGAAGTATCGAGCACGCCGTAGGTTTCCACCGTGCCGAATCCGCCGCCGCTGCCGGTTTCAGTGGTGCCATTGATCGCCCAGTACGACCAGTCGATTCCGTACTGCTCCACAAAACTCGTCATTGCCTGAAACCAGTAACCCAGGTTGGCGGCGTTCACGCTGTTTACGCAGGTGCTTGCGGTGTTGCACGTGCCAAACTCGCCGATCCACAGCGGCTGCGGGTTCACCCCTGTCACCAGGTAACCCCACTTCGGCGTAATCGTGCTCAAGTAGTTGCTATAGCTGGTGAACCCACTCGAATACCAATATCCGTAATCGTGCGCTTCATACACCAGCTGATTGGCGACATCCAATTGCACCGGCAAGCCGGCCACGCCGGAAAGGTCGCCCGCGTAGTTGACGCCCTCTACAAAAATCAGCAGGTTCGGATTCACTGCCAGCACCGCGTTGCCGCCGCGCTCCGATGCGGCATGCCAGTCGTCGGCCGCGTTACCGCCCCAAGTCGCCGGGCTGCGCGGCTCATTGCGCAGGTCCACGCCAATCACCATGGGATTACTCTGATACCGCGCCGCCATCATCTGCCAGTCGGCGATCCAACTCGACTCCGGGTACTGCGCGTTGTACCACAGTGCATTATTATCCGTGGTGCTGCAACACCAGCCCGCGTTGCTCATGTGGTTGTCGAGAATCACCATGATGCCGGCGCCGGTGAGCGCGTTCACTACCGCGTCGAAAATCGTAAGAGCATTCTCGCCTTCCAGGCTCGCGTTCGCCGCAAGCGCATAATTGCCCACCACCGGATTCGACTCCGCCATCTGATTCGACCAAGGCAGGCGCACGGCGTTGAAGCCCAGGCCCTTAATCGTGGAAACAATCGTCGCCAGCGGCTGCGCTTCAAGGCCCTCGACGACGTAATCTTCGCCCTCCGCGCCGTACCAGTTAAATGTGTTCAGGTGGATGCGCACGCCATTGCTGTCGACAATCCACTGCCCCTGGGTGTGCAGTGGAAACGTAGCCGTGGCAGCCCACGCGCAAAGAGGAAGACTCATCGCAGCAAGCACGACAACAAGCAGCGCTCGCCGAAACCCCTCACCCCATGAAGGGCATTTGTGAAAGCAGCACGGAAAGCCACTCATAGCGGTCCAATTATATGGCAGAATCGGCCAGGCTGGGAAACCATTGTCAAGGATGTTGAGAGACCGGTTCTCTCAGGAACGCAATCATCGCCCTGCGACCCTTTCCGATGCTTGAACCTTGCGCCGCTGGAGGGGCCATAACCGCTCCAATGGCATAATAGTGACTGCTTAACTTGACCTCTCTGGACGACAAGTGTTGCTCGGCAGACGCCCGGGCGCAGTCCAACGAGGTCGATTTCCGTGGCTCCGGAAGTGATCGGTCTCCTCAACTCCGCTTTTACCGGCGATCTCCTGGCCGCCGGGAGCCTCGCCCAGAGTTGCCGGCGTCACGGGACACCGCCGGGCTGTTGTAAAGTAGTCTTGCCGGCCGGGCGGCCTGCATCGGCGGCGCATGGTGTCTTCTTCAACTGTCTCAGCCTTGGCTTCCTCCCAGGTTGGGATGTAGCGAACCAGGAAAATGAGGTCTGAGAATTTTGATCGGCGGCTATCGCGGCGCATTCGTTGTATGGGTCACCCTTCTCACCACTCCTGCGTGTCTCGCCTCGATAAAGGCGTCTCTCGGAATCGCGCACCCATCGAGCGATGCTCATCAGAGGTACTTTGCTCTCCCGCTGCAAGACCAAAGCGGTCAAAACTCCAAGAGCGAGATTTTGAATCGCTACGGCGTTCCTTTCACGCAAGGAATATTGCCCCTTCAATCTGGAGGTTCTGCACAGGTGAGTGTCGGAAGCTGGACCGAGCGTATCTTCTTGCTTGGAATGACGGACGCAAACCAAGCCTCCAGCCAAGCCGATCAGGGAGGGAACTACCTTCATTCCGGATCGGGAGTGAGAGCCATCCCACCCTACGGATGGGCGGATCCACGCGACGAATCGGTCCGATTCTTTGTGGGCGATGAACTGGGACGTATCCGCATCGACTATACCGACGGCAGCTCGCAGATCTTTCCGTTGTTACTTAGGCAAGGTGTCTGGTGGGGGCGCGCCTTTTACGACTATCAACAGCCTTTTCCAACCGATGCGCGGTTGCGGCGAGCCTTTACAGCGTCCCTGCGTCTCTACCCGCCTGTGCCCGTCAAGGATGGGGATTACCTCGCGGTCATTGTGCCCAGGGCGATCCCGATTCGTACCATCACCGTCGAAAACTCTCAGGCCAAGAAGGGAACTTTGATCGTCAGAGGAATCACAGTCGAGACCGCGGATCCCATCAGCATCAGTGGCGCGACTGCCCTTACCCCCGGCATACTTACGCCGGAGTTCGCGAAGTTTGCAAGGACCAGGTTCTTGCTGCCCAGCGGCGCGGATGAAGGCCAAACCTCGAGACGGCTCAACGATCTGCGGCGAGCTCTTTACACCAGCGACAAGGAGTTCAACGGGCATGTTGCCCAGTCAGCCCCACCCGGATATTCGGGGCCGGAGGTTTCCTTTGCAGGGGACGTCTTTGCGGAGATCCTGGCCGATGTTTACCGGTACAACCTGCAGGACATTGCGTCCAAGATCGGCCAGGATGGGATGTACCACACCTCGACCAAGGACGCAATCTCCTGGGTGGTTACCGGGGATTTGGAACCTTTCGCAACGATGTCGGTGGCTACTATGGGGTCTCCTATACCCGAGACATGGGGCGGAGCCTCCAGGAACTCTCACAGAATGGCTACCCGGACCGGGCGGAACGCTGCGCCGATTACAGCCTTCGCCTGGCGCGTCTTTATGCCACGGACTCCAAACTCAAATACAAAGGAGGAGAGTCTTCCGCATCCCAATTCCATCTAAAAGCGCTGGAACTTCCGGTTAAGGCGAACCTGGCGCCGTTTGAAGCGTGGCCTCACTGGGGCAAGCCGTTATCGGCGCAACAGGAGCGCTTGCCGGATCTCTACCCAAGGTTCAGTGATTTTATCGCGCTGGAGCATCAGTGCGACCCTGAGGGAAAGTTCCGCAGTGCGTATCTTGAGCGGTATCTGCTGGGAACGGCCGGCTCCGCCTGACTGGAGAAGGCCGGCGCCGGGACGAGGAGGTGACGGTGGCCGGAATGCGGGCTGTCAGATTCAGAATCCAATTCAGATTCCGATTCAGGCTCAGATACTGGTTTACGAAAGCGTCCCGAGGCGAGGCGCGCAGGTGGACTCGCGCAGGACGAATCGCGTCTTGTACTCGAAGGAGGTCTTGGGTTCGGTTTGCTGAATCTCCTCCATCAGGGCGAGGAAGGCCAGCCGTGCCAGCTCCTTTGGCGAAAACTCGATGGTGCTGAGGGATGGCTGCGTGAACTGGGAGATAGTGAGATTGTCAAAGCCGATGAGAGCGATATCCTTGCCGGCCTGCAGCCCGCGGGCGCCGAGGGTCTTGAGGGCGCCGACGGCGGCGACGTCGTTGCAGCAGAGGACGGCTGTGGGAGGCTTCGAGAGATTGAGCAGGTTGGCCATCCCCTGCGCGCCTCCGCTCCAGGTGTGAGCGCACTCGGCAACCAGATCCTTATCGAAGCCGAGACCCGCAGCCTTGGTGGCCTTCCGCACCGCTTCATAGCGCGTCTTCATGCTGCTCCAGCTTAACTGACCGCTGATGTAGCCGATGCGAGTGTGGCCGAAGTCTGCCAGATGCTTCAGGGCGTCTCGGAAGCCGGGGAAGTAGTTGACGCGAACATTGCGCGCCTCGGGTAGGTCGCGATCACTACCGGCATGGACCAGAGGCACGTCGATTGGGAAATTGCGCAGGTGGTGTTCCATGCCGAAGGTGAGAACGGCGATACCTTCCACTTGGCGTTCCTGCATGCGCGCCGCGCAGACGGCGGCGTGGTCCGGCCGGGTCTCCGTATCGGCAAAGCTGATCAGAACCTCGTATCCGTGTTCTACAGCCGCGCGCTCAAAGTAGAGAATGATCTCGGAAAAAAAAGGATTGCCGCCAGTGAGCTCGGATACCACCAGGCCAACAGTATGAGTGCGTCCACGGGCGAGGGCCCGGGCTTGGAAGTTGGGACGATACCCGGACTCTTGAATGACCGCCTGGACCCGGCGGACCAACCGGGGATCTACGGTGTCAACCCCATTGATCACGCGAGACACGGTGGAATGAGATACGCGAGCTCTCTTTGCAATTTCCCGAATGTTCACTTTACTTCCTCCGTGACTCGCCGGAGTTCACCGAAAGATGGGTTGCCATGGAGCCAAGGCGCCTGTTTCGGAACACCGCGAACGATGAAGTATAGCAGAATGGCCAACAACCTCATGATGAAAACCGGTATTCATTCAGTTTTCCAGGACGAAGGTGGCTGGAGTAAAAGCCGCCCAGCATCAGGAGAACGAGACCACCCCAAAAGCCAGGATGCAGGCCGGAGAGGACTGAGGCCGGAGGGTGAGACCACTCCGCGATACCGGTCCACAGAAGGATCACCCCGTAAACAACTGACAACAATCCGATGAAGAACCACACGGGCAGCATATGACCTTTACGTTGCAAGGTGCGCCTCCGCGGCTGCGGCAGGATGAGGGGTCACAGAGCCCCAAAGCGCTTTAGATAGAAGCCGATGCCCAGAACAGCGGCGAAATGGAGGACGATGATGAGAACGTCAGGCAGACGCAGCGAGATGAGCCTGGACCTTGCTGCAGTCTGCAACACCGCAGCCAAGACGGCGGTGGAATTCATGGACGGATACCTGGACGCAAGGTTCTGGCCGGCATGGTGATTGCTGACGGCAAAGGTCTCGGGCAAAATCGCCGAGCGAAATGTGCCGAGTGGAGCAGAAGAGCGGCGGGTCGCGTTGCGCTTGCACGGGCCGTCAACCGGCTATGGCTCCAGGTCGAAGATCTTTTCCATCAGAATCCACTTTTCCCCGGCCTTCGCCTGAGGCAGGGGCTTTTGGAAGGTCCACATCAGATCTTCCCACTCCTGCATCTTGGGGTCTGCCGCGTCGCGCGCTGCTTTGGCTTCAAAGCTGAAGTCATCGGTGGTTTCAAGCACCATGAAGAGGCGGTTGCCAACCGAATAGATCCGCTCGCTCAGGATGCCCTGCCCGCGGATGTTGTCGATGACCTCCGGCCAGATGTGTTCTCTTTGGTGATACCACTTGTACTTCTCGATGAGTTCCGGATCGTCTTGGAGGTCGAGCGCCAGGCACCAGGTTTTCATTGCCGCCTTGTTTCCTTTCCGATTCGCGGCCGGCTAATCCGCGAGCACCAGCTCTTCGCACTCTCTAAAATAGCGGACGCTGGTGAGGACCAAGGCGTCGAGTTTGGCCGGATTCGGCCGGCCGTACATCGCGGGGTACGGGTCGCCACCGGGCCCCAGCGGCTCAAAGGTGACGAAACGGCCGTTCTGATTGTGGCCGGCAAGATACAGAGCGCGGATGATGGTGCAGACGTCCATGGAACCCTCGCCCAGCGCGCAGCGGTTGCTGTCTGCAAAGTGGAGGTTCGCCAGGCGGTCGCCGGCATCGAGGATGGCTTCACCGATGTGACGCTCTTCCGACTGCATGTGGTAGACGTCTCCGTTGATGTGGCCGATGCCGGGATGGTTGATGGCCTGAATGTAGCGCTTGGCTTCGGCGACGGTGTGGACCAGGCTGGTCTCGGCCGAGCGGATCGGCTCAATCGCAGCCTTGACGCCGTGCTGGACGAAGAGGTCCGCGCAGAGCGAGAGGGTCTCCACGGAGCGATCGAACTCCCCGTCATCATAGGCTCGCGGGCGGCCGACGGCAGCCGGAACCACCAGCAGGTAACTGCCCCCGGCCTCGCGGGTGAAGGGAACCTCACGGCGCAGATAGTCCAGCGCCGCCTGGCGGCACAGCGCGCGATTGCTGGAGAGGTCGTTATCGGCAGAGAACATACCGCAGACGCCTGAAACACGCAGACCGTGGTCGCCGAGAACCTTGAGCGTGGCGTCCACGGAGTAGCCGAGATCGGCGCCGTAGTGGTTGCCATGGAGCTCAATCCACTCCAACCCGGCCTTCCGCAGCCGGGCAGCCGAGGCGGCCAGCGTCTCTGTGCCGAAACCCCAGTTGCTCCAGGAGAGGTGCAGGCGCGGCTGAAGCTTTTCCGGAGAGTTCTTCTTCAGTTCACGGAAGGCGGAGTGAATCCGTTCGTTGGCTTCTTCAAAGTGCTGGAGTTTCATAGCTTCCTCTTCTCATCGGAACCCGACCTGTGCTCACTGTGGCCCTCGGATCAGGAGAGCAGATGTTCGCCCACCTCGGGCATGTCGGTATGCACGTCGGGCCCGAAGTAGCGCAATGTTACGAGAGGATCCGTGGCAGAGTGGTTCTCGATCGTAATCCCTTGCGTCGCCGCCTCCCAGGAGATGAATAACTCGTCTTGCGTCGGCTGACCAAAGCGAATCGAGGAAGGACAATCAACGGTTAGCTTTCCAATCTTGCCGTGCCCCTGGGTGACGATCAGGCCGCTGGCTCCCGGATCGCGGAGTGTGCAGCGGGCTCCCGGCTCTACTGTGAGTTCCTTTGCGCTGAAACGCTGGCCGCCTTCCACGGTGCCGTAAACCACCCAGCGGTCAACGAAGCCATGGCCCTCTCCGCCCGCTGCTACGATGGGTTCGATGTAATGATGCTTCTTGAACTCCGCATCCGTGTTCGCCGGCCAGTCCACCATGTCGGCGAGAAAATCCAAGTCCTGATGCTTCTCCGCAGGCACGTCCTGAACCAGGAGATCTCGGATCACCTGCCGGCTGTCGACCATGGACTGGAACATGGAGAGCACATCACTGCCCCACTGCGGCTCGTAGGTGAGCAGCGAGCCCGGCGCATGAAGAATGCGAGTGGGAACCAGCCACCCGGTACCCGGCTTGAGCCGGTAGGCCTTGGAGTAATCCAGGATTCCGTTATCACCGCTGTTCCAGCGTTCCAGGCAGCGGCGAATATCCTCGTGCGTGGCGCCAGGCTCAAGGCCGAAGTAGGTGTGCGGGAAGTTGCCGGAGGTGGCGTTGAGCTGGGGCGGGAAATAATAGCCCTCCGGCTTGCCTTCGCGTCCCACCAGCCTGGCCTGTTCCTCACTCTGATGCAGATGGTGGGGAATGGGGCCGAGGTTATCGAAGAACTTGCTGTACACCGGCCAGCGCCGATACTTGTCCCACATGGCTTTGCCGATCAGCCTTGCGCCTTCGGCGGCCATCGCCTCCTGCAGCGTGAACCGGGCTCCGCCCGCGGCCACATAGCTGAGCCCCTCGTCCTCGGTGCGGTTGTCGTTCATGGCCGGAGTAGTGGAAGCAATCCAGCGCTCATCGATGCCGCCGCGGTGGGCTCCGTAGGCGTAGAGGTCGCGCGTGTCGAGTTTGAGGCGGCGTCCGGGCACAAGGTAGGAGCGGGGAACCCAGGTTGGAGCGAGGCGCAGAATGCCTTCTCCGGCTTCCAGGGCCTCATGAGTACGTTGATTCACTGCTGTGGCTGCGGGCATATTTACTCCGTTCGGCGGGTCAGACTTCGATGTGCGTTGCCCTCCGAAGGCGGCAACCGGTCTCTCATCGAACCAAACAACGATATCATGTGAAAGATATACTTCGTCAAGCAGGCCGCCGCATTCCAGGAATATTCTCTTGATCACCACGTGATCCTGCGCGAACATCGCTCGGCGATCAAAGGGAAGCTTTACTAGAGACCGCTCTCCCTCAGGTTCAGATCTGCCGCGGTCCCGCGCGCCCGAAGGACTTGCTTGACGCCCCAGGGCAGGGGCGAAAAGCGCCACGGCGCGGGCGCTGGTCTGGCAGCGCTCGATGTCCTGCGTGGTAAAGCCGCCCCAGCCCCATTGGTTCTTCAACTCATCGAAGCCGTTCTCCGCATCGGCCCGGTCGCGGTACAGCTGCGCCACGGACTCCAGCGGATAGCTGCTCTTGGTCACCAGCACGGCGTATTCCCACAGTTCCACGTCCTGACTGGGAAGCAGCAACGCCATCCGCCCTTCGGCCGCCTTGCGAGTAAGCGCCACATCGGGCTTGGCCGCCCGGCGCAGGATCACTACCCGCCGCGGCTGATCCCATCCGGCCAGTTGCAAACTGTCTTGGACCGCGCCCCAGCCTCGTGCGGGTTGTAACTGACCTCGGCGCCGCTCTGCCTACCGAACAGCGTCTTGACGGTGGTATCGATGTCCAGGATCCACGGCGTGTCCAGAGCCGCTTGGACACTGGACAGAAGCTGCGGCCGAAGCCAGTTCCGGCTCTCCTCCGCGCTCAGACGCGCCAAGGCCCGGCGCAAGGCGTCCTCGCTGACGATCTAGCTCATACCAAGGTCGAGGCACTGGGATACACCTGCACGAAATCTTTAGCGGGTCTCCACCTGGATGATGCGAACCATCGGAAGCTGCTGGTTCCAGTTATCGCCAATGTCGTCAAAGATCAGACGGAAGTCGCCCTCCGCGCCCGGCCCTAGCGGGGAAGCGCTCAAAGGGTGGCTGTCAATATACGGCTGCCGCATGTAGATCAAGCTCAACGGCACGGTCTCAATCTGCGGCGGCATGGCGACGTCATTGGCGAAGACCACCTGCACCGTCACTCCGGTCACCGTGCGATCTCCGTGGTTGGCAATATGGCCCTCCAGATAGATCTGTTTGCCGCCGGAGATGCTGGTGGAGTCGCTCATCTGCAAACCCGTCAGCGGCAGGCGGGCCGCGTAGGCAGCCTCAGGAAGCAGCGTCTTGGGTGAAGGCGAGGGCTGATTCCTCCGGCTCATCAGCACGAAGAAGATCGCCAGGAGCGTCACCGCCACCGCCGCGATGGCAACCGCGGTCGTAGGGAAGCTGCGTTTCGGCAGCGGGTCCGCGAAGAGAGGCGCCTCAGAGGGCGGTTTCGCCTTGGGATCTTTTGGCTCCATGATTGCCGATTCTATACTGTGCCTGCCCGCGCTCGCGTCCTCTCCACTCTTCACGTTCCAGATCGTCTCCACGCAACCCCCGCCGGCCTTCTTCCAAGGTCAACGCCTGCCGCGCCCTGACGCCGCTTTATGGCGTCTTCCGCAAAGATGGAACCGAGCACCTTCGCGCCGGAAGACCACACTCCGCCCTCTACACCCTGCCGTTTGCGTTCAGCCTGGACTCCAGGAGTTCGCGGCCAACCGCGTCCAGCACCCCGTTTAGGAAGTGGAGGCTCTCCGGGGCCGCGTAGCGGCGCGCGATCTCCAGCGTCTCATTGATAATCACCGCGGCCGGCGTCTTGGGATATCCGAGCATCTCCGCCACCGCGCTGCGCAGCAGATTGCGATCCACCACCGGCATCCGCTCCAGACGCCAGTTCTGGGCGTGCTTTTGAATCATCGCGTCGACGTCTTCTTCACGCTGGGTGGCAAGGCGGTGCAGATCGTCGGCAAACCCTCGAGTCTCCTCATCCACGTCTTCGCGAGAGGCCCAGAACAGCCGCTCAACCTCCTCCGGCTGCTGCTTGCCCAGGTCACCCTGGAAGAGCATCTGCATCGCCAACTCACGTGACTTGCGGCGCGTACCCATCAGGAGCCTGCCTCAACCGCGGGCGCAGAGGAGGCGCGCCCCTCAGGTTGCAACTTT
>JAKAQS010000279.1 GCA_021819585.1 Acidobacteriota bacterium
GTTTCTTCTGAATAAGGATGGGGTGACGGTGGTGCGCAGGCTCCGCGTCGAGCAGCAATACCAGGAGAGCCTTGATCAGGAGAATGGTAATTAGCTGTGCGCGTCAGGCGGATGCAGGATGCGCGGCAGAGGACGTGTGCTCGACCTCTCCTTGTACTTGAGGCTGTCATCGCAAGCACTGCCGAGTCGTGGCCCAGCGTATATAGCATTTTCAGTGTGCATGGGTACCCCGAAGAGGGCCTGCAGTGGCGTTTTCATTGGGGGAAACGCCCATCGAAGTTGAAGCCCCCCCTGTACACCTGCACTAAAAATGCCAGAGCGTCTTCTGTGTGGATGGGTTGCTGATGGTGGCGAAGCAGTCCATCCACGTTTCACTCCAGCAGACAAGTCCGCCGAGGATTCCGACGGTTGGGGAAAAGTGCGAAAGCCTCAGAATTTCATCGATGGTCAAGATTTTGCTTGGACAAGCCTCTCGCGCAAGGCGTCTCCGGCGGCTGAGAGATTCGCAAGCTGCATCTCGGCATACTCGCGCGCCAGCACCACTCCGTCTGCGCCGGCACTGAAGGCAGCCTCGATGGAGGCCCGTACGGTGGCTGGGGTCGAGTGTTTCACCGGAGCATCTCCCTTCAGCAACGTCGGCACGTTGATGTCGATGCCCGGATAGATCTGAACTTCGCCGGCCACACCTTCCACGGCCTGCCGGGTCTGCCGCGCAACGTAATCGGCCGAGAGACCGGAGCCAGCTAACTGATCGTAGGGCGCCTCGTGGTAGCCCATGATCTTGTAGTAGAAATCCAGAAACTCCGGCGGTGTTGCGTCATGAAACACCGTATCGCTGAGCCGTCTCAGGTACTTCGCCATGCGCGCTCCGCCGGCAGTGTTGTAGGTTGCCAGCTTGAGAAAGTCGGCGAAGTTCCTGCGCTTCGCATAGTCCTCCTCAGCGCGATAGAAGGGGCTGAAGGTCATGGTTTGCATGATATGAAAGCCGAAGGGCTTGGCTGGAGCGATAGCCTTCGCCATGCCGTACAACTGCGCTTGAGCTTCCTGAAAACTGTCAGTCCACAGGGACTCCCAACTGAGGATCTCGGGATACTTCAGCAGCAGCCGCCAAAAGCTCACAAAGTAGCCATCGGAGGGGCGTTGGTTGCGCGCGGCTGCCAGAAAAAGTTGTTCCAGTTCGCGATAACCGGATTGTGCGCGCCCTACAGAGATGCCGAGCGCCCGCGCCTTGGCTTGGCAAAAGCCGCAGAAGCAACTCGGTGTGGTGATGCCGCCAATCATGTTTTCAAACGGTCCCATGCGTTCAGAACCCCAGGCGATTCCGTCGATCTCACTGGGATATCCAAGGAGCAGGCTTTCCACCTTTCCGCTCAAGAAGGCCCGGTAGTCTGGATTGTTGAAGCACGGTCGATTGGTTCCGCGGCCGTACAAATCAACTTCAGAGACCTCGGCATAGTTCGGGATGGTGTCATTCAGCGTGGGCCCGGCGTTGTTCAAGTCCCAGGCAAAGAAGCTCATTCCACGCGCTTTGGCTTTGGACGCCACCGCCTCGATCACGTTGAAGTCGCCATAAACCTTGCAGCGGAAGTCTTTGAGAATGGTGTTCTGGAAATACTTGCGATCATAGTCATAAAACGCGCCGCCGGCGATTGTGTTCCCAGGCTTACCGTGGTCGGGCAGCGGAATGGGGCCATTTTTCTCCAGCCGCTGCTCGCCGTAGGAAAACGTATAGGCCCAGACGGTGTTCACATCGCCTTTGTCCTGAATATTGTCCAATACCGCATCGACGCCTTCATCGACCCAACTGAATCCCCTGACCTGAATGCCCACCAGATCCTTGCGATTCTTGACTGGAACGCGGCTCACCGGCGGGGCCGGCACATCCTGCCCTGGAGCTGCCGGCGCAAAGAAGGCTCCAAAGGCGGCACAGAGACGGACAAACTCTCGACGATCAAAGATGGACATCACCACCACCTCCTGGAAACTTCCCGACTATCTCCACTTCCATCGCTTGCTTTGGTCGGCTCTTGCTCCGACGGATCGAGAGGGCCATCTCCGGGACAACTTAGGGACCAAGCAAACAAAAGACTTCAAAGACTCGCCCGCTGCGGTATGGCTGCAGAGGGTCCGGGATTGCTGTACTCGACAGCCATTACTCTCAGGTCGATGCGGCCAACAGGGGGCGGCGACCTGGAATCCTCGCAAAATGGGTACACGGCTCGCCGCGCCGGCTTTACCCCCGGGCAGGCATTGTTCTGCGCCCGGCACCAAGCCGGGCGTGCAGCATGGATACCGAAAATGCTCTAAACTACTCCAACGGTATAAGCTTAGCAAGATCACCCTTCGCCGTTGCGAAGGGTCAGACGGGCCATCTTTTCATTCTCCGAAGAATTGTTCAAGGGAAGTACGATATGCGCCGTTTGGGAATGCTCCTGCTGCTTCTGCTTGGGTCCGCGGCTCAGCGCGCTCCTGGCGCAAGAGCCGAGCCTCATCGCCAGGAGCCTTCCACCGCTCCACAGCAGTCCTTCCAGACAACGCTAACCTCTACTCCCTTAACCGTTCATCTTGGTCAGTCTTCTGTCGAACTAGGAGGGCTGTGGAAGTTTCATGCCGGCGACAACCTGGCATGGGCCCAGCCCGACTTCGACGACTCCGGCTGGGGCGCCATGGACCTGACGCCGCCTCCGGGCTCGGCGGACGAGACGCTCGGCATCAGCGGATACATTCCCGGTTGGACCGCCCGCGGTTACCCCCACTACGCCGGATTCGCCTGGTACCGGATCAAGGTCAACGTGCTTGGTCCCAACCGCCGCCTGGCGTTGAAGATGCCCGCAGAGGTGGACGACGCCTATCAGGTCTTCGTCAACGGGCAGATGATCGGATCCTTTGGCAAGTTCAAGGGCCACCATGTGACTCCCTATAGCACCGTGCCGATGGACTTTCTGCTCCCCGAAAACAGCGGCAACGGGCTCATCACCATCGCCATTCGCATGTGGATGGATAGCGCAACGCCCTTCAATAGCCCGGATGCGGGCGGTCTGCATGAACCCCCCGTCCTGGGCTATGCCTCTATCATCGGCGCCCTTACTCGGCTGGACTACGACGCTACGGAACACTTCGTCGTCGGCGGTCTGGTGGAGTCCATGATTCTATTCATGGCGCTGCTGATGACGCTCGCTCTGTTCTGGTTGGACCGCTCCGAGAAAGCCTACCTATGGCTGGCCCTGGTTTGCCTGGCCGCTCTTCTCATCAACATCATCGTGATCTCTGGCCAGTTCACCGCCTGGATCGGAGAGACCCTCGCGGTGATCCTTACCCAGGTTGTGTTGTCCCCTCTGCAAAATGGGCTATGGGTGCTGTTTTGGGGCTATTGGTTCCGCATTCGGAAGATCCGTCTGCTGCATGGCGTGGTCTGGCCGCTGGTCGTTCTCCTGATGGTGGGTGTAGCCATGCTCAGCCCGCCGCTCTACGGGCAACACGTCCCTGTGCAGTTCGGGGGGCTCATTGATCCCTTCGTGCTGCTGCTCAAGCTCTTTATCGGCGTGGTCTTTTTGGCGGTAGTTTATCTTGGCCTGAGACAGCAGAGGGGCGAAGGTTGGAGCGCGGCGCCGGCCGCGCTGCTCATCATCGTGGCGAACTACCGGTCCGAGATGCGCTTGCTGCACATTCCCATCGCCTTCCCAGTGGGCGGGGGCTTTGTCATCCAGATTGGCACCACCGCAACCGTGGTCTCTCTGCTCATCATCACCGTGATGCTGCTGATGCGCTTCTTCCATAGCCAACGGCGGAAGGAGCAATGGAAGCTGGAGATCGAGCAGGCACAGCAGGTGCAAAGAATCTTGATTCCCAACGAGTTGCCCAGGGTGCCGGGCCTCACCATTGAGAGCGAGTACCGTCCCGCGCGGGAGGTCGGCGGCGACTTCTTTCAGGTGCTGCCCACCCAGCCTCCCGGGTCGGCGCTGATCATGCTGGGTGACGTTACAGGCAAAGGCACGCAGGCCGGAATGCTGGTAGCGGTCATCGTGGGAGCCATGCGCGCCGCTGCGCAACATAGCACCGACCCGGCCAAAATCCTCCATGAGATCAACCTTCAACTCTGTGAACGCCGGCATACCAGTGCGACCGGTCTGATTTTGCACATCGATGCTCAGGGGAAGGTCACCATCGCCAGCGCCGGCCAACTTCCTCCCTACCTCAACGACAAGGAGATCGAGATTCCAGGCGCCCTGCCGCTGGGTACCCTCCCGGATGCCGACCACAGTATTGTCACCTTCACCCTTCAGCCCGGGGATACCCTCACCCTGATGTCGGACGGAATAGTGGAGGCGCAGGACTCCAATGGGAACCTGTTCGGCTTCAGCCGCATCGACGCCCTGCTCAAGTCCGGCGCCAGCGCGGCCCAGATCGCGACGGCAGCCCAGGAGTTCGGACAGGAGGACGATATCCTGGTTCTCACGGTGCGAAGATTCGCCGAAGAAGAGGTTTCGCTACAAACCCATGGTCAAAGAGCCGCCGCTTGAACTAGGATCACGGACATGCCTGACATTCCAGCCATGAACGACCAGGATGAGGCGCTCTTCGCGCAGCAGCAGGTGGTGCGTCTGCAGGCACTGCTCGAAGCCAGCCGGCAGATTCACTCCACGATCGCCCTGGAGAAGGTGCTGGATACGGTGCTGCGGATTGTGGTGCGTGAATTGGAGTTGCCGGGAGCATTCTTCACCAGTTTCCCGAATCGTTATGGCGACGTCCCGGAAGATCTGCGCCAGGCGCTGAGCGTCGCGCAGGATGCGGCGACCGGCTCCCCTGCGCCGGCCTTGGATCTCGATGCAGAGGGGAGTG
>JAKAQS010000280.1 GCA_021819585.1 Acidobacteriota bacterium
GAAAGGAGAACCACGATGGCGCAACCGATTCCTTTGGAGTTACCGCCGCAGGATGCGCGCGCCGAGCTGCGCCGGCGGCTGGAGGAGGCTCCGGTGGAGTATGCCGAGGCCCTGCTGGACTCCTACGAGCTGTTACAGCAGATGCACGAGCAGGGTGTCTTTGAGCTGCTGCGCGGGGCGCTGGGGGCCAAGGACAGGATGGTGGAGGCGGTGGCGGACGCAGCCGGCAGCGGCGAGTCCGTGCGCGCCCTGCGCAACGGCATCATCCTGACGAAGATGCTGGGGGCGATCAACCCGGACGTTCTGCAGTGCATTGCCGGCGCGGCGGGAGAGACGCTGGGCTGCTACGACAAACCGATCATTGAGCCGCCTGGGCTTTTGTCTCTTCTGAGCCAGTTTCGCCACAAGGAGCTGCGCCGCAGCATTGCGCTGATCAATCGCTTTCTGGAGAAGCTGGGAGAGCAGATTCAGCGGCGCTCCAAGGGCGGAGGCGGCGCTTGAACGGCGGTGATGCGGCGTCCTTCGGGCGGGAGCGGACTTCTCCGGCTCTGCGGCTCGGGTCTGGTGGTTTGACATCCCTGGTTGACGCTCTTTAGCCTCAAAACAATAAAGGCACGCCATCCCCATTCAAGAGGGTAGACGAATGAACCTCCCGCTCAGCCCGCAGTATCTCGACTCCTGTCCGTTCCAGGGCCGGATACCCCGCTCCGGAGAGATCCATCCATGAATCTGCTATCGGATATGGGCGGACTTCTGCTGGGCGTTGCCATCGGCGCAATCTCCGGCCTGATCGGCGTGGGTGGCGGGGCCTTTCTGATCCCGGCGCTTGTGTTCTTCTACGGAATGACAGAGAAGCGCGCCCAGGGTACATCCCTGGCGACGCTGCTGGCGCCCATAGGGATCTTTGCGTTCTGGGAGTATTACAAGGATGGACAGGTGGACGTGAAGCTGTCCATTCTGGTTGCGCTGGGCTTTGCTGCCGGTGGCTGGTTTGGCGGCCTGTGGGCTCAGCACCTCTCCGATACCGTGCTACGCCGGTCCTTCGCTGCGCTGCTGATTCTGCTGGGCCTCAGACTCGCCTTCGGCCGCTGACGAGGGTCTCCGGGCGGCATGGCCATGGAACTGAAGCCAATGAAGAGCATCGTCCGGCCCCAGGGCGTCGGTGGTAGGCCGGGTCTCCGCTTGGAACAAGAGGAGATCTCAACCTGTTCCAACTTGGGTGGCTGCCGCTTCGCCCAGCGGCAGTAGTTGCAGGACGCGATCGGATGGATGGGGTCTTTTCCGCCAGACCATCGCGCTGTTGGATTGGGTGCGATATTCGATGAGATGGCCGCCGGCCGGATCGGCCCGCTGCAGGTTCCCCTCTGCCGACGGATGACGAGCCCGCGAGAGCATCTATTTGGTGGACGGGTGTCCCTGGGCGGGAGTACAGCCGGCGTTCCCTGGTAGGGAAGCCTGGAAGCCTGCGAAATCTGCCAAGGCTGCAAGTATCGTGACGAATATCGAACACAAAGGAGTTCAAAGGGCCATGCTTGCCCTGCGGATGAGATTGCCGTCCTATACTGCGAATGGGCATTCCCCTGGAGCATCTGGCTTGAAGGATCGGGGAGCCGTTGATTTCGATTTGCAGCGAACATGCCTTCCGCAGCAGCAACCGGAGAGGCACGGACGAGAGAAGTATCGAATGAGAAGGAGAAGTCTTGTGAGTTACTTGACGGATGGCAAGCTAGTGATCGCCGGTGCGGCCGGAATGATTGGTTCGAATATGGCGCAAACCGCGATCATGATGAGGCTCAGTTCAAACGTATGCCTCTATGACCCTATCGCCGCTCCTCTGGAGGGTGTGGCCGAAGAGATGTTTCACTGCGGATTCGACGACGTGAACATCACCTTTACTTCCAACATAGAAGAGGCGCTCCGCGGAGCGCAGTACATTGTGTCGTCCGGCGGAGCCGCGCGCGGCGCAGGCATGACGCGTGAAGATCTTCTGAAGGGCAACGCAGAGATTGCCGCCCAGCTTGGGAAAGACATTCGCGCCCTGTGCCCGGATGTAAAGCACGTCGTGGTCATCTTCAACCCCGCGGATATTACCGGACTGATTACCCTTCTTTACTCTGGACTTCGCCCCTCGCAGTTAACTACCTTGGCCGCTCTGGACAGCACCCGTCTGCAGAGCGAACTGGGAAAACATTTCAAGGTGCTTCGCAACCGGATCACGAACTGCCGCACCTACGGCGGACACGGCGAGCAGATGGCCGTCTTCGCCTCGACGGCCGCGGTGGATGGGAAGCCTCTGCGCGACCTCATCGGAACCAGCGCCTTGACCAACGAGGATTGGGCGCGCATCAAAGAGAAGGTGATCCAGGGCGGAAAGAATATCATCAACTTGAGAGGACGCTCGTCGTTCCAGAGTCCGTCCTTCCTGTCCCTGGAGATGGTCCGCGCCGTGATGGGCGGCGCCCCCTTCCGTTGGCCGGTGGGAGCTTGGGTGAATCAGGGCCAGTTCTCCAACATTGTGATGGCGATGGAGACCAAGCTCACCCCGCAAGGGGCCGAGGTATGCCAGGTGACTGGAACCGAGGACGAGCAAAAGGATCTTGCCCAGAGCTACCGCCATCTTTGCGACCTTCGTGATGAGGTGATTAAGATGGGGCTCATCCCAGAGATCGGCGAATGGCCCAAGCTGAACCCGAATCTGCGCTGAGAACCTGCTGGCGGCAGGCGAAGAGCAAGACCTGGGAACCCAACCAAAGATCCGGGACCGATGCCTAGCGGCGATGATGATGGGGGTCCGATCCTCTACGTTCCCGCGTTCACCCGTGTAGCAATCCTTTGCCGGCGCGGTGAACGCGGGGTTGTGGAAGTTCGAGGTGTTTCGCCGTTGTTCCAAGAAGACGGCCTGGATTTTTGGGAGGAGCATGCCTTCCCCAAAGCTGCGACGCACGCTGCGGGGAACGCTGCGGGAACGGTTGACAAGCCCGTGTGCAGCGCAGTAGCTTGGTTCGGGTCTGGTTGCAGGATGAATCCGAGCAGGGATACACAAGGGAGCGGCAACAAAGACCGCGAGTTTGTGGCAACGTTGCCAAGAAACTCCCGGCGGCCGGCCTGAACGATACATGGAACTTCCCTTTTCTGCTTTGCTCACTCTACAGATTGTTGAGGTGCATGATGTCTCTTGAGTTGTCTCGTCCGGCAGGACGTCGCCTGGTTCCCTTTGTCCTGGCTCTGGTCATAATGGGGGTCAACCTTGTGGTCTCTCCCAGCGTCTCTGCGCAGGACATGCGGACGGTCACCGAGCCGGTGATTCCACCCGTCTGTCAGACGCTGGCGGCCAATTTGGCTGTGAAGCGCGGCAAGCTGGTGAAGATGGACGAGGGCAAACTCGATACGCAACGGCTGCAGGCCGCGCTCGATCAATGCGCCCCAGGCCAGGCCGTGGAACTCCGTGGCTCCGGCACAAACGCCGCATTTCTCAGCGGACCGCTGACCATCTCTCGCGGTGTGACGTTGCTGGTCGACCGCGGCGTGACCCTGTTTGCGTCTCGCAACCCTCGCGACTTCGATGCTCGTCCGGGCGCCTGCGGGACGGTGGATCACAAAGGCAACGGTTGCCGGCCCCTGCTCTCGATCAAGGCTCCAAACGCCGCCGTCATGGGCGATGGCGTCATCGATGGGCGTGGCGGGGAAGATCTGCTGGGACATCATGTCACCTGGTGGGACTTGGCGGCGCAAGCGCGCTCGGGAGGAAAACAGAACTGCTTTCGGCTGATCGTCGCCAGCCACGCGGACAACTTCATCCTGTATAGGATTACGCTGCGAAACTCGCCCAACTTCCACGTGGTGGTGGACAGGACAGACGGGTTCACCGCCTGGGGCGTCAAGATTGACACGCCGGCCACCGCCCGGAACACGGACGGAATTGATCCTTCAGGATCGAAGAACATCACCATCACTCACTCCTGGATCCGTGACGGCGACGATGATGTGGCCATCAAAGCGGGAGGTTCGGGCCCGTCCACCGATATCAGCATCGCCCACGATCACTTCTATTACGGCCACGGGATGTCGATCGGCAGTGAGACGTTCAGCGGAGATCGCCGGATCCTGGTCCAGGATCTTTCGTTGGATGGGACCACCTCGGGAATTCGCATCAAGAGCGATTCCAGCCGGGGCGGGCTGGTGGACGGCGTCACTTACCGGGATGTTTGCATGCGGAATGTAAAAACTCCTATCGATATCGATCCCTTTTATGAGCACCAGCGTGGCCACGGCGACAAGATTCCGGTTTTCCGCGACATCTTCCTGGAGGGTGTACATGCCATGACCCCTGGAAAGGTGATCATGGATGGGTTTGACAGCACTCATGGCAGCGCCATCTGGCTCAATGGCGTCGAGATCGATGGTGTTCTGCCGCATGATGTGGAGACCCAGTTCGGAGCCTTTACTGTTGGTCCCGGAGTGGTGAACTTCACCATGCAGGGCGCCGGCGTTACGGTGAGCAAGGGTAACAGTGGAGTGGCTGCCGTTCCCGATTGCAAGAACCGCTTTCCAGGATTTCCGAGGGGCTAAGCCCGGATTTCGCTTGTTGAATCTCCGCGGACGGATGACCATCCTCGCGGTTGCATGGACGCGAAGACTCCTACCCTGGCTCGCAATCGCGTCATGCTGAGAAATTCGCGTCAATTCCAGTTCCATCCCTCGCTTCGGGCAAGTGCTGAGAAAACCAGCAGACGTGGAATCAAAGACAGCGGGCAATCCAATCCCGCGTGAGATCCGGGCGTTGTTTTCGGGGCAGCATGCGGTCTT
>JAKAQS010000281.1 GCA_021819585.1 Acidobacteriota bacterium
CTTCCACAGCGATCCGGCGCGGGAAGGCTCCAGGAGGCGAACTCCAGCGAGGTGACAATCACACCCAGCAGCAGCCATGAACCCTGCTGCTGGTTGATGACGCAGGTGTTCTTTCCGATCCAGCCGGCGCCGGCGCGGACAGCATAGGCCCTCTCCGGCAGCGGCCCGGTATCAACGTAACATCGGGTCTGCATCTGGTCTCCGGCCCCTTGCTCCGCAAAGCGTTGCTTCAACTCCGTCTCCAGCCCGCGCAACCGCGTCAGCAGCACATCGTGGTAGTCGCTTCCTGCGCCCGAGCGGCCCGTCCAGGCATAGCGGGCGATCCATCCCGAGCGAAACCCCTGCGCCTCGTCCAGCCTATCGATCGACCTCGGCGCATCCACGTTGTAGTTGGCGGCGCAGACGATCACCGACCGCGCCCATGGCATGGAACGGCGCAGATCGCCGCGCAGATACTCCGCGGAGTCATTGACGCGCTTCAAATACTCCATCTCTCCGGCATAGCCGGCATCGACCCAGGCAGCGTAACGGCGATCTTCCTGTTCCGCCGAGGCACTGGCGAGCTCGGGAACGCTTGCCACTCCGGCCAGGTCAAAGCCTGAGGCTCGAGCGCGGTCCTCAATCCACTCGCGATCCGCGCGCTGCAGTACGATTTCCATACCGCTATTGTCGTATCTTGTGGCCTGCCGTGTGTTTCCGTTCGGCACTTGACCCGCCGTTGCTTCCTGCAGGCTGACTTTAAGGTTTGGCTCAAGAGACGCCGATCCAGGGAAGGCGGCTGCGCTGCATTCTACGGCCGTGAAGAACAACTGCATGGATTTGCAGGGGAAAGAAATCTTGTTGACTTGGCGTTTCCCGGATCTGTAGAAGAAGCTTACTTCGCAGAGCGAGGGCTCGAACTCACCGTCCTGGGTAAATCCATTGAAAAAGACCATGAATCGAAGAGATCTGATTAAGCTAGGCACGGGAGCGTTGGCTGCGGGAGTCTCCTCGGGAGCGCGAGCGGCAGAGGCGCCGCGCCATGGGGACGCCGTGGAGAAATGGAACGTCTTTGAAGCTTCATTCCCCGGGCCGTCGGATGGCAATCCATTTCTGGACGTACAATTCGGAGCACGATTTACCTATCAGCACCGCACCGTGGATGTGAATGGATTCTATGACGGCGGTGGAACGTACCGTGTGCGTTTTTCTCCCGATACGGTGGGGGACTGGAGCTTTGTCACCACCAGCAACGTGGCTACGCTGGCTGGTCATGCGGGAAGCTTTTCCTGTATCGATCCCGAGCCGGGCAATCGCGGGCCGGTGACAACAGCGCATCAGTTCCACTTTCAACATGCGGATGGAACTCCCTACTTTCCCTTTGGGACCACCTGTTACGCCTACTTGTTTGTACCGGATCCCTGGTACGCCGTGACGCTGAAAAACCTGAAGTCCGCCGGGTTCAATAAAGTTCGCGCCTGCCTGCTGCCCAAGCCGTTGGGAGACCTGCAGCCGATCGGCATGCCCTTTGAACGCAAAGGAGCTGCGAACGGCGAGGACAGCGCCGGGGAGTTTGACCTGACCCGCCCCAACCCTGCCTACTTTCAAGAGGTCGAGCGGCGGATCCAGGCGCTGCTGGAGGCCGGCATCCAGGCCGATGTGATTCTGTTTCATCCCTATGACAAGTGGGGGTTCAAGGCCATGGGACCGGAAGCGGACGACCGGTACCTGCGCTACACGGTCGCCAGACTTTCCGCATACCGGAACGTGTGGTGGTCGATCGCCAACGAGTACGACCTGATCAAGTCGAAGTCGACCACGGACTGGGACCGGTTCTTCCGCATCGTGCAGGAGAACGATCCATACTCGCATCTGCGTTCCATCCACCAGAGCCGGGTGGAGTATGACAACTCGAAGCCGTGGTGTACGCACGCCAGCCTGCAGCAGTATGACTTTGAGCGGACAGCGGAACGCATGGCGGCGTGGAACAAGCCGATCATCTACGACGAGATCCAGTACGAGGGCAACATCGCGCGGCGGTGGGGAAATCTTTCTCCGGAGGAGATGACGCACCGGTTCTGGCGGGCGGTGATCAACGGAGCCTACGCGACGCATGGCGAGACCTACATCACCACCGACGGCAGCCCGGTGTGGTCCGATGCGGGTGAGTTGCATGGAACCAGCCCGGAGCGGATCAGGTTTCTGCACACGCTTCTGGAGAGCACAGGAACAACCGGGCTGATGGCGCCTCCGGCTCCTTACTACCCCAACGCCGGCAACCCCGGGAAGCTGGTGCTCTACAGCTTTGATTTTCACTGCGTGGGCGAGTATGAGTTCCCGCTGCCAGAGGATGTGAGCTTCAAGGCCACGCTGATCGATCCGTGGGCGATGACCCAGCAGCCGATTCCCGGTTCCTTCCGTGGAAAGAGCAAGATGGTGCTTCCGGGGAAGCCGTACCTGGCCGTGCTGTTTGAGAAGGTATAGGAATCCACGATGAAGGCTTTTTTGCACAAGACCTGCGGGCCACTGCTCGCTGGAATACTCCTGGCGCCGATTGCCGGCGGAGCAGCCCTGATCGCGCAGGTGAAGGTGATCACCGTAAAGAAGGCTACGCCTCGCGAGCTCTACGGAGCGCAACAGCTTCGCGCCGCCTTGTCCGAGGTTCAGGATGCTCCCGCGGGAGCGCGAGTGATCGCGGGGGTGAGTTCCGCAGGCGAACTGGAGCGATTTCACCTGCCGGCGTTCTGGCCTCAGGCGGAGGAGGCCTTTCTCATACGCCAGGTGGGCAACGCCTGGGTCGTGGCGGGAAGCGATCCTTCCGGCGTGATGTACGGCGAACTGGAGCTTGCCGACAAGATTCGGGCCACGCACCAACTGCCGGCCGGCATCGATACGGCCGAGCACCCGGCGCTGAAGCTGCGTGGTGTCGGCATCGGCATGCAGAAGCCGGAGATCACCTACGAGGGAGCCGAGTACGACTATCCGTATACCCGGAAAGACTTTCCTTTTTTCTATGACAAGGCGGAGTGGATCCAGTATCTCGACATGCTGGCCGAAGAGCGCTACAACACGCTCTACCTTTGGAACGGGCATCCGTTCACCAGCCTGTTGAAGCTGCCAAAGTACCCTGAGGCGCAGGAGCTGCCCACCGCACAACTGGAGCAGAACATCGCCTTGTTCCACTGGCTGACGAAGG
This sequence comes from Acidobacteriota bacterium, assembly GCA_021819585.1. Taxonomy (GTDB): domain Bacteria; phylum Acidobacteriota; class Terriglobia; order Terriglobales; family Acidobacteriaceae; genus Granulicella. Next base: position 3,176 of record JAKAQS010000281.1, read on the forward strand.
AGGCCGACCGGCGCGGAATCTGGGTGCTACAGGGCTTTTACAACATTCATCTCTCGCACGCCTTTGCGCGTGCGCATCATCTTCCCTACCACCTCTCCACGCCCACGCCGCTGGCTACGGAGTACACGCGCTACGCGATCTCAGAGTTTGTGCGCGAGTACCCGCATGCTGGCCTGATGATGACCCTGGGGGAGGCGCTGAACCCGCACGATGGAGCGCAATGGATGACAGAGGCGATCATCCCCGGCGTGCTGGATGGATTGAAGAAGAATGGAGAACGGACCAGACCGCCTATTGTGGTGCGAGCACATGCCACCGATATCGCCGCGGTGATGAAGGCGGCGCTGCCTCTCTATCCGAACATCGACACGATGTTCAAATGGAACGGCGAGTCACTTACCTGGACCAACGTGCGCGGGCCGGTGCGGGACCGGTTCAAGATGCTGGCCGAGGAGTCCAATGTAACCATCGCCAATGTCCATCTCTTATCCAATCTGGAGCCATTCCGGTGGGGAGATCCGGACTTCATTCGCGAGACGCTGATGAACTTTCCCCGCATCGGCATCGGCGGCCTGCATCTGTATCCGCTGCGCTACTGGGACTGGCCCTACTCCGGCGATGCTACGCAGCCGCCACTCTTGCAAACCGATCGCGACTGGATCTGGTTTGCGGCGTGGGGGCGTTATGCCTGGAACCCGTTCCGCGATCCGCAGAAGGAGCACGCCTACTGGGCCGCGCAGTTTGCCCAGCGCTTTGGCTCTGCAGAGGCCGGGGAGAAGCTGCTGGATGCGTATACGCTGGCCGGTCCTTGCCAGCCGAGTCTGCTGCCCCGCATCGGCATTACCGAGGGCAACCGCGAGGCGCTGGCGCTGGGCATGACGATGCCGCAGATGATCGACCCGGCCCGTTACAACCCGGCGCAAACGCTGTGGACCGGAGATGGACCGCCGGGCGAGCGGCTGGATGAGTACGTTGCGGAAGAGGTGAAGCAGCAGCCGCATCACGGCGCGACGCCGATCGGAGTGAGCGACGAGACAGTGAAGGCCTCGCAACAGGCCTACGCGGCGGCGCAGGCGGCGGCGCAGTATGTAACTCGGAATCGAGCCGAGTACGAGCGGATTGTCAACGATATGCACTGCATCTCCATGCTGATGCAGTTCTACAACGACCGCATCCGTGCCGCGCAGGAGGTGATGCTGTATGGCTACGACCGGAAGATCGAGCACCTGCAGCGCGCCGAGCCGCTGCTGGCGGAGAGTGTGCAGCGCTACCGCGAGCTGACCAGCCTGGCCGGCCCTGCTTACCGGACGGCGACAAGCATGGAGACGACGCAGCGCCAGATTCCCTTCCCGGGCGGACTGAAGCACTTCCCCAGTTGGCAGCAGTGTCTGCCGATGTATGAGAAGGAGCTGGCCACCTTCCAGAGCCGCGTGGCGGCGTTGAGCTCCGGAGCTCCGATCACGGAGAAGGACGCCGCCACGACGCTGCCGCAGGTAGCCTTCCAACTGCTGCCGGGCGCAGGTGAAGAGTTTACCGTGGCCAAAGGCGCAGGGCTCTTTGCCGGTTCTCCAGAGGCGATCTCCGAGCTTGCTCCAGAGCTGAGCGGGATGAAGGGGAT
>JAKAQS010000282.1 GCA_021819585.1 Acidobacteriota bacterium
AGCTGCCGCGGAAGCATAGTTTTGGCCGGAAGGCTACCGTGTCCATCGGACGCCCCTGTTGGCTGCAACGTGTTCGACCGCTCCGCGCCGGCTACTGCGCGGCGTGCTCCAATCCACTCGCCGCCGGCCGGCGTGAGCGCCGATGGCTCGGTGGCCGAGAGTTGGTTGGAACGCCGTTGGGGCCCGGAAGCCCCCCGATTAAAGGCGCACGGCGTTTGCCGCTGTACACCTTACCAGTCCTCACTCGTTGCTGTGGCGCTTGCTCAGCAAACTCCTAAGTGGCCAGGCTCTCCAGTCCCAGTGGTGAGAGAACCCGAAAGGAAGAGCCGTGAATCTCAATCAAGCCTTCTTTCTGAAACCTTCCCAAGGCGCGGGTGACCGTCTCGCGCGATGTCCCAGCCAGATTGGCGAGTTCCTCATGCGTTAACGCCATGGTGAAGCGCATGTCCGTCCCATTTCGTCCGGCGGCGGACCGCCCCCAGTCCAGCAAGACGCCGGCTAGCCTGCCGGCCGTCGAGCCGGAGAGCGCCAGCCTGCGGGCATCGAAGAACGCCGACTTGTACTCTTCGGAGAGCGCCTTTGCCGCCAGCATGCTCGCCTGCCCGTATCTTTCCAGGAAGGCCAGCAACTCGCTGCGGCGGATCTTCTTCACCACGCACGGTTCGATGGTCTCCGCGGTCAACTCATAGTGCGTTCCAGAGATGGCGGCGCCCAGCCCCAGCAGATCCCCGGGAACGGCAATTCGGAGAATATGCGTCTTGCCTTCACGCGAGGTGCAAGACAACTTCACCTGTCCCATGCAAATGATGGTTGCGGCATCGCAGATATCGTCTTCCTGAAAGATGACGGAGCGCTTGGGTAGCCGCATTTGCATGCCGAGGGCCTCGAAGTCAGAGCGAGCTTGCCCGGAGAGATCGCACAGGACACGCAAGGAGCGGTCAGAACAGTTTTTGCAGCCGGAGTTCATGTGAGGATGCAGATACGTCATCGAGAAGCCCTCTCTCAGAAGAAAGACAAAAGCGAAGTGATGGTTGGGATGTTTTGATCTCGATGCCCGCGCGAGAGCGGCAAGATCCGGTCGGGGACTTGGTTGTGACCATGGTCACTGCAATTGCCGTCAGCCTCTGTAGAGTGGGTCATGAGGACAAGATCCATGGCGGCAAAACGCGAGTTGCTTACGGGCAGAAACTCAGATCTCTGGGAGCGGTTGACAGTTGGCGGCGTTGTGGTCATTCTGATTGCCTTCGGAGTTCTCTTCCTGGCCAACCTGGCGACGACGCTCTGTTCCGCCCAGCTTCCTCGATAACCGCAGCCTGTCTTCGGCTCGGCTCCTTCAAGATGCGGACCGCATCCCGCGCCGGAACGGCGCGCAGCGGTAGATGCGACGGTTGGGAGCATCTCCAGAACTGGCGCCAGGGTCAGCACTTGTTCCGAAAACCTGTCCGACATAGCCATTCCTTCCGAAACCCGCAACCCTCGGCCGCGTCGATGCGTTCTGAGGGTGGGCGGTCTGCGCTTCCGGCCAGAACGCCCTGATATCACAATGAGATGCCAAGCCTGAACATGCTGCTGTGATCCGCATCACATAGGCTGATAATCGATCAGTACATTCGAATATCAGCAGATTCTTGCAGTTTCTTATCTGGCGACAAGTGTCTTGGAATCTGTGAAATAGGACAAAATCATCCGTTTGGGCCCGGGGGCTCTCGCTTCGAAAGTTTGATTTTGTGATGAAAATCACTGGTTGCTCCCCTGGGCTGGACTAAGGTCTTCCCAGAGAAAGCGCAGGCGGGGGAGCAGCTCCGGAGGCCGGAGATTCCAGTTCGCCGAGATCGAGGTGGAACCGCTATGTGGCAAAGGTCTTGCGGGTCAGCACGGCGCCTTGAGGCGGTCGCTTCCGACGCCCTGGCTGCCATGCTTGCCGCTGCGGAAGGTTCCGGGGTTTCCGGCCGTCACCCAAAGCGCCCGATGTGTTGTGCGGGGGGTGACCCAGGAAGTTCTCTCGCTGGGGAGGTGATCGAGGCTCCGCCTTACCTGCCCCCGGCTGTTGTAAAGGAGTCCATTGCAGATCTGTTTGTGGAAGACCGCCCAGAGCGAGGGTCGTGCGCGTGCCTTGGCTGGGCGGTGGACTGCGGCAGGGATCAACGAAGGTAACCGATGCAATCCACAGATTGAAGAAGCAACAGGAGAATCCGGTGAAACCGAATCGAGTAAAACTTGCAGTCTTCCTCCTCGCCGTAACCGCAACCACCCCCATGCCGGCCCAGAACGGCGCCGCGATCTACAAGAGCAAGTGCCAGATGTGCCATATGGCGGATGGAAGTGGAAACAAGGCCATGAAGGTTCCCGCGTTCAGTCCCGGCGCCTCCGAGGCGAGCCTGATCGCCATCACCAAGAAGGGCATCAGCCCGCGGATGCCTGCCTACGCCGGCAAGCTCACCGATGCCCAGATGAAATCTGTAGCCGCGTACATCAAAACCCTGAAATAGCCCGCTTCCACCCTGGCGAACTTCAAGAAGAAGCTCGCTCAGTACAACCATGTGCCGTGTGATTGTATCCGTTAGTATGGAAACGCTAGATGGGTGCAGCTTCCTCGTGTCGCCCAGGTAGCAGTCCAAAATCAAGTCACAAGGAGCAATCATGAATCGTACTTTGACCCTCGCAGCAGCTTCCATTCTGGCGATTTCCGTCTCACCAGCCTTTGCACAGACCTCGGGTGCTGCGATCTACGCCTCGAAGTGCCAGATGTGCCACGGCGCCGACGGCCAGCCCACCATGGCCGGTAAGTCCATGAGGGCGATACCCTTCAACTCGCCGGAGTTGAAGAAGGCGCCCACTGCATCCCTGATCGCTTCTGTGACGAATGGCAAGGGCAACATGCCTGCTTATGGGGGCAAGCTTTCGGCTGCTCAGATCAAGGCGGCGGTCATGTACATTCGAACGTTGCAGAAGTGACAACCTGAAAGAGGCAAGTCATGTCACCGTTGGGTAGGCTCCGGGAAGAGGGGGCGCCCCCCTTTTCCGCTCGCAGCAAGCAGCCATCGAGTCGCTTTCACTTAGAAGACCGACACACCTCGAGAACCCTCCCGCCTCGTGATCCTCAAAGTCCTTACCCCTTGGGGCAGGACTTACCTCTCTTCCTCGAACGAAACCCCGGGCCAAAAGCCCGGGGTGGTTCCACGGTCTCCTTGAGGACAGCCGCGGCGCCCAGGACAGCCACGGCGCCATTTGGAGGCGCAAAGCTTGTCCCGCGGCGATCTTCTGCCCGAACGGGCCCTCTGCCGGCCTGCCGCAGCTTCCAGCCTGCTGGGCGATCCTGGGCGGTTGCCTGGGCCGTTCTGCTGCTGTTCTATTGGCCGGCCCTTCGCGCGCAAACCGGCTGCCTCTCCTGCCATGGCGACATGACAATGCAGGATGCCGCGGGGCACAATGTGGGCGTCGACGCCAATCTTTTCCACGCCAGCGTCCATGGCGGCCTGGACTGCAACGCTTGTCACGCCGACATCCATGGCTATCCACATCCGGATCACCCGGCGCCGGTCAACTGCGCCAATTGCCACTCCGAGCAGGCCGGCGCGCTGGTTGGCAGCGTCCACGAGCATGCCTCCCGTCAGCCGTGTACGGCGTGCCATGGCAACGCTCACGCGATTGTTTCCAAGGACAGCCCGAAGTCCGCGGTCTATCCCCTGAATATTCCGGCCACCTGCGGCAGATGTCACGGCAATGCATCCATGGCCAAGCAACACCATCTCTCCAATGTTTACCCACAGTATGTGGACTCCATCCATGGATTTGCGCTCAGCAAGGAGGGTCTGCTGGTCGCGGCCAACTGCAGCAGTTGCCATGGCGATCACCACATTCTGAGCCATAAAGACCCGCACAGCCCCACCTATCGAACCAACATTCCCAAGACCTGCGGAAGCTGCCATGCGGGCATTCTTGCGAAGTATATGGCTGGTATCCACGGTCAGGTCATGGCGCAAGGCAATCCGCAGGCTCCGGTCTGTACCGACTGTCACACCGCGCACGCGATCTCCGCTCCCACCATGGCCGAGTCGACGCAGGTTTGCGGCAACTGCCATCAGCCTCAGTTGACGACCTATCGCGATACCTTCCACTCCAAGGTCAGTTCCCTGGGAAGCTACATCGACATTGCGCGCTGCTCGGACTGCCATGGCGAACATGGGATTCTGCCGGCCTCCGATCCGCGCTCGCCGGTCAATCGGGCCAATCTCGTAAGAACCTGCGGACGCTGCCATGCGGGAGCGAATGCGGGCTTTGTGAAGTATGAGCCCCATGCGAATCCGCACAACTTCCGCAGGTTCCCCATCCTCTACTCCATCCGCTTGTTCATGGTTTTGCTGATCGCCTGCGTGATGACGTTCTTTGTGCTGCATAGCGTGCTTTGGCTGATCCGTTCGCTGGTGGAGAAGGTCCAGAGCGGATCCGCAAAAGGAGGAAGATCATGACCGACCCATCCATTGGAATCGAAGGCAAGCAGTTGCAACCCCAGGCCTCGGCCGGAGGCGCGGCAGAGGCCCACCCGGAAGCCGAGCGGTACTACGTACGCTTCACGCCGATGCAGCGATGGATGCACGTCATCATGTTTTCCACCTTTCTTGGCCTGGCGACAACCGGGCTCACGATCTTGTTCAGCACCAATGCGTGGGCGCAGCACTTTGCGCTGACCATCGGCGGATTTGGGGCCATCTTGTTCATTCACAAATTCTGCGCGGTCATCCTGACCCTGGAGTTTCTGTATCACATTG
>JAKAQS010000283.1 GCA_021819585.1 Acidobacteriota bacterium
CAATTTCAATGTGGATACGACCACTCAAACCAGCTACACGGGATTCAATCCCGAGAGCTATGACGGTTTGATGGAGAAACAGTTCGTCTCGGTCGAGGGATGGCTGTTTCCCGCAGCCGGTGGCGGAGGCGGTCCGATCATCGCGGCAAAATCGGTGGTGTTGCGGCCCAACGATAGCTTTTAGGGGCCTGATGGCGCGTTTCCTGCCCCCGGATTCCCCGGGGGGCGAGGCGCCTGGGGTTGCGAAACTTATCCAGCGGGGGTGTCTTCTGCGACCGCGAAGGCCACCTGGGGCACGAGCGCCTTGACTAAGTTGGTGAATTGCACGGCTACCCTGCGGCCGATCTCCAGCACCTCGCGGTGATCGATGGGTTGGGCGACGACGCCGGCAGCCATGTTGGTGACCAGGGAGATTCCCAGCACTTCCATTCCCATGTGCCTGGCCACAATGACCTCATGTACGGTGCTCATCCCCACCAGATCAGCTCCCAGCGTGCGGAAGGCGCGAATCTCCGCAGGAGTTTCGAAGCTTGGTCCGGGTACGGCCAGATAGACACCCTCCGGCAGAGGGATCTTCTGCCGCTCCGCTTCGGCGCGCGCCAGAGCGCGCAGGCGTGGTGAGTAGGCTGCGGACATATCAAAGAACCTTTGCCCGGCGCCCGGTTTTACGGCGAAGCGCGGTTCGTTGGCGCCCAGCGCGGCGTTGCTTCCCGTCAGGTTGATGTGGTCGCTGATGCTGACCAGGGTTCCTGCGCTGTAGCTGGTGTTGATTCCGCCGGCGGCGTTGGTGACAATCACTGCGGTGCATCCCAGAACTCCGAGCACCCGCATGGGGAAGGTGACTTCATTCATGGAGTAGCCCTCGTAGGCATGCACGCGCCCCTGCATCACGGCCACGCGCGCCCCGAGGAGGGCTCCCACCACGAGTTTGCCGCTGTGGCCCTCGACGGTCGATCTCGGCCAGCCGGGAATCTCCGCGTAGTCGATGGTGGCGGCATTCTCCACTTCACGAGCAAACTCTCCGAGTCCTGAGCCCAGGATGATCGCCAGGCTGGGCCGTTCCTGCACCCTGGAGCGGATATACTCTGCAGCCGCAGCGGCTCGCGTGTATGGGTCAGTCATCTTTCTCTCCCTTCGCGGTTTATTTTTTCGGATGGATGAAGCGGAGACCTCATCGCGTTTTTTGGAAGGGCCGCGGATAGAAGTTGCGGCCTGCATGGCAGGATGTCCTACCGGATCAAAAGGCTCACAATGCTGGCCGACATCAGGTTTGCCATGGTCCCTGCCAACATGGCGCGAACGCCCAGCCGCGCCAGGTCGCCCCTGCGGCTGGGCGCCAGGGCGCCGATGCCGCCAATCTGCATGCCAATGGAGCCTACATTGGCAAAGCCGCAGAGGGCAAAGGTGGCAATCGAGAAGGTTCGCGGCGGCAGCATGGCCTTGATCTTGCCGAGATCGTGGAAGGCCAGGAACTCGTTGATCATCATGCGCGTTCCCAGCAGGTTCCCAATCGCCCGCGCGTTATGCCACGGAATCCCGATCAGCCAGGCCACCGGCGCTCCCACAACGCCCAGCACCGCATTGAGAGAGTGAGGGAAGGGGATGCGACCGTGCGCCCAGGCGAAGTTGGACAGATCCAGCATGATTCCATTGGCCAGGCCGACCAAGGCTACAAAACTGATGAGCATGATCGCTACATTGAAGGCGAGCTGTCCGCCGTCGATGGTGCCGCGCGCAATGGCTCCCACCAGGTTCTCGTTTCTGTGCTCCTCGCCGCGCGGCATGTGTACTGTGCCCGCGGTTGCCGGCGTTTCCGTCTCCGGCACCAGCATCTTGGCCACCAGAATAGTCCCCGGAGCGGTCATGATCACCGCCGAAAGAAGATCTTTGGCGTTGATCCCGAAGAGAATATAGGCGGCCATGATTCCGCCGGAGACATGCGCCATGCCGGAGGTCATAATGGTCATCAGCTCGCTGTGTGTCGCTCCCTCAAGGAAGGGCCGAATGGTGAGAGGAGCTTCGGTCTGTCCCATGAAGATGGATGCGGCCACATTGGTGGATTCGGCTCCGGAGGTGCCCATGGTCCGCTGCATCAGCCAGGCCATCACGCGGATGATCTTCTGCATCAGGCCGATGTGATACAGGATGGCGAAGAAGGCGCTGACAAAGATGATGGTGGGCAGTACGGAAAAGGCGAAGACGCTGAGCGGGTTGCTGGGAATCCCAAGGTAGCCGAAGACCAGGCCGGAGCCATCGGCAGCGTGACCCAGCAGATTGGTGATCGCGTCCGAGACGTTGGCCAGAATCTTTTGTCCAAAGGTCCACTTGATCACCCCGATCGCAAAGACGATCTGCAGGCTCAGGCCCCAGGCCACCGTCTTCCATCGGATCGCGCGCCGATTGGTCGAAAAAAGATAGGCGAGCAGAACAAAAACAAAGAGTCCGAGCAGTCCGGTCCATCGTCCCAAAGGCAATCTCCGATCTGAAAGGCTGAAGGGCTCAATTCATCCACCTTACGCCCATCCCGAAGACGGAAGCAGGAAAGGCAGACCGAGAGCAGGTAACGGCAGTGTAACCATTCCAGATCCAGCCAATCCAGCCCCCTGCTGCGATCATCGGGCATCTACGCTTGGACGCCTTGTTCCGGGCTTGGCCTGGATCACTGCCCGAATCAGCGGTCTGCGCTCGGGAGGCGCATTTGCGATCTCCAGCGCATCTTCGATCATGCGACAGGGCTCGTCGAGCAGGAGTTCGTCCTCGCTGAAAAGGGTGAAGATGGGCTGTCCGGCCTCGACGTGGTCGCCGATCTTCGCGTGGCTCTCCAGCCCGGCATGGGCGCTGACAGGATCATTTGGCCGGGTGCGGCCCGCTCCCAGGCGCTGGATCGCCCAGCCAATTTCTTTGCAGTCCATTGCCGAGAGATACCCTGCGCGGGGGGCGCTCAGGACACGTGTGGCGCGGGGCCGATGGAAGGCTGCCGGATCGGAGAAGACGCTGACGTCTCCGCCCTGCGCAGCGATGATCTTCAGCCAGGCGGCGTAGGCCGCCCCTGAACGCAGGATCGCGTCGGCGATCCTGGCGCCCTGCTCCGGAGAGTTTGCCCTGCCGGAGAGAAACAGTCCCCAGCCGCTCAAGGCGTTCGCCAACTCGATGAGATCCTGCGACATGCGGTGGCGAGCGCCTTTCATAATCTCAGCGCACTCCCAGACCTCTACCCAGTTCCCGGAGAAGCGGCCCATGGGCTCTTCCATGGCCGTCAACAGGGCTACGGTCCGAGTTCCGGAAGACTCCCCGGTGGACACCATCAAATCGGCCAGAAACCTTGACCGCTCTTCGGTGGGCATAAATGCTCCCGAGCCCACTTTTACGTCCAGCACCAGCCCCCTGAGATCCTCGGCCAGCTTTTTGCTCATGATGCTGGCGCAGATCAGAAACGGCGACTCAACGGTGCCTGTATGGTCGCGCATCGCGTAGAGGATGCGGTCCGCCGGAACCAGCCGCGGCGTTTGCCCCAGCAGCACGGCGTGGCACTCCCGTAGCACCTGGATCATCCGCTCCGGTCCCAGTTGCGAGTCAAAGCCGGGGATGGTCTCCAGCTTATCCAGGGTTCCGCCGGTATGGCCCAGGCTGCGTCCCGAGATCATGGGAACAAAGAGAGACGAGGGAGCACTCGCCGGTCTGCTGTGCTCCTCGATGACTGGCTGAAGCACTCCGGCGGCGGCCCATACCGGGGCTATCAGCAGACTGCTCTTGTCTCCCACCCCTCCCGTGGAATGCTTGTCCAGAGTGAAGGTTTCTGTTTTTGCCGCCGTCAGGTCGGAGGCATGGAAGGTCTCGCCAGAAAAGCGCATGGCTTTCGTGAGATCCGAGAGTTCCCGCAGTGAGAGGCCGCGCTGGAAGACGGCCATCAGGAAGGCTCCGAGCTGGGCGTCGGTAATGTCTCCTGCTCCCGGGGGGGCGGCAGGCTCGGCGCCGGTCTCTTCCATGGCTGTCTTCCGCCCTTCCACCGCCGCTTCTTCGTGGCGTACGACTGCTTGCACAAAAAATTCAATCTCCGCCGTGGACAGCTCTGCGCCGTTCCGCTTCTTCAACAACAGATCGATGGCATGCATGGCAAGGTCATCCTGATGGCTTGGAGCTGTCTCGCACAGCAAACGCCGCCTCTGGCGCGCTCCCTCAGAGATCCGGCTCAGGTAAGGGAGTCTAACGCTTCTTCGTCGCGCCGGGATCCGCTCGACTCCGGGGAGGAACCTGGCAAACGTCTTGCTCCGGACGTGAGCTCTTTGTGCCGGTCTCCAGAAACGCGGCGCGAAAGGCCGAGGGGAGCAATTCGCCCAAGGTCGTCTCCATCGCCGCGCCACCCTCCCCTGGATACAGAATCAGGGTTGCATCGTCTCCGAATTCGGCCAGGGTTTGGCGGCAGGCTCCGCAAGGCGCACTGGCCGCGCTGTTCAGATTGGCCACGGCTACGGCTCTCAGGCGGATAGTCGGGCCGTGTTCGGCTACCGCCCGAGCCACGGCCACCTGCTCGGCGCAGCTTGTCAGCCGGTAAGAGCAGTTCTCCACGTTGCAACCGGTGACCACGGCGCCATTGTCGAGCAGCAGCGCTGCCCCCACACGAAATCGGCTATAAGGCGCGTAGGCATGTTCGGCTGCCGTTGCCGCCAGATCCCTGAGCCTGCTACGGTCTGCTTCGTTTACCACGCTCTCCTCCTGGAAATCTCTCTCCGTAAGTCGTTTAGCCTAATTGCTTTCCTGTTTCGC
>JAKAQS010000284.1 GCA_021819585.1 Acidobacteriota bacterium
GGACAGTGCGCCCTTGGCGGGGATCACGGTTCCTTGCTGTCTCCGCCAGTCCCAGGCATAGACGGCGCCCTGGATGCCGAGCGAGGCAAGGCTGGCGGCGGCATCCGAAGCATCGGCTGCCTGGTTTTCCGGAATCCGCGGATAAGAGACGGCGTAGGTTTCGGTAGCGGACCCGAAGCTGGTTCGAGTGGTGGCGATCATGGGAGACCGGGCAGAGCCGCCAGAGGCGTCGGCGATATAGACGCTATCGGTGGGAACCAACGGAGTATCCGGCTTGAGAATCACCGAATCGGCGCGCAACGCCATCCGCAGGTTGGCCGCATCGATGCTGTCCAGCGCATCGCCGGTTCCCACCGGGCCGGCGGATAAGGTGGAGAGCACCAGATTGGAAAGCTCCGAGCTCATGAAGACATCCGACCAGGGCCAGAGTCCGACGGCGTGGGCCAGTTCGGAGGTGTAGAGAAAGTTGCTATAGCGCGCGGGAAGGAAGTGGTCGTCACTGACCCGGATGGTGCGAAGGTTCTGGAACTGCGTGCTGGCCATGAAGTATCCGGGCAGAGCCATGCAGTACTGAATGCCGATGTCTCTGGCGGCCATGCTGCCGGCCATCTCGTGGAGGTAAGCCCGAGCCTGAGAGATGTCGATGGCGGGGCGTGCGTTTCGATTTAGCCAGTCCTGTTCGTAGACCACCACGCCGCCGTTGTGCAGATAGCTTGCGGTTGCGCTCCAGAAGCGTGGATCGATGATGACGTTATCCGACATGTTGTACTGGTTGCGATAAGGGCTGGTCTTGGCGATCCAGCGCGCGTGGGTCACCAGAGGAAGCTGCACGCGCCGGTGGAAGCTCGCCAAGCCGTCGGGAAATATGGTGGGATCGGCGCGATAGAGCATCGCTCCGTTGTCGCCGGCGGCGGAGAAGCCCTTGTGCTTGGGGTACCACCAGCTATCAAGCTGCATATAGCCCAAGGGCACTCCCAACTGCCGGAAGCGGTCGCGAACCGCCAGCAGCGTCCCCTCGTAGCCAAGGGAAGGAATGAACTTGTAGTAGTAGATGGCTCCGTTGTCGGTCCAGTAGCCGAAGCGCTTCAGAACAACGTCCGCGTCGTTGGGGACAGGCGTCTTGTGGTTGATTCTTTGCAGTATCTCTCCCCACGCATTCTGCGTGCGCGTGATGCCGCTGCCGAAGACCATCCATGTGCCGTGGGTGAAGCCGGAGGGGAGGGAATCGACGCTGGAGGAGATTCCGCTGGTCATAGTCATCTGCTGGGCAGATGCGCTGGGCGCCGCGGTCAACTCGGAGACCAGGAAGTTGTCTGCCGGCGAAAGGATGAAGGTATCCCGGTCTGGATCGAAGAAGACCCACGGGCCCTGGGAGTCGAGCTTGCCAAAGTCGATGGGAGAGAAGCTGGCGACGCGATAGCTGTAGCGCAGCAGGCCGGCCGGCACTCCGGAGAAGCTGGGGAAGGGGGCGGTGTTGGGATCGGCGCCGCGGTGCTTGTCCAGGAAAAGGACGGCTCCGCGAGCCGGGTAGAGGCGAAGGACGGCGGTCCGGCTGCCGTTCGCATAAGCGGCTTCGATCTGCTTATAGGCTCCCACGGCATCAGCCCCAGAGGCGGTGCGGATGGCGTCTGTGCGCCCGGGCAGGTTCCCGCTCAAAGCAAGGTGCATGGGCGCATATTGAAGGGTGTAGGCCCCGGTGGACGCAAGGCCGATGGCAAGGCCGGGGCTGCGAAGGGTGGCTCCGGAACTTGTGGGGGGCTGAGGCGCGGAGCGAGAAGCAGCCTGGCTGATGCCGGCCTGGCAAAGAGTGATCCATCCGAGACAGATGGCGAGCAGCATGATCTTCAAAGGGAACCCCCTGGTTCGCAACGTCCTTTATTCTGGTGGAGCAGAGATATCGCTGTAAAGCGCCGCAGGGATCCGGCTTGAGACGATCTTCCCTGGAAGCGTCTCAAGTAGGGAAGAAATGCAGAAGCTGGAGCCGGAAGCGGCTTCCGCAGGTTGTGCAGGGGAGGAGATGCGTTGAGACGAATCGCACAGATCATTCAGCTCAGGCCCGAGGATGAAGCCGAGTACATCCGTTACCACGAAAAGGTGTGGCCGTCGGTGCTGGCCACCATCGCCAAGTGCAACATACGCAACTACAGCATCTTTCTGCGTAACGGCCTGCTGTTCGGCTACTTTGAGTATCACGGAACGGACTACGCGGCGGATATGCGGTTGATGGCATCCTGTCCCGAGACGCAACGCTGGTGGAGCATCATGGACCCGATGCAGCAAAGGATGCCGGATGCCGCGCCTGGCGAAAAGTGGAGTCAGATGCGCGAGGTGTTTCACTTTGATCCGGAGTCGGCGGAAGAGATTCAGCATCGCTGAGCTCTCCACGAGTGATCCGGATCGCCGCCGGAAGCTGTTCCAACCCTGGGGATTTGGTGAAGAAGAGGCTGGCGTTTGCAGCCCGGGAAACATTATGTCTATTGACAGACAAGGTCTGTGTTCCGTAAGGTTCGAGTCGATGGATGCTTTCTCAAAACAGCCCGTATCGAATGCACGCAGGGGTGCAAGCGGCTGTTTCTGAGAGAGGGAGGAGCCGAAGATGTTTCGTGCAAGCTTGGTGGTTCTGTTGATCGTGGCCGCAGGCGTCCCGTGCGGGGTGCAGGCGCAGATGGGGGATCCGGCGAACGGTCCCACGAAGATTCCGGTCGAACAATTGGACGCGGCGCGCAGCCCGGATACTCTGACGCTTGAGTCCACGGTCCATACGCCTCTGCCGGAGCAGTACATCTGGACCGATGCAAGCTCGTTGACGGCGGAGCGCAAGGGCTTGGGATCGCACTACTTCCGGCGCACGTTTCCACTCTCCCAGCTTCCGGACAAGGCCGAGATGTACGTTGCCGGTCCCAGTGAGGCGAGGATCTATGTGAACGGCCGGAAGGTGGGTCAATATCAACTCGATCCCTCCTTCCCGATGGGTATCCGCGTGTATACGTTTGACGTGACCAAGGCTCTGCAGGTGGGGAGCAACGTTGTAGCGATTGAAGCCACACGCGGACCGCGGGTGGGCGACGCCGAGGTGCTGGCGGTGAAGATTGTGCCGGCTGCGCTGGGAGTGAGCGCTGCGCCGCTGCTGGTCAGCGATGCCAACTGGAAGGCGAGCATGCAGCTCATTCCAGGTTGGCAGGATCCGGAGTTTGACGATAGAGGATGGCGAGCAGCCCATAGTCTGGGCGGCGTGGAAAGCTCCTACGAGTTTTACCAGTGGAATGCGGATGCCGGGATGTACGCCTGGCCGGGCTACGATGGCATCTCGCCGTTTCTGGGCCACTACTCCTTGAACCCGGAGAGCCTGAAGGATGTTTCCAACGGTGCGGGGGAGATCACGCACCCCGAGGCGCTGACGCTGGGCGGCCCGAACTTCCAGGTGGAGTTGCCGAGGGCGCGCTTGAGCAGCTTTGACGCGCCTTCGATCCTGCTGGACTTTGGGCGTGAGGTGGTTGGACGGCTGGAGTTGGACTCGAGTTCGTCTGCGCCGATGGATGTGACGGTGCAGTATGGCGAATCGGAGTTGGAGGCGCTGCACGATCCCTATTTGGGCGTTGACCCTGTTCATGTGGCTCCGAATGACACAGCCTATGGCCCCAAGAGCGCCTTCCGCTATGCGCTGGTGCGCTTTGTGGGCGGCAAGCAGATGAACTTCAAGGCCATCCGGCTGGACGGGATCGCCTATCCAGTGAACTACCAGGGCTACTTCGACTCCTCCGACAAGCAGTTGAACCTGATGTGGGCGATCGGCGCCTACACCGCGCACCTGTGCATGCAGGACGACATCTGGGACGCGCCCAAACGGGATCGCGGCCGCTGGATGGGCGACCTTGACGTGAGCGGACGCACCATCGAGGACGCCTTCGGCGGCAACTTCCTGATGGATGACACGCTCGATCATCTGCTGGGAACCAATCCCGTACGCAGCGATGTGAATGGCATCCCGGGATACTCCGCCTTCTGGCTGACCGGCGAGAAGGAGTATTTTCTGCATACAGGCTCGATGAAGCAGTTGCAGCAGACCCATGCGCGCATGGTGCAACTGCTGAACTACATGGAGCTGGAGATGAACCGCCGCAACCTGTTTGCGGACAAGAACCACGCGTGGACCTTTGTGGACTGGTCTCCGGAGCTGAGCGGAGACACGCCGCTGACCCGGATGGCGACCCAGTTCGAGTTCTATGCCGCCTTCAAGGATGGAGCCTATCTGCTGCGGCAGTTGAATGACGATGCCAATGCGCGGAAGTTTGCGGCGGAGGCGCAGAGGCTGAAGACGGCCGCTCAGCAGTATCTGCAGGACGCATCGGGATCCTACGGGGACCGGTGGCAGACCAACGCCTATGCGGTGCTCTCCGGCGTGGCGGACCCCGCGCAGTATCCGGCGATCTGGAAAGACGCTCTCTCCAGCGTAGGACACATCAAGTACAACCCCTTTATCATTACGCCCTATTACAACTACTACGTGGTGAGCGCCATGGCGAAGATGGGGCATCGGCAGTCGGCGCTGAACTGGATACGCCAGTACTGGGGCGGCATGACCCAGGAGGGAGCGACGAGCTTCTGGGAGGGGTATGATCCTGCGTGGTACAAGGGCAGTGACTTTCATGCCTCGCTGCAGGCGGATAACATGTCCGGTTACCGGGTGAGCCTGGCGCACGGCTGGTCCAGCGGCGTGACGCCGTGGCTGATGGAGCAGGTGATCGGCATCAAG
>JAKAQS010000285.1 GCA_021819585.1 Acidobacteriota bacterium
TGGAAAGATTCGCCTTGAACATCCCGCCGCCCAGGAGAGTTCGCTTTCAGCCGGTGGGGGTGGCAGTGGGGATGGCGGTGGATCTGCCAGTGAGCGGAAATCAGGTAAGCTGAGGCAATGGACGCTTGGGAGGCGATCGAAGGGGAAGAAGATCAGGCTCGGGCGGCAGCCGCGCTGCAGCGTGCCGCAGCCATTATGGCGCGTCTACGAGCTCCAGGGGGTTGTCCCTGGGACCGGGAGCAGACCTTCGATTCCATCAAGCGCCACACGCTGGAAGAGACCTATGAGGTCTTTGACGCCATTGAGCGCCGAGCCTGGCCGGAGCTGAAGGACGAGCTGGGCGACCTGCTTCTACAGGTTCTGTTTTACGCGCAGATGGCCAGCGAGGCCGGTTACTTTGACCTTCGCGAGGTGGCGGAGAATCTCAGCGCCAAGTTGATTCGCAGGCATCCTCATGTCTTCGGAAATGCGACCGCCGAGGATGCGGAGGCTGTGCTGCGTAACTGGGAGCGGACGAAGGCGGAGGAGAAGCGGTCGAGGCCGGCGGCCAACTCTTTGCTGGATGAAGTGCCGCGAACCATGCCGGCCACGCTGGAGGCTTTCAAGCTGGGTTCCAAAGCGGCGAAGGTTGGGTTTGACTGGCCCAACGCCGAGGGACTGTTTGAGAAGCTTGCCGAGGAAACGGCTGAGCTGCGGGCTGAGCTGGAGTGCCAGGATGCGGCCAGGATCGAGGCGGAGTTTGGCGACCTGATGTTTACCATGATGAATCTGGCGCGTCATCTGAAGATTGACTCGGAGTCCGCTCTGCGTGGCAGCAATGCCAGATTTCGCGCCCGTTTTGCTGCGATGGAGAGCCGGGGTGGAGGAGCGGAACAGCTTGCCGTGCTGACGCCGGAGGTTCTGGAAGATCTTTGGAGACAGGCGAAGGATGCCGAACGAACGCACATGGAGTTGCCGGAGAAGCGATTGGAGCTGAAGGAACAGAGCAGCTTTGTGGAGGGAGAGGGTTGAACGAGACACAGGGGGCGGCGATTCGAATCCAAAGATTTCAATTGCTGGAAGAGTTTGAAGAGTGCGTGCGGCTGGAGGAGGCGGTCTGGGGTTACGATCCCGCCGACATGATTCCGCGCCGGATGTTTCTGCTCGCCTCTCGGATCGGGGGTCAGGTGATGGGGGCCTTCCTGGATGGCCGCCCCGATGCGGTAGGTTTCGCCATGGCGCTGCCGGCCTATCGGGAGGGCTTGCCTTATCTGCACTCGCACATGGTGGGTGTGCTGCCGGAGTGCCGGAATCAGGGGATTGCACGAGCCCTGAAGCTGGCGCAGAGGGAAGATGCATTGCAGCGTGGATTCGAACTGATGGAGTGGACCTTCGATCCGTTGGAGATCAAGAACGCGTATATCAATATTCAAAAGCTGGGTGCGATTGTGCGCCGTTACCAGCATGATTTTTATGGCTCCTCCAGCTCTCCGCTCCAGGGCGGATTGCCTACGGATCGGGTCTACGCCGAGTGGTGGCTGCGCTCCCGGCGGGTGGAACGTGCGCTGCGCGGAGAGGCGCAACCCTTTGAGGTAATGGATCGGGTGGAGGTGCCGGCTGCGATCTACGCATGGAAGGGTTCTCCGGCTCACCGCGCCCACGCCTGTGAGGTACAGCGGCGTAACGCTCTCAAGTTGGAGTCCGGATTTGCCAAGGGCCTGGCGGTGCTCGGCTACCAGCGCAATGAGGCCGGGGACGGCGCCTTTCAACTCGGTTGCTGGGATGAGCGCCATACCCGTTGAGTACCTTTGACCATTTGCAGCCGACAGGATTTTGGAGTAAGTCGAAATGAAAATTGAAGCCATCCATCTTCGCGAAGTTCAGATGCCGCTGGCGCATCCGTTTGAGACCAGCTTTGGCGTCACTACGGGCCGCCGCATTCTGCTGGTGGAGATTGAGTCCGATGGCCGCACGGCATGGGGAGAGTGCGTGGCCGGCGAGCACCCCTACTTTTCGGATGAGCAGGTGGATACGGCCTGGATCATTACGGAGATGGAGCTGGCTCCGCGCTTGCTGGAGGCGGAGATCTCCGGCGGCCGGGACTGTCCTGCGCTCTTCGAGCCGGTGCGCGGCCATCGCATGGCCAAGGCTGCCCTGGAGAATGCGGTTTGGGAACTCGATGCCGAGCGGCAGGGAATCTCCCTGGCCAGGTTGCTCGGCGGAACTCGCGCAACCATCCCCTGCGGCGTCTCCATTGGGATTCAGGCAACGCCGGAGCGGCTGATGGAGACGATCGCACGGGAGCTTGCCGCGGGTTATCAGCGCATCAAGCTCAAATGCAAGCCTGGGTGGGACACGCAGATCTTCGCGATGGTGCGCGAGCGCTGGCCGGAGATTCTGCTAAGCTGCGACGCCAACTCCGCCTACCGGCTGGACAACCCCAGTCACATGGCGGCGATCGAGTCCTGGGAGCAGTTCCACCTGCTGATGATCGAGCAGCCGCTGTGGCATGACGACTTTTACTTCCATGCCCAGTTGCAGCGCCGCATTCGCACCCGCATCTGCCTGGACGAGTGCATCCGCAACCGCCGTGACGCTCGCGCCGCCCTGGAACTGGGTAGCGGAAAGATCATCAATATCAAGGTGGGCCGTGTGGGTGGATTCACAGAGGCGCTGGCGATCCACGATGTCGCGCAGGAGTTCGGCATCCCAGTGTGGTGCGGCGGCATGCTGGAGACAGGAATAGGCAGAGCACAGAATATTGCGCTCTCTTCGCTGCCCAATTTCTCGCTCCCTGGCGATGTTTCCGCCTCAAAGCGCTACTGGGCGAGGGACATTATCGAGCCCGAGGTCACGGTCAGCCCGGAGGGGACCATTTCCGTTTCCACGACGCCCGGACGCGGCTATGCCGAGCAGAGGGATCGCATCGAACGGATCACCGTGCGCCGCGGAACGCTGCGGCGCGCCAACGCAGTGACAGCGTAGAAGATGTCCCACCCAGGATAGGAGAACAGGTGCGCTTTACAGCTTTTCCGTGAGGATAAGTTTTCCCGAACCAGGCTGTCGAAGATGGATCCAGAGCGTTGATTGCAAGCCAAACTGTCGCGTGCTCACCCGTTAGACGCAAGATACATTCTGAAGGCTGGACGTGTGACCGGCCTTGGGTTGATATATAGTCTGCTTACCAGGGGTGTGAGCGCCGCGCTTCCACAGGAGTTTGCTGAAAAGAGAAGCCGAAGCGAGGAGCGAAACACAGCAAACGCTGGAATGGCAAACGAAAGTTCGTGACCGATAGAGAAGTTGCTTGTCCGAAGATCTGTATTCAACAAACTCATCATGATGCAGGAGACTCTTTCCGATATGAATCCAAGCGAAGGCGAAACAGTCTTAGGACGCGAGATCAAATTTTGCGGTGAGCTTTCCGGATCCGCCGACCTGACTATCGATGGCGAGGTGGAGGGGCAGATTCGGCTTTCCGGAGCACGCCTTACGATACGAGCGGATGGCAGGGTGCGCGCCAGCGTCTCCGCGCAGGAAGTTATCGTTGCCGGGCGAGTGGAGGGCGAGATTCGAGCTACCGGACGAGTGGAACTGCGTGATGGTTCCGTTGTGCTGGGTGACATCTGCACGGCTCGTCTGTCGATGGAGGATGGCGCTACGATCAAGGGTGCGGTTGACCCCTCCAGGGCTGACCAGCCCTTTCCGTAGAGACAATGTCATCAAGATGCATCTAACTCAGAGTAGGGGTTCCTGAGGGGGAGCGTCTGCAAGTATGCGGCCCGGAGTGGATGAGCATGTTTGACATCTTCAAGAAAGAGCGTGGAGCCTCCGCGCACCTGGCGGAGCGTCCTCCGCGCCACTCGCGCGGCTGGATAGAGGTGCGCGGCTATCTGGAAAAAACTCCTTCGCTACGAGTGTTGGACTTTGGCGCCACTTCGCCGGCGAACATCAACTATCTGACCTCCCGCGGGCACAGCGTCTACATGGCCAATATGGTGCAAGATGCCACTCGGCCCGAGTGGTTGAGGCCGGCACAGGAACCGGAGGACAAGAAGGCCCAACCACAGTTCGATACGGATGGATTCCTGGCGGCGAACCTGGAGTTCTCTGGCCGGGACTTTGACGTCATTCTCTTGTGGGATACCGTAAATTATCTGCCACCGGAGATGGTGCCGGCGCTGTTTGAGCGTCTGCGTCAGGTTCTGCGTCCGGATGGCCTGCTGCTGGCCTTTTTTCATGGACGCCTTAGCGGTCCGGAGACAGCCTACGCTCGCTTCCAGCTAACCGACGGGGATGACCTTATCGTCCACGATGGTGGAAACTTCCCGGTACGCAAAATCTATCAGACCCGCCAATTAGAGAAGTTTCTAGAGGGTTACAGCAGCGCGCGCTTCTTTCTGGATAAGGACAATGTGCGCGAGGTCATCGTATATCGATGAGGGTGTAAATCGGGCTACCGGTGGAGAAGATGGTTCCGGCCAGACTGATTCTAGGGGCAGGCAGACGCTCACTCCGGCTGCGGCGCGTTCAGCGGCGTCATGGAATGCCTGGGTGGAATACGCTTCGCGTTTTTATTGTGGCTATAGCTGTTCCGTGCGGATATATCTCGATGCCTCGACCCTTATGGGCGTTTTCCCCAAGGGAAACGCCACAGCAAGCCCGCTTCGGGGGATCTATTACACGGTGAAAGCCAAATTGAACGTTAAACCCAACCGGCCCGGTCAGGGTGGGTGATCGGGCCGACG
>JAKAQS010000038.1 GCA_021819585.1 Acidobacteriota bacterium
GCCAAGGAGAAATACGCATATGAAGACCCTCGCCATCCGTGCATTCGTCGTCGCCCTCGCCGTCGCTGGTTTCAGCGCCTCCTCGATGTACTCGGCCTCGATGGCCCGCGCCGGTCAGGCGAAGGTTCTGGTTGCCCACCCGCACGGCATTATGCCGGGGTGTGATCCTACCAGTTCCTGCGGCATAAAATAAAATGGGAATGGTGTCCCAAAGTTCTGCAATCGTCTGAAAATAATTTGGTGCAAAGAGTGCGCCTCCTGTGTACGATACAGCTATCGTGCGCTGGAGGCGTATGTCATGACAACCACACAGCTACTCCTTCTGTACTCCCTGTTTGCGGACCTCTTTTTGTCCATCGGGGTGCTGGTGGTGATGGCGCGCCGAGGGCTGCTGCGCCAGTTTTTGGCGCTGGCCGCATTTTTAGCGGTCAGCATCGCTTCAGACTCGATCGCGATTCCGCTGATTTTCTTTCGCCGCTATCTCTTCGGCCTCTCGCCGCTACACGCATACTGCATCTATTATTACTCGGAGTGGGCCATCGAGCTGATCGAGTACTCGTTGCTCGTGCTTCTCATCTACAGTGTCTTTCGGCAGGCGATGAGGCCGCTGGTGGGATTGCACCGTGCCGGACAAGTGGTCTTCCGCTGGGTCGGAGGGGTCTCCGTGGCTGTCTCGCTCGCCTTCGCTCTCGGGTCGCACTCGGCAGCGGGAGGGTGGACGGCGGCGGTGCTGGGCCAGGTGATGCAGGCCATCTGTGTTCTGATCCTCTGTCTCCTGCTCTTCGTCTGCTTCTCCACGCGCTACCTGGGACTCACCTATCGTAGCCATGCCTTTGGCGTGGCACTGGGACTTGGCGTATGGGCGATGGCAAACCTGGTTGAGGCGGCTTGGGTGGCGCGCTCGGCAGTCCGTTCGGTGTACTCCCCGGTCTACGTCTTCATGGGGCTTTGCTCCTGCGCTTGTTCCATGATCTGGGGGGCGTACTTCGCGCTGCCGCAGCCTGCGGCGAAGATGGTTCTTCTGCCGACGACCTCGCCCTACTTCCTTTGGAACCGCATCTCGGAGGCGCTGGGCGATGAGCCGGGCGTTGTGGCCATCGCCGGCTTCAAACCGAGTATGCTGGCGCCTGCGGAGATGACCGTGCTTGAGGCCGGCTTCCGGCAGGCGCAGATGCGTGAGCTGGAGCAGGCGGCCGAGGCCGAGCGCGAGGCGGAGATGGTTGAGTCCTCCGCGCATAGCCTGAGCCTGGCCTCGATGGCGTTGACCGGCAGCTCGATGCGGTGAGATGGAGCCGGTAACCCACCTTCTTACCGGGGCCTGTCTCTCACGCACTGGATTCAATCGCCGGGCGGCTTACGCCACACTCACCATGGTGGTAGCTGCGGAGTTTCCAGACGTGGATACGTTGTGGGCTCTGCGAGGGCCTGTTGAAGGTCTCCAACATCATCGCGGCATCACGCACACATTTCTGGGGCTGCCTTTTGAGGCAGCCCTGATTGTTGCAGGGGTATATGGGCTGCATCGCTGGCGGCTGCGCCGCGCCGAAGCCAAAGCAAGGGCCAAGGCTGCGGTGAGGGCTCAGGAGAAAGATTCTCAGGAAAAGGCTCAGGAAGGGCTCGGAATGCCTCCCTCGCCCTCCCTGCATGGCCAGGATGATGCCGCTCCGGCGCGCCCGTTGACTGCGGCGCCCGTCCGTTGGGGGGTGTTGTACGTGCTGGCGCTCGTTGCGCTGCTCAGTCATCTGCTCCTGGACTACACGAACAACTACGGGCTGCGCCCGTTCTTTCCCTTTGACGATCGCTGGTACGCGGGGTCCATCGTCTTCATCTTCGATCCGGTGATCTTTGTCCTGCTGCTGGGGGCTCTGCTTGCACCCTGGCTGTTTGGCCTGGTGAGCGTGGAGGTGGGGGTAAAGCGGCAGAGCTTCCCTGGGCGTGGTTGGGCCATTGCTGCGCTTCTGGGTGTGGCAGCCTGGTGGGGGCTGAGGGCTGTCGAGCACCAGCGGGCGCTGCGGATGGCGATGCTGCAGAGCATCCAGGCGCCGGCGGAGGGGAAGTCTCCGCAGGGGCAAGCGGTTCCGATCTGGCTGCCGGTGCAGCGGGCGTCGGCCAGCCCGGCCATGGTGAACCCCTTTCGCTGGTCGGCGGTGCTGGACTTTGGGCCGGTGTACAAGCTGGCGGAGATCCAGACGCTGAACGGTACGTTGCGGATGAGCGAGACCTCCTACCCCAAGCCCGGGAGCAGCCCGGCTGTTCGGGCTGCGGAGGCCGGCAAGCTGGGAAGGGTCTACATGGACTGGTCACCGATGCCCTTTGTGCAGGTGATCCAGCCGAATGCCGGGTTCCTGGCCGCCGGTGCGGGCTCGGCGAAGCGGAGCGATTCGGATGCGGTGACGACCGTGGTGACCTTTCGCGATCCCCGCTTCATGGGCTCCAGCTTTGGCCAGTCCGTAACCTCCGGCGAAGGCTCTGGAACCGATGGGATCGAGGCCGAGAGGACGCCGTTGATGGGCATCGTCGAGCTGGACGCGGAGAATCGTGTGCTGAGGGAGAGCCTGGACGGCCGGCAAGAGAGGTAGTGCGCCGGAGGTCGACTTGGAGGATGGTGGAGGATGGGCAAGAGCCGGAGCGGCGCTGACGTTTCGCTTGAGTCTGGTTGGAGAATGATTCGCTCAGCCTGGGAGGGCGCCGGCCGCATCCGGAGCGGCGAGGGCGCAGTCTGCGCGGCCACAGGTTGCAACCGGCGCTCAGGCTACAATAGGAGGCGCAGCGGCTGCGTCGCCGCCGACTTTAACCGCGAAGGCCTGTTGACCATGGTCGCCACTCTCACTCTCGTGCTCGCCGCACTCAGCCGCCTTCTGCCCCACTTCTTCCATAGTCTGCCCTTCAACTTTACGGCGGTGGGCGCAGGGCTTCTATTCTTCGGTTCCCGTACGGCGCGCCGGCAGGCGTTGCCGGCCGTGGCTGTGATGGGCTTGATGGACGTGATTCTGACCACCCAAGTCTACAGGTATCCGTTCCACGCGAGCGCGTACCTGGCCACGTGGGCATGGTACGGGGCGGTCTGTCTTCTGGGTGGTGCGCTGTTGCGCAAGACAACGGTGCTGCGCGTCTGCTGCGGTGTTTTGACCTCCGCCACCAGCTTCTTCCTGCTGAGCAACTTCATGGTCTGGGCCGGCAGGGGAGATCTGGTGATGTATCCACATACGCTGGGCGGTCTGGTGGCGTGTTATGTTGCGGCGCTGCCGTTCTATGGCAATGACCTGTTGTCGACGGGCCTGTTCGCAGCCGCATTCTTTGGGCTCCCCGTGCTGGCGGCACGGCTGGTGGAGATGATGCGCTCGGCGCATCAGCCCGTGGCGTAAGCCGAGCCAGACGAAAACGCTCCGCGAGTCTTCAGAGTTCGGTGGTCTTGCCGTCTTCCTCAATGGGCAGGGTAACTCCCTTGCGTTTATCGAAGACCTTGCGAACGATGTAAAAGATCAGCCCGGCGACGGCGGCCGCAGCCAGGCCCATGACGATGTCATGGTGGTCCCGGCTGAGGTCGCGCAGGGAGCGAATCAACGTGGGACCGAACCAGAGGGTGAGCAGGGAGCAGGCGAGGAACTGAAGGAACTTGCCGCAGAAGATGGCCAGCAGAAAAAGCGCGGGCCGCATCTCAAAGACTCCGGCGGAGAATTCGAAGAGCTTGAGCGGGGTGGGCGGCGGAAGCATCGCCGGGATCATGATGGCCAGAAACTCCTGGCGCTCGAAGCGATCGCGGATGTCCTCATAGCGTTGGCGGTTGATGCGTTTGAGCAGGAAGAACTCGCCGCCGGCGCGGCCAATGAGGAAGGGCGCCAGCGAACCCAGGGTGGAGGCGGCGGCGGCCATCAGGCTGTAGGCGAGAAACAGGCGATGATTGGCGGCTACGTACCCGATCACGACGCCGTCCATGGAGACGGGGATGGGGAAGAGCGCGGAGTCAATCAACGCCAGGCCACCGACACCCCAAATGCCCAGAGGCTTCAGGACGGTCAGAAGGACGGTGGAGAGCTTATGCAGAAGAGCGATCGGTCCGGGTTTCACTGAACTTCTATTTTAATCCCTGACGTAAACAAGCTCAGCCGCGAACCGGTCTGCCGGCGGGAACCAACGTCGCAGCGACAAGAATCCGAGGCCGAAACGCTTCTCCAATGCCGATGCGATAAAGTCAAAGCTGCCGACAGGGCGCCCAGGAGGATTCCGGGATCGGAGACGGGAGAGCTTTGAGGGGGACGAGGCGCTTCTGCCTGTGCCTGTGCCTTTACCTTTAATTGCCCGAGACGGGAAAGTTCGCGGCAGAATGTTCGGTCTGTCCGGCGATGAGATCCAGAGCATGGGGCAGGAGCGGAAGGACGGCGCGCAGGGAGTCCTGGGCTCCTCCGGGACTGCCGGGAAGGTTGAGCACCAGAGCGCCAGGCGCCTGATCTGCCGGAGCCGGATCGACGATGCCGCAGACGCCGCGGCTGAGGGCGGCGTAGGGCGTGCGGAGCGCTCCGTGCCGGCGGATGAGTTCGGCCAGGCCCGGGACCAGCCGAGTGCAGACGGCGAGCGTAGCCTCCGGGGTGATGTCGCGCGGGCCCAGCCCGGTGCCGCCGGTGGTGAGCACCAGAGCGGCGCGGGTGACGGCCTCGCGCAGGGCGGCGACGAGCTGCGGAAACTCATCGGGGAGGGTGAGAGTGTCCACCAGCCGGGCCCCGGATGTGGTGAGGATCTCGGCGACGGCCGGACCGGAGAGGTCTGTCCGCGCGCCGGCGAAGCAACGGTCGCTGACCGTGAGAACGACGGCGGTGCGGCCGGCAAGAGGGGTGGCGAGGGGCATAGGGAGAGGATAGAAGAAGGAATGGCAGAGGGGTGACAGAAAAGAGCGGAGAGGGGGAGATGCCGTGCGGCGGCCCTGGCACGATACCGATTTCAGATGGGCAGAAACGAACAAAGATGAGAAAATAGGGGAACCAGCATCTATTTTCCGTCCGGCGATCCGCCCTTGACGGTGCAATCTTGATGGGGGCACTTTCGTTACAGACCAAGATCCGATGCCGACCACTCCCCCACAGATCGAACCTGAGCAGCCCAACCCGCAGCAGCAGAAGACCCCCGAGGAGATCCAGCAGGAAGTTCCTCTGGAGAGGGGCGCTCCTGTCTCCGTTGTGCCCCACGAGGCGGCGGGCAGCGTGATCGCGCCGGTGCGCGTCCGCACCAGCCGATACGGTGAACTGGAAGAGCACGAGCTGATTCACTTGCTGGACAGCATTGAGGACGAGCGTGATCGGGCGCGATTCCGGGAGTCGATCTACATCTCCCTGTTCATCTGGCTGGCGATTGCGTGGGTGCTGTTCTATGGGCCCAAGTATCTGTGGCACGCGCCGAAGCTGATCACCCCGACCGAGGCTCTGCAGCAACAGGCGCAGGTGGAGTTGAACGCGCCGCGCATGCCGCACCGCGCGCCTGGCCCGCCACCCAAGATCAGCCGAGGAGACATCGCCAGGTTGCGGGCGATGGAGCCCAAGCCGGCGCCCAAGCCGGCAACCCCGGCTCCGGCAGCTCCAGCTCCACCGGAAAAGGCTGCCACCGCTCCGCCCCAGCCGGCGCCGCCGGCGGCGATGCGTCCGGCTCCGCCAGTGCCGAAGCCGGCGATGCCGCTGCCCTCGGCGCCGAAGCCGGTGGAGCGCTCCAACCAGCCTGTACCGAACGCTCCGATGCCTCAGCCTACGCGCCCGAGCTTCAACACTCCCCTAACGCCCAATGAGCAGATGCAGCAGGCGATGCAGGGATCGCAGAGCGCGAACCAGAATCGCAATCAGGGCATCAATGGCAACGTCAGGGGCGCGCAGACCGGGAGCGGCGTGGAGATCCTCTCCGATACCCAGGGAGTGAACTTCAACCCCTACATTCAGCGCATTCTCCAGGAGATCTACGAGCAGTGGATTCCGCTGCTTCCGGAAGAGACGCAGCCACCCTTGAATAAGAGTGGCATGACGATGATCCGTTTCACGATCAATCCGGATGGAACGATTGCGGCGATGCATCTGGATGGGTCCAGCCACGACGATGCGCTGAATCGCGCGGCCTGGGGTTCGATTACGGGGGTGGGACAGTTCCCGCCTTTGCCTCATGAGTTCCATGGGCCCAATCTGGAGCTTCGGATTCACTTCCTGGTCAATGAGGGGACGGAGTGAGCTGCCGGCCAGGGGAGTTCCTCTCTGCTCATCGGTTCAGCGAACTCCGTGCAGAGCCGCCGGCAGCCGGAGGCGGCGGAGCGGAGACGGCGTGATGGAAAGCGAGGCTTCAAAAAAGCCTTTGCGCGGGCGCCATGGGAGTCAATCGGGTCTCCCCCTGCAAGCCCGCGCCTGGCGGCAGATCGAGTACCGCGCCGCGCCGCCCAGACTTCCCGAGCTTACGCCGGCGATGAAGCGCCGGCGCGAGGCTTATGAGATCTATCGCAGGGAGCGCGAGAAGATCGAGCGCCGTAGTGTTGTGCGCGGCCTTTTGCTGCTGGCGCTGCTGGCGCTCTCGATCAGTATCTTTCGATCTGGGCTGGATCGAGTCTTTGTCCATGGCTGGTGGCGGCCGTAGGATCGCGGAGGAGCGAACAGCGCGATTGGAGGCGGGGCTGAACCGCTCCGTGGAGCGCGTGGCGGCAGGTGGAGGGTCGAGTGACGACGCTGGAGGAGAGCCTGTATCCGCTGCTGGTGGTCGCCGGACCTACGGCCAGCGGAAAGACCGCATTGGCGTTGCGCCTGGCGGAGGAGTTGGACGGCGAGATCGTCAGTTGCGACTCCGTGGCCGTCTATCGTCTGCTGGAGATTGGCAGCGCCAAGCCCACGGCTGAGGAACGCCGGCGAGTCCTCCACCATGGCATCGATCTGTATTGGCCGGATGAGGTCTGTACGGCAGGCGACTATGCTCGCCACGCTCGGGAGGCGTTGGCTGGGATTCGAGACCGGGGCCGGATTCCGATCGTCACCGGCGGGACCGGACTTTATCTGCGTGCGCTGCTGGAGGGGTTGGCTCCGGCTCCGCGGCGCGATGAGGCGCTGCGCGAGCGTCTGCGGGCGCGAGCCGAGCGCCGGGGTTCGAACCGGCTGCATCGCCTGCTGCAGCGGCTTGATCCGCGGGCCGCGGCGCTCATCCACGCTCACGATGTGCCGAAACTGATTCGCAGCCTCGAGGTGACACTGTCTGCGCGCCGGCCGCAGACGGAGCAGTGGAAGATGGGCCGCGATCCGCTGCGGGGCTATCGCGTGTTGCGGATTGGGCTGGCTCCATTGAACTCCAGGGAGATTCGCCGGCGGTTATATGCCCGAATCAACGCCCGCGCAGCGGAGATGTTTGAGCGCGGCCTGTTGCAGGAGACAGAGGCGCTGCGCGAGCGCTACGGGGATGGTTGCCGCTGCCTGGGAGCGCTGGGCTATGCCCAGGCGCTGGCGGTGCTGCGCGGGGAGCTTACCCTGGATGCGGCGGTGGCGAAGGCCCAGCAGGGGCACCGCAACTATGCCAAGCGCCAGGGAACCTGGTTTCGGCGCGTACCGGAGATGCATTGGCTGGCGGGCTTTGGAGACGAGAAGCAGGTGCAGGAGGAGGCGCTTGCCCTGGCGCGCAGCCTGCCGGCAGGACGAGCCGGTGAGCGTCCAGGCGGGAGCCAGACGGGAGAGAGACTTTGAACGGTGTACGGCTCGACAAATGGCTATGGGCGGCGAGGTTCTTCAAGACCCGCGCTCTGGCTTCCAAAGCCTGTGAGTTGGGGCGGGTGCAGTTCAACGCCTCGCCTGCCAAGGCTGCGCGCGAGGTGCGCGCCGGGGATCGCCTGCAGGTGCGCAACGAAGGCGGAGAGTTCACGATCGAGGTTCTGGCGCTCAGCCAGGTGCGCGGGCCGGCGGCGGTGGCGCAGACTCTATACAGTGAGACCGAAGAGAGCCGCCAGGCGCGAGCCAGGGCGGCTGCGGAGCGCAAGCTTCTCCATGCCGGTGAGCCGGCGCCGCCTTCCCGGCCCTCCAAGCGCGATCGGCGATTGATCCACCAGTTTCGCGGCCGCTGAAATTTTGCGCGGGCGAAACGGGAGAGCAGAGGAGAGGAGCCCGCGACTCCGTCACCGGTGGCGCGCCTTGCGGGTGCCTCGGTGCGATTCCGTAAAGCTTCAGGGCGTGGCCGCGCTCTGGTCCGGG
The DNA here is from genome assembly GCA_021819585.1 of Acidobacteriota bacterium. Taxonomy (GTDB): domain Bacteria; phylum Acidobacteriota; class Terriglobia; order Terriglobales; family Acidobacteriaceae; genus Granulicella. The sequence goes on from JAKAQS010000038.1 coordinate 8,187, forward strand.
TTGACCCAGTAACCGTTGCGGGCATCGACCGAGAGATCCTTGTAATCCACCGAGAGCACGATGCTATGGAAGCCCGGTGTAGGCGCGCTCGGCTGGAAGGTGAGCACGTAGCGGTTCGGAATGTGGTTGGCGATGGTCAATAGATCCTGGTCGAGGGTCTTGGCGTTCTTGAACTTGAAGTACTCCCCGCCGGTCAGGTGGGCGACCGAAGCGGAGATGTTCCGGTGCAGGGCGCGGCGGGCGGCGATCTCAGCGATATGCGCCAGACGTAGCGGCGGCAGAAGCTCCTCGACGCAGTTCACGTCCTGCGCCGCGGCGCTCTCCGTAGGCTTGATGGGATTGCCGTTCGCATCCTTGCCCATATCCCGGCTGAAGCAGCCGTGCTGCGGTCCGGGCTCATCGGAGCCAAACTTCTCAGCCTCCTTTCGGCTCTCCGTGGCCGTGGTATGGAAGCCCACGCTGTAGATCACGGTATTGGTGTCGCTGATGGCGTGCAGCGCGTCCAGCAGCGAGGTCTGGCTGCCGTCGTCGGTGGTCTGCGAGAGCAGAAGGATGGAGCGGCGATAGGTGGTCGGCTGCTGGGCGAGCAGCTTGACGGCGTAGACGATGGCGTCGAAGACGGCGGCGTGGGGATCGCCAGGGAAGAGAGTGTCCAGGGAGTGGTTGATGTAGTCCAGGTTGGAGGTGAAGCCGTGCAGGAGAATGGGCGTGCTGTCAAAGCCGACCACGGCGACGCGATGGTGGATCGATCCCAGCATGTTGTCCAGCAGCGGGCCCAGATGCTGATACTGGTCCAGGTGAACGGCCGCGTCGCCGCCCGTTTGCACCACGATGACCATGGCCATGGGTTGGGCGCCTGTGTCTTGCTCGAGGTGAATCTTCTGTGCAACGCCGTCATCGGTAAGGGTGAAGTCACTGGCCTTGAGGGTGTACACCAGACGGCCCTTCTTGGTGCGGACCAGCGCCGGAACCACCACCAGGTTGGAACTGACAGTCAAGATGGCTGTGGGGGGAAGGGATGGGGAGGGCGCTTGCGTCTGGGTATTCACAGCAGCAGCCTGCACAGGAGCGGAGGGCTGCGCCAGTGCGGCGATAGGGGCAAGCAACAACAGGGCGGCGATGGATCTCATCATGGGAAAGTTAAAACAAGGTCTCTGGAGTTACGAACGGAAAGCGGCTTGCTGGACGGGACGATACGGTCTCCGGGGAATGATCGGCGTCCAGCCCGAAGACGCAACGTGGAGGCTTTGGCAAGTCGCAGATGTGCTCCGATTCTCTTCCAGTGTAGCTGGTGGCCAGAGCGTCTCCGATTTCCACCCTGGGTTGAATCTCTTGGAAGGGGGCAGCCTTCTGCCCGAGAGCCGCCTGGCGTGATGCCGTGACCGATTCAACTTTCGCGGCGGGCCGATCCCGCGGCCTGCGAGAGGCCGTCAAGATGGAGGGGAGACCCGCCTGCGGAGAGTGCTGCCGCAGGTTCGCAAGCAGAGCCGCTCGCAGGTCAGGGCGTACTCAACGTCAGCGAGTTGGCGAGCCGGAAGTGGACGATGGCCTCTGAGGGGATCTCGACGTTGCGATTGCCGGTGGTGGCGGCGATCGCCGTACCGGAGCCCGCTCCCGCCGCCGCTCCAATGGCCAAACCGACCCCGCCGGTGGCCAGCCCGCCGATGAGCATCCCGGCGCCGGTCATGCCGCCGATGATGCCTGCGGAACGGCGTCCCTTTCCGCGCACGGAGAAGACGTCGTCATGGGTGGGCAGTGGATACACATCGCCGTTCAGCTTCATGGCGGTCAGGCGGATGTCCAGCACGGAGCGGCCGCGGAAGTGACCGCCGTGATGCGCCTCCATCACCCGGCCGCGCACCGGAGTGCCGGCCGGGATGACAACCTCGCCGTTGTAGACCACCGGCGCATAAAGGTTTCCGTCAAAGCGCTCGCCGGCATAACTCCCGCGGCTGCTGAGGTGCTGATCGATGCGGATGGTCAGGTCCGTGCCCGAGGGGATTCGAACAGAGACCGGAGCGGCGGATTCGAGGGGCGGCGTCCCTATGGGCGGCGGTCCTGCGGGTCCGCTGGGGGGATAGGATCCGGGGCCGGGCTGGGGAGGCGCTGCGGCGCTGGAGTTGTATGGCGGAGCAGAGCCATATGGGAGGCCGGAGGTGTACTGCGGTGGGGAGCCGTATTGTGGCGCTGAGCCGTATTGGGGGCCGGAGCCGTACTGCGGCGGCGGAGCCATTTGGGCGGCGGAGGGAAGCGCCGTGATGACCGGGTCGGTGCTATGCGGTCTGGTCCCTGGCGGCGGCGGCAGGATGAGGGTGGTGACGGCAGGTTGCGAACCCTTGGACACGGGTGGCTCCACGGTCTCAGTGACGGTATCGCCCTTGTCATTGATGTACTGGACTTGCTGAGGAACGTTGTCGGCGATGGCTCGCGCTTTGGCCAAACGGAGCGCCTTCTGCTCCTTGCTGTCGCATCCGGCCAGCAACAGCATGGCGATGACTCCCGCTGCGCCCAGGAAGACGGTGGCTGCGTGTCTGGTCATGACTCTCCTTCCATCCGTGCATGGCCTGAAAGTGGGGTGGGTTTCGCAACAGTGCTACCGCCGACGATCCGGACAGAGAGCGAACAAGCTCTTGCCGGGTAGAGACGGCGGGGTGGGAGCCGGGCTTGACCCCGGGGAGAACGGCTGCGAGGCACTGAACCTTCCCGGCCTAAAGACTTCCAAATCCTTCGGATGCAGAGCATTGCGGATTTGCTGCCTGGAGCCTCGGCAGGCGTGGCGAGGCTGTATCGAAAAGAATAAGATCGAGGCATGACCAGCACGGCAGCTACCCCTCTTGAAGATTCTTCGCCGCAACGCCCGCAGATGGCGCACCTGAAGGCGCAACTGAATGCGATGCGCGCCCAGGGCACGCACTTCAAGCTGCGCGTGCTGGAAGATGCGCAGGCTCCGGTGTGCCGCTACGACGGCCGGGAGGTCATCAATCTGGCTTCAAACAACTACCTTGGTCTCTGCAATCATCCCCGGCTGCGCGAGGCGGCCATCGAGGCGACGGCGAAGTTTGGAGTTGGCTCAGGAGCGGTGCGGACGATCGCCGGAACGATGCGCCTGCACATGGAGCTGGAAGAGAAGATTGCGCGCTTCAAGGGTGTTGAGGCATGTGTGGTCTTTCAGTCCGGCTTTACCGCCAATGCCGGTACGGTGTCCAGCATCCTGGGCAAGGAAGACTTCATTCTCTCCGATGAGTTGAATCACGCCAGCATCATCGATGGAGCGCGGCTCTCGCGGGCCAGGATCAAAGTCTTTCGCCACAAGGACGTGGGGCACTGTGAGGAGTTGCTCAAGGAGATAGCCGACCAACCTGGGCACAAGCTGGTGATTACCGATGGCGTCTTCTCCATGGATGGGGACATCGGCCCGGTGAAGGATCTGTGCGATCTGGCGGATCGGTACGGCGCCATCATGATGGTGGACGATGCCCATGCCAGCGGTGTGCTGGGGCGCCTTGGACGCGGCAGCGTGGACCACTTCGGCTGCACCCATCGGGTGGACGTGCAGGTGGGCACGCTCTCCAAGGCGATTGGAGCGCTGGGCGGCTATGTCTGCGGATCGCGGGATCTGATCGACTATCTGTATCACCGCGCCCGGCCGTTTCTTTTTTCCACTTCGCATCCCCCCAGCGTGGCGGCCAGTTGCATCGCCGCCTTCGACATTTTGGAGAACGAGCCGGAGCGCATCGAGCGGTTGTGGATGAACACCCGGTACTTTCAGGAGCAGCTCCGGCAGGCGGGGTTTGATATCGGCGGCAGAAGCACGCCCCGCAGCGAGACGCCGATCACGCCGATCATCCTGGGAGATGGCCGCAAGACCATGGAGTACAGCCGTGCTCTGCTGGAGCAGGGAGTGATGGCTACGGGCATCGTCTTTCCCACCGTGCCGGAGGGCAAGGCGCGCATCCGCTGCATCATGACCAGCGAGCATACCCGCGCACAGACGGATCAGGCGCTGGAGATTCTGACCGCAACGGCGCGGCGGATGGGCTTGCTGGGTTAAACCTTTTGCACCCGGTGGACATCGCGGACGCCGGGAACCTTGCGCAGGTTCTGGATGAGGCGGGTGAGATGACGGAGATCCAGCGTCTCGATGACGAAGTCGATATAGACGGCCTCATCATAGGCCGGGCGAGTCTCGACCGACCGGATGTTGGTGCCGTCTTCCGAGATGATGGCGGCGAACTCCTTGAGCAGGCCGGCCCGGTCATCGGCCAGGACCACCAGCTTGACTGGATAGGTGGTGGGTTTGCGGGAGTCCGAAGAGGCGGCTGCGGGAGCTTCGCTCCAGGCGACGTCGATGCGGCGGTCGGCCTCGTAGAGCAGGTTCTGGACGTTGGGGCAGCTCCGCGCATGGACGGCGACGCCTTTGCCGCGGGTGACGTAGCCGATGATCTCTTCGCCGCGGATCGGGTTGCAGCATCGGGCCCGGTAGACCAGCAGATCGTCCTGCCCTTCCACCTGTAGCGACTCCGAACCTTTGCCGAAGAAAACGCGCTTGACCGCCTCGGACATGTGCGCCAGCGCGTTGCCGTGCGCGCCGGGCTCCTCGGCCGGCGGTTCCACGGGAAGCGTGCTGCCCGGCTCCAGCTTGTTGAGGATCTGGCGCGCGGAGTACTTGCCGAAGCCGATGCCGCTGTGCAGATCCTCCACCTGGGCCAGGCCGTACTCGGCGGCCACGCGTTCGAAGTCGGCCGGCTTGAACTTTTCCAGAGAGACTTTGTACTTGCGCGCCTCGCGCTGCAGCAGCTTGACGCCAATCTCAATGGCGCGGGCACGCTGATTCTCATTCAGCCAGTGCTTGATCTTGTTGCGCGCGCGCGAGCTCTTGGTGAAGCTGAGCCAGTCGCGCGAGGGAGCGTGGCCGGCCTGGGTGGTGATCTCCACGATATCCCCATTGCGCAGGCGAGTGCGCAGGGGAACGATGCGTCCGTTCACCTTGGCCCCGGTGGTCGCATGGCCGACATCGGTGTGGATGGCGTAGGCGAAGTCGATCGGGCTGGCATCCTTGGGCAGCACGATGACCTTGCCCTTGGGGGTGAAGGTGTAGACCTCCTCGGGGTACAGGTCGATGCGCAGCGTCGACATGAACTCGTTGGGGTCGGTCATCTCGCGCTGCCACTCCATGAGCTGCCGCACCCAAGCCAGGCGCTGCTCATCTTTGGCGCTGACGTTGTCGGTGGCCTTGTACTTCCAGTGAGCCGCGATTCCATCTTCGGCGACGCGGTGCATATCCTCGGTGCGGATCTGCACCTCGAACTGGTGGCCACCCTCGGCGATGAGCGTGGTGTGCAGCGATTGATAGAGGTTTGGCCGCGGCATGGCGATGAAGTCTTTGAAGCGGCCCGGCACGGGCCGCCAGATGCTGTGCAGAAGGCCGAGAACAGCGTAGCAGTCGGACTCCGTTTCGGTGATGACGCGAACCGCGAAGAGATCGAAGACCTGTTCGACAGGAACATTGTGCGCGACGAGTTTTTGCTGGATGGAGTACAGACGCTTGATGCGCGACTCCACGCGCGCCCGGATGCCGACCTCCTTGAGCCGTGTCTCCACGGTGCTGACGATCTGCTGCAGGAATGCCTCGCCTTCGCCGCGCAACGAGTCGATCTCCGAGGAGAGCTTGGAGAAGGCGAAGGGATCGATGTAGCGGAAGGCCAGATCCTCCAGCTCGCTGCGCAGCTTGCCCATGCCCAGCCGATGCGCCAGGGGGGCGTAGACCTCCAGCGTCTCGCGCGCGATGCGCTGCTGTTTTTCCGGGTTCAAATGATCGAGCGTGCGCATGTTGTGCAGCCGGTCGGCCAGCTTGATGATGACCACGCGCAGGTCGGTCACCATGGCCAGCAGCATCTTGCGAATATTCTCCGCCTGATGGTCTTCGCGATTGGCGAACTTGATCTTGTCCAGCTTGGTGACGCCCTCGACGATATGGGCCACCTGCTCGCCGAAGATCCGGGCGATCTCGCCGGCTGTGACGTCAGTGTCTTCCACGGCGTCGTGGAGCAGGCCCGCCGCGATGGCGGTCGCATCCATCTTGAGCTCGGAGAGAACCTGAGCGACCTCCAGGGGATGGCCGATATAGGCCTCGCCGGAGGCGCGGCGCTGGCCCTGATGCTTCTGCTTGGAAAAAGCCCAGGCGGAGCGAATCAGCTCCAGATCATCGCTGGGCCGGTTGGCTTTGACGGTGGCCATCAGATGCTCGAAGCGCGCTTCCAGAGCGGTGTCCTGAGCGGTGGTCTGGAGATGATCCGCATCAGCCTGAGCCGGCGGCGTCTGGGCGGCCGCAGCCGTGGACAAGAGCTCGGCAGAGGGCCGAGCCAACTCGGAGGAGCCTTCGCCGGGGTCAAGTTCCGGAGCCTGGCGGGCGAAACTCTTCAGAGCCTTGGGATGGCCGGGCACAGAGACTGGGTGCGAAGCCTCGGGAAGGGCTGCTTCGAGCTCCACGCCGGACGGGCTCCTCTGGGGTGCGCCGATTGGAGCGGGTACGCCAAGTTTCGGAGCGCTGGAGACGCTCGTCTTCTCCGGCCGCGAGGGATCCATACTTTATTATACGGTTCACGCAGGAGCAAGCGCGGGAGCTGTGTCTACAGGCTCATTTCGAGCGCTGAGGATGGTGGAAGAGCAGAGTCTCCTCCATAGCGGGATTGGATTTCAGCGCGCCGGGAGCGGGACGAGACCCGCCCTCTGCCCAGCGAACCATCTGATCGAAAGCTTCTCCGACTTCGTCCTGGGTAAAGTCGCAGTGGCCCTGGCGGTCAACGACTTGCTGCACCAGATTCTGCCCGGCGCCGGCAGCCTGCACCTCGTCCTGATAGATCTCCAGTTGGCGCATGGGGACCACGGGGTCATAGATGGTATGCAGAGCCAGCATGGGGCGGCCCAGCCGGCCAGTGGGCGTGTAGTGATGGACAAGATAGGCGACGGCGCGTGGAGAGGAGGCGTAACGCCGTACTCCGACGTTCAGTTCGAAGTCCTTGGCGGGGTTGGCGGGATGAGCGCCGGCGTAGATGAAGTTTCGGTTGTCGAACGGATTGCCGCCGGCGCGCTGCTCCAGATCCTGAACGCCGAAGGTCCAGTACGCAACCTCCTGGGCCAGATCGGCGTCGTTATGCAAGCCGGTAAGGTTGCGCATCGCCAGCGCCTCGGAGGGGTTCTCCTGCAGAGCCTTGAGAATCGCATCGCGATCGGCAAGGGTGTCCCCATATCTGGTGGTGAGCGGGGCCAGCGGTGGCAGAAGATCGGGAAAATAGTAGTCGAAGGCCGCGCGCATGGCGAAGCGGTGGTTGAAGGTCACATAGCTTGGACCCACGGAGCCGCACAGGTCCAGACCGCCCGCGTAAGGTTTGGGGTTGATCTCCAGCGTGATGGCCACAAGCTGGCCACCCATGGAGCGTCCCACGGCGAAGGTGGCTCGGGGCTGTCCATACCTGCGGACAAAGTAGCGGCGCAGCGCTTCGGTCTCCAGAAAACCCTGTTGCAACGCCCATCCGGTTCTGGAGTAGGCGCTCTGGATCACCGCATTGTGGCGCTCGTAGAACGGCATCTGCTTGCCGGCCGGCGGCAAGGCGATATGGAAGCTGACCGGCTGCCGCGCATAACCGTGGTAAAAGACCACCAGATTCCGATTCCATACGGCCGGCACGTCGATGCGGTAAGCGGCGCCATCCAGCACACCGACTTCAGTGATGCCTCGCGGCGAACGGAGCACCTGGCGCTGAGCGGGAGCAGATGCGGTTCCGTCGGCGCCGGCCGGAACGGCGATGGAGAGCAAAACAGCTGTGGCGAGCAGCCGGGCCGGTGCGGAAGCGCGCAAGGCAGTCCCGGCGAAGGCTGTTCGTGGCGCAGGCGTGAACACGATGCCACATTCTATCGCAGAGCTGCCATGCAGGGACGGCGGCGTCTGACCGAGAGTCTTTCTCGGACTGCGCATTCCAGCGAGATGACATGACGCAGGCGGCCGCCGGGGATCCAGGGCAGCCGCCTGCTTCCGCGGCAGGGTTCGGCGTTACGCGTCAGCCGGCCGTGGTCATCTTCTCCGGCTGCATGTAGGCGTCAAACTGCTCTTCGGTGAGATAGCCCAGCTCGCGATTGGCCTCGCGCAGGGAGATCCCTTTGTGGTGCGCGGTCTTGGCCAGCTTGGCCGCCTTGTCGTAGCCGATGTATTGGTTGAGAGCCGTAACCAGCATCAGGCAGTTTTCCACGTACTGGTGGATGCGCTGCAGATTGGCTTCCAGCCCGTTCATGCAGAACTCGACGAACATGTGGCTGGTATCGGTGAGCAAGCGGACCGAGTGCATGAAGTTGTAGATCATCACCGGCTTGAAGACGTTCAGCTCAAAGTTGCCCTGGCTGCCGGCAAAGGCGATGGCGGCATTGTTTCCATGCACCTGCACGGCAACCATGGTCATGGCCTCGCTCTGCGTGGGGTTTACCTTGCCGGGCATGATGGAGCTTCCGGGCTCGTTCTCGGGAATGGTCAGCTCACCCAGGCCGCAGCGCGGCCCGGAGCTGAGCCAACGGACATCGTTGGCGATCTTCATCATGGAGGCGGAGAGCGTCACCAGCGCGCCGCTGGCGAAGACCAGTTCGTCATGCGCCGAGAGCGCCGCAAATTTGTTGGGATGGGAGCGGAAGGGAAGGCCGGTCAGTTGGGCGATCCTGGCCGCCACGCGCTCGGCGAACTCCGGGTGCGTGTTCAGCCCGGTGCCGACCGCGGTGCCGCCGATCGCCAGTTCGTAGAGGCCGGTGAGGGAGAGATCCAGGCGCTGGATATCCCGCTCCAGCAGGCTTGCCCAGCCGCCGATCTCCTGGCCTAGCGTCAAGGGCGTTGCGTCCTGCAGGTGCGTGCGGCCGATCTTCACCACCGCTTCAAACTCTTTGGCTTTGGCCGCAATGGAATCATGCAGCCGCTGGATCGCCGGGATCAGCCTCTCCTTGACCGCCGTGGCCGCGGCAATATACATCGCTGCAGGGAACGTATCGTTGGAAGACTGAGACATATTCACATGGTCATTGGGATGCACGGGCTTCTTGCTGCCCATCTCGCCGCCGGCCATCTCGATGGCCCGGTTCGAGATCACCTCATTGACATTCATATTGGTCTGAGTGCCGGAGCCGGTCTGCCAGATGCGCAGAGGAAACTCCTGGTTGAGCTTGCCTTCGATCACCTCATCGGCGGCTTGCACGATCAGATCCATCTTGTCCTGGGGCAGTTTGCCCAGGTCATAGTTCACCATCGCGGCGGCCTTCTTGAGGATGCCGAAGGCCCGGATCAGCTCCAGCGGCATGCGGTCTTCGCCAATGGCGAAGTGGTGCAGGCTGCGCTCGGTTTGCGCCCCCCAGTAATGGTTGGAAGGGACCTCGATCTGCCCCATGCTGTCGGACTCCTGGCGCATCCCCTGCCTGGCGATTTCCTTCATCTCATCTGTGCTGTCCATAAACCCTTTACCTCATCCGATGCTGCGCGCCCTGCCGGGCGAGAAGAATGATACGTTGTTGTTATCGATACCGTTGCCCTGCAACGGCGCCGGACCCATGCGGGGGATTGGGGAAGGCCGCGGACCGGAGCGGCAGAACTCCCTGAGCGAATCGGCCGGTAACCCCTTCCCGCGGGTCACTCTTTAGACTTCCTCCCAGACCGAAGGCCAGGTTGCGCCCAGTCAGGAGCGGTGCGCCTCTGTCGGTCATCGGGAGGGCTTCCGCCAAGGGAACCGGCTTGGCAGGGGGAGGTACCGAGAGAAACCGGCGGCCACCACGAGGTTGCGAATATAACTATAGCTAAGGGGATAGGCAAGTGTCATTCCGGTAATCGGCCAAAGGGTTTCCGGGGATTTGTTAGCATCCGAATTCAGAATTTTCACTCCGGCTCCGGTGAGATGGTTGCTGCGGAAATCGAGCCGAAGGTTGCTCTTGGAGCGTTGCAAGTTCTTCTCTTCCGAAGATGCGAAGGCGGATGGATTTTCAAGAGGAAGATGCGAGCGGATCTCAAGCTGGATCAAGAGCGAAGAGATATCTCGATGGGATAAGGGACGCGGAATGTCTGCGAAGAGAGCCGCCATTATTTAGGCCGGATGCAAGCTTATAAAGAGCGCCAGGATAATTTCAATCGTTGTGACTCTTGTCACAGTCAACCGTAATTTAGGAAGCCGATAGTTCATCAATCGAAAGGAAGTATTTTTATGGACAACACCGTAACAGTGATAGATAACCGCACCGAAAAGCAGTACACGTTTCCGATTACTCATGGAACAATTCGTGCGATGGATCTGCGCAAGATCAAGGTTGATGCCGAGGACTTCGGCTTGATGTCTTATGATCCTGCCTTCACGAATACCGCATCCTGCCAGAGCAAGATCACATTCATCGACGGCGACAAGGGCATTTTGCGCTATCGCGGATACGATATTGCGGATCTGGCGGAGCACTGCTCCTTTCCGCAGGTAGCGTATCTGGTCATCCATGGGGAGCTGCCCACGCCGGAACAGGAAGCGGAGTGGCTGACGGCGATTCGGATTCACATGGGTATCTTCGAGAACATCAAGAAGTTCATGGAAGGGTTCCGCTACGATGCGCATCCCATGGGCATGCTGGTCAGCACCATGGCGGCGCTTTCAACGTTCTATCCGGAAGCCAAAGAAGTGCGCAATCATGACCGGCAGATGGAGAGCATCCACCGGATGGTGGGGAAGGTTCCGATCATCGCGGCCTATGGTTACCGTCATAGCAAAGGGCTGGATTACATTGCGCCGGAGCCGCAGTTGGGCTACGCGGAGAACTTCATGCATATGCTATGGGATCGCAGCCCGCTGCAGCACCTGAAGCATCCGGTCCTGGCCCGCGCGCTGGACGTGCTCTTCATTCTGCACATTGACCATGAGCAGAACTGCTCGACCAATGCGATGCGCTCGGTAGGCAGCTCGGAGGCGGATCCATTCCTTAGCGCGGCTGCGGCGACGGCCGGTCTGGCGGGACCGTTGCATGGCGGAGCGAATGAGGCTGTGCTGAAGATGCTGGACGAGATCGGCAGCAAGGAGAATATTCCGGAGTTCATCAAGGGCGTGAAAGAGGGACACCAGAAGCTGATGGGCTTTGGGCATCGCGTGTACAAGAACTATGATCCTCGGGCCAAGATGATCAAGAAGACCGCCGATGAGGTCTTTGAGATCACCGGCCGCAACAAGAAGATCGATCTGGCGATGGAGCTGGAGAGAATTGCTCTGACAGACGATTATTTTGTCTCCCGCAAGCTGTACCCAAACGTCGATTACTACTCGGGCATCATCTATGAGGCGATGGGATTCGAGCCCAAGATGTTCACGGTCCTGTTTGCGATTCCGCGCGCGGTAGGCTGGCTGGCGCAATGGCAGGAGCTGATCAACGATCCGGAGCAGAAGATCGCCCGGCCTCGCCAGGTCTATGTCGGGCACGAGTACAGAAAGTTGCCGGATTCCTATACTTACGGAGCGCGTTCGGAAGAACATCTGGCATCCACACGGTAACTCCGGCATGGTCTGGAGAGCAGCATCCTTGAAGTCGAGTGTTCAGCCTGCTCCTGGGAGGGGATTCCCGGGAGAATCCCTCCCAGGAGCGGGCTGGAGACGAGCAGGATTGGACAGCCTTCCGACTTGCCTGAAGCCGTTCCACAGTTGTAAAAAGTTCAGGAAGAGGAAGGTGTAGGTGTCGATGGCGTCTGCGAGCTCCAGAGTTTTGAACTCGTCTTTCGCGCAGCGTGTGATGAGCGCTGACGAAGCAGCGGCGATGATCCAGCCGGGTTCCTTGATTGGCATGAGCGGCTTTACGGGATCCGGCTACCCGAAGGCGGTCCCGAAGGCGCTGGCCAAGCGTATCGAGGCGGCGCAGGAGAGGGGTGAGAGCTTCCGGGTGAGCGTGCTCACGGGAGCCTCCACTGGCCCTGAGCTGGACGGTGCGCTGGGCAAGGCCAACGGCGTGGAGCTGCGCGCGCCTTACCAGGGCGATCCCGAACTGCGCAAGCGCATCAACAGCGGTGATGCCAGCTACATGGATATCCATCTCAGCCATCAGGCGCAGCAGGTGGATTACGGATTTTTCGGCAAGATGGATCTGGCCATTATTGAGGTGACCGCCATCCTGGAGGATGGACGCGTGGTGCCCAGCTCCTCAGTGGGCAATAACACCACCTGGATCGAGCGCGCGGACAAGGTGATCCTGGAGGTCAACTCCGGGCAGCCGCTGGAGCTGGATGGCATGCACGACCTCTTCTATGGGCTTGGCCTGCCGCCCAACCGCATTCCGCTTCCCTTGCTCAAGTCCAATCAGAGAATTGGCACTCCGTACCTCAAGGTTCCGTTGGAGAAGGTGATTGCGGTCGTCCATACGGACATCGGAGACCGGGCCAGCCCGTTCAAGGAGCCGGACCATGCTTCACGCAAGATTGCCGGCCACATCATTACCTTTCTGGAGTCGGAGGTGAAGAAGGGCCGTCTGCCTTCGAATCTCTTCCCGTTACAGTCCGGCGTAGGCAACATCGCCAATGCCGTTCTCTTTGGGTTGGAAGAGGCTCCCTTTGAAGGGATGACCGCCTACACCGAGGTCATTCAGGATGGCATGGTGCATCTGCTGGATGTGGGCAAGCTGAGCAGCCTGTCGGCGACGGCGTTCTCCTTGAGCCCGGAGGGGATTGCCAAGATCATGCCGAAGATCGGCAGTTACCGCAATCAGATTGTGATCCGTCAGCAGGAGGTCTCGAATAATCCGGAGATCATCCGCCGCCTGGGCGTGATCACGATGAACGCCATGATCGAGGGGGATATTTACGGCAACGTGAACTCCACCCACATCATGGGCTCGAGCATGCAGAACGGTATCGGCGGTTCGGGCGACTTTACCCGCAATGGCTACATCACCTTCATGATGGCGCCATCGACCGCGGCCAAGGGCAAGATCTCCACCATCGTTCCCATGGTCTCTCATGTCGATCACACCGAGCATGACCTGCAGGTCATGGTGACCGATCAGGGGCTGGCGGATCTGCGGGGTCTTTCACCCAAGCAGCGCGCAAGGGTCATCATCGAGAACTGCGCGCATCCCGACTTCCGTCCGGCGCTGCGCGACTACTTCCACCGTGCGGAGAAACTTGCACCCGGCAAGCATACTCCACACCTTCTGGACGAGTCGCTCTCCTGGCATAGCCGCTTCATAAAGACAGGGAGCATGCTGGCTTAGACAAAGGAGATTTACCGAGAGCATAACAAGGCTATTTGCGCAGGCAAAGACATAGCCGAGGTTCGGGGTTACAACGGCAAGAGCATCAGAACCGAATGCCTCGTTCTTCTCGCAGCCGACACCTCCGGAGCACTGCGCACCTCCCACGGTTCCTTCGTTCCGCTGGAGGCAACGCCGGCCAATAGACCTTTGGCGTCAGCCAGGACATGAGCGCTCTGCTGCGCGCCGGCGGAGGGGGCTGACTTCTGAACACAATTGAATCATCCGGAGCAATCTCTCGTGGATCGTCCCGGGACGTTACGCCTTAACCAACTCGTTCAGTGCGGCCGCTGGATAGGCTCACGAGCGTGTTGACTGTTGACGCTCATTAGAAGTGTCCCCTGGCACGCTCAATAGAAATGTCCCCATTTACTAGCCTCCGAAAGAGGAGGAGGCAGAATGGGGCGAACGGGA
>JAKAQS010000039.1 GCA_021819585.1 Acidobacteriota bacterium
CTCGGCCCGCGCATTGAAGGTCGAGATCTTTTTGAACTCCCGCAGACTGGAGGCGAAGGAGGGGATCAGGCCCCAGCGCAGCAGCGCCAGCTCGCGTTCGCCGCTATTCGTGGCGAGGCGAATGACGGGCTGAAAGGTGCTGGGAGCGATGTTGTAGTCCTCCGCCAGCGGATCCGCAAAGACCTTGCCGGCGCGAAAGCGCTCCGCGATCTCCTGCTTGTCCGATCTGCGAAAGTAACGGCCACACATGCCATCAGGTTAAAGCATTCGCAGCGGGGCGGGAACGCGGGGCTGGTGCTGGATGGGGTTCTGGCGGACGAGCTGAGGGGTTGGGTGGGCAAGCTCGATGGGCAAACTCGCCCCCGGGAAGCCTCGCCATGGACAAGGCGGCAGCTTGGACCGCGCCGCGTGGGCAAGGATCCAGGCGGCAGAAGTCAATGGGCATGGGCGTGATCCTGCCCGCCGGGCCCGTGATGATGATGGGAGTGACCATCCACCTCCGCAACCTCCGGCGGCGAGCTGCAACCGTCCACCGTCCGGCAGGCCGAGACCTCCAACTGGATGGTGGTGTGGTGGATGCCGAAGTGGTCCCGGATCTGGTGGTTGATCCGCTCCAGCACCGCCTCGCTCTCCGACAGATGCATCTCCTCCACTTGCACATGGCAGGCCATGGCGTGGCTCTGCGAGGTCAGGCTCCAGATATGCAGGTCATGCACGTTCACCACACCCTGAATCTGCCGGACAGCGCGCCGGATCTCGGCCAGATCCACGCTGCGCGGGGTGCCTTCCAGCAGAATCTGGAGCGTCTCGCGCACGATGCTCCAACTGCTGGCCAGGATCATGAGGGCGATGAGCAGGCTCAAGAGCGGATCGATCCATTCGATTCCGGAAAAGCTGATGGCCAGGCCGCCGGCAATGACCGCGGCGGTGGAGATGGTATCGCCGAGCATGTGGAGAAAGACGCTGCGGATGTTGACGTCCCCGGAGAACTTCCACAGCATGGCGGCGATGAGTCCATTCATCAGCACGCCGGCGGCGGCCACGGCGGTCATGAAGTGGGGCTGCACGACGACCGGGTGAAAGAATCGGCGCAGGGCCTCGGCGGCGATCCAGAGGGAGAGCGCCATCAGCAGCAGGGCGTTGACGAAGCCGGCCAGCACGCCGGCGCGCTGATAGCCGAAGGTTCGCTCGTCCGTGGCGGGCCGCGACTGTAACCACACGGCGACAAAGCTGAGCCCGAGGGCCAGAGCGTCGGAGACGTTATGGACAGCCTCCGAGATCAGGGCCAGGGAGTGAGCGCGCAGACCAAAGAAGAGCGTAGCCGCCACGTAAAGGGCCGTGAGCAGGAGCGACCCCTTGAGGATCTGCTGCATCTTCGCCCTGGGGCTGGGGATGGCTGCCATACTTAACAGTCTAGAACCACGCGTTCAGCTTCTCCAGTGCAGCTCCACCGGCCCCTTCAGCGGATGATCTCCCTCGCCGGTCAAACGGCGCTGCTTCAAGGCGAAGTACCACTTGGCCGGCAGGTCGGCGTCATCGATCAACATCAGGCCCGGGTGGAAGCGCAGTCCGCGGGCCTGCTCCACCATGGTCCGCTGGTCCTGAGCGACAAACTTGGCGCCGAAGTAGCGAGCGATAGGGGTCACCAGAGGCAGATGATAGGCAATATCCCAGGCGGCGACGACATCGATGCGGCAGGAGGTGGGCGTCACGGGAGTCACCGTGGTCAAAGAGGCGAACCAGCGCTCGCGCCCCTTGGCGTTTATCGCCCGGATGGTCTCATAGCGGCGGTTGGGCAGCACAAAGTCGATGGTGGTGACCGGCTTGCCGAGCAGCTTGTAAGGAGCGCTGTTGGAGGAGGGTGAGTGCGCACTCATGCGGAATCCGGCGTTCCGGCCGCCGTGTTCGCGGTCTTCGATGGGCTCAAACCGCTTGGTCTTCTCATGGATGCTAGCCGCGCTGCGCCACCACCAGGCGCGATGCACGAAGGGCCCATGCGCCGGATCCATCAGGCCGATGATGCCGTGATCGACGTTGCAGGGAAGCTCCGCCTGCAAGTGCGCGGTGCGGTAACGCGAAGAGAACTTCGGCAGCTCCGGTATTGGAGGCAGGTTGCGCAGAGACGCTTGCGGCTGAGACGCCGGCTCCGGCCCTGACCCCGACGCCGGCCCAGAGCCCGGTCCAGAGTCCGGCTCGGAGCCTGACTCAGCATCTGGGCTGTGCATCCGCCCGGCGCCGGCAGAAGGAACGTACACCCAGGCGTAGCCGTCTCTCTCCACCACGGGAAAGGCGTTGGCGTAGATCTTCTGGGGAACCAAGTCATCGAACCTGGTCAGCGAAGGGATCTCCTCGCAGCGTCCGGTGCAGGGTTCAAACCTCCAACCGTGATATTTGCACTGCACGGTCTCTCCATCGAACCATCCTGCCGAGAGCGGAATTCCGCGATGCGGGCAGAGGTCGCGCAGGGCGAACAAGGCTCCATCCTGCTTTCTGCCCAGCAGCATGGGAATGCCCAGCAGCATGGTCAAGGCGGAACTGCCGGGGCGCAGGCGGCCGGACCGCCGCGCCGGGTACCAATCTCCGAAGACCATCTCCGCAGGCGGGCCGGCGGAGGCCGGCGGCGCAAGGTTCTCCGCCGGGGAGTTGCGCTCTGGGGTAAGGATGGGCTTCATCCGTGCGTGCTGTTTCGCCATGGCTCTTCACCTTCGTGGTCAGTCTAACCGAGTCCGGTTGTGGCGCTGCGAGTATGGCTGCGGGGTTCAAGGCGCATACACTGATGCCAGTGTCCGCAGCGAATCCATGTCGACAGGTTGTCCCGCCAGAGAAGAGCGGCGCTGCCGCAGGGGAGTCCTCGCCCGCGCTGCGCCGGACAGGGAGCCGGCTTCTGCTGTGGCTGGTTTGGGTGGTGTTTTACGCCAGCTTCACGCTCTGCCACCCCGCGCTGCTGGACGACGCCGACAGCGTGCATGCCGAAGTGGCCCGCGAGATGCTGCTGCGTCATAACGGAGTCACGCTCTATGCCAACGGAATCCGCTATCTGGAGAAGGCTCCGCTGCTGTACTGGTCGATGGCCGGCGCCATGCGGGCCTTCCAGTGGTGCGGCGCAGGTTCGGCGCGCGCTCTGGCGGTGGCCGCGCGGATTCCGCTGTCCCTGGCGGTGCTGGCCCTGGCCTTGCTGGCCGAGGCCTTTGCGCGCCGGCTCTTCCACTCCCGGGAGCGGCCGCAGGCCGGCCCGTGGGCGGGGCTGTACGCCGGGCTGATTCTGCTCTCGAGCTTCGGCATCTTTCTGTTCACCCGCATCACCATCCCGGACGCCGGCGTCTGTCTGTTTACCACGCTGGCCATGTACTTCTTCTGGCGCACCGAGGAGCTGGCCGCCATGCCCGGGGCGCGCCGCCAGGAGGTCCGGAGCCTCGGCAAGGTGTACCCTGGCCTGAGCTGGATTCGCTACCTTCCGGCTCACCATCCGGAGGGCCGACTGCGGCTGTACTGCGCAGGCTTCGCCGTCGCTTGCGCTCTGGATGTGCTCACCAAGGGACTGATCGGGGTGGTCTTCCCGGTGGCGATCGTGGTGCTGTATTTACTGCTCACTCGCGGCGCAGCTCCGGCGCTGCGGCGGCTGCGCGAGCTGCATCCATGGTCAAGCCTGGAGGTCTTCCTGCTGATCGCCGCGCCCTGGCACATCCTGGCCGGGCTGGCCAATCCCCCCGAGGGACATCCCGCTCCCTTCCGCTTCCGCTTTGCTTACCACTTTCCGTTCTCGCTGGGCCACTGGATCGTCCCTTTGCCCACGGATGGCAACGTGCGCGGATGGTTTTGGTTCTACTTCATGAACGAGCACGTTCTACGCTACCTGAACCTGCGCGTTCCGCACGACTATGACACCTCGCCGCTGTGGCTGTTCTGGGGGCTTTGCCTGATCTGGCTGATGCCCTGGTCGGCGTTCCTGTTCAAAGCCACGGCGTGGGCCGCGCCGCTTGTGGGCGGATCCGCGCAGGCAGCGGCGTACCGCAGCCGCCTGCGCAGCCACCAACTCCCCTTGAAGCGCCGCGGAGCCTTGCTGCTGCTGGTGTGGGCAGCCTTTGTGCTGCTCTTCTTCGCCTTCTCCACCCGCCAGGAGTACTACGTTCTGCCGGCGCTGCCGGCGCTGGCGATCCTGATCGCAGGCTGGCTGGCCCAGCCGGGCGAGACGATTCGGCGGCCCGCGCAGCGCGCGACAGCGGTTCTGCTGGCTCTGGGCGGCGTGTTTGCCACAGCAAGCCTGATGTTTCTGCTGGGGACCAAGCCGCCCGCGCCGGGCGCCGATCTGGCGACGCTGCTGACCCAGCACCCGGCGGACTACGCCCTGAGCATGGGCCATCTTCTGGACCTGGATCTGGCTGCCCTGAGCCTGTTCCGCCTGCCGCTGGCGCTGGCCGCGCTGAGCCTCCTGCTGGGGCCGCTGCTTGCGCTGCTTCTGCGGCGGCGCTCCCGCCCCCACGCGGCGACGCTGGCGCTGGCCGGCGGAGCCTGCGGCTTTCTGCTGGCGGCGCACCTTGGGTTGCAGACTTTTGCCCCGGTGCTCACCTCCGCGCAGCTAGCCGAGGCCATCGCCCCTCAGGTGCAGCCCCAGGACCTGATCGTGATCCACGGCGAGTACGAGAGCGGAAGCACGCTGGGGTTCTATCTGCAGCGGCCCGGCAGCTATGCGGCTTCCGCCGGAGCTATGGCGCCGGCCGGCAACTTCATCCACATCCTGGAGGGACGCAGCTCGAATCTCTGGTATGGAAGCTTCTTCCGCGACGCTCCGCCGATCTTCGAGACCCCGGCCTCGATTGCGGCCAAGTGGAATGGGGCGCAACGCATCTTCCTCTGGCAGTCCCTGACCGATCCTCCCAACCAACTTCCGCCGCTGCCCGGGCCGGTCTACGTACTTGTCAGATCCGGCGGCAAGGAGATTGTGACCAACAAGGGGCCAGGGTGGAGAGAGTAGCGAGCGCAGAGGCAGAGGGCGGGATTCAAGTCGATGTCTCCGCTTCACGCTTCAGGCTGGATCTTCTCAGGTTGACTTTTCTCAGGCGGACATTTCAGTTTGATTCTTCTTGGATTGACTCTTGCGGGCTTTCAGCCGCCAGCCTCTCCAGCCTTCCGCGGCGCAGCCGGAACCTTTCGCCGCGCCAGACGATGGTGTCCGACGCAAAGCTCCAGAGCCAGAAGAAGAGACCGAAGCAGTCGCGCAGCGGAAGCCAGACGAGATCGCGCAACACCTGGCCATCGCCGAGAATGCCCACCCCGACGGTGAGCCCCACACTGACGCGCACCAGCAACGCCATGCTGAACAGAGTGAAGGACCACAGTGCAAAGCCGCTGGCCATCATTGCCGCCAGAGACCAGGGCAGGACGTAGGTGACAGCGAGACCCAGGTATCCCCAGCGGCGCGACTCGCGGACGGCGCGTGACCAGCGAAGCTGATGCTCGCAGAAGCCGCGCAGGGTATAGGCGGGCACGGTGGTCTCCACGATCTCCGGAACCAGCTCGACGCGGTACCCGGCCTGGCTCAATCGCGCGCCCAGCTCGTAGTCATCGGCGAGTTGGTCCACCAGGGCTTCAAAGCCGCCGATGGCGGCCAGCGCGGTCCGGGTGGTGGCCAGCGTGGACCCGAGGCCAAAGCGGATGGAGCCCTCCAGGTGGCGAGCCACCAGCACCCCGGGCAAGAAATCCGTGGAGATGCCGAGCGCCTCCAGGCGTGACCACAGCGTGGCTCCAGCCCGGCCCCGATAGGGCACGGTGACCAGACCAACACGCTGGTCGCGGAAGCCGGCCATCACGCGCCGCAGGTACTGGGGCGAGACGTGGATATCGCTGTCGTTGACGATGAGATGTTCAAAGCGCGCCTGGGGCAGCATCTGCGCCAGGTTGGAGAGCTTGCCATTGGCGCCCAGCCTCTGCTTGCACTCCACCACGCGGATGTTCACAGACGGGTACTCGACGCGCAGGCGAGCGATCTCCGGCACGGCGGCGTCCTGCAGCGAACTGACCCCGAAGAGCAGTTCAAACTCACCGCCATACTCCTGCACGCAGTGACTCGCCAGCCCGGCGTACATGCTGGGGTCCACGCCCTTGAGCGGCTTCAGGATGCTGACACCGCAAGCCGCCTCTGGGACAGGGTTGCGCGCGGGCACAGTTGCGGCCGCGCCGGCGCGTTCAAAGGAGCGGGCGCTCCACAGGGCAAGCAGACCGTAGGCGACCCCACAGAGCGCCAGCAACGCCACCACTCCCTGCACCACCAGCGAAAGCGAATCCATTCCACCAGTGTAGAAGGGAGGCGGAAGGGCGCCGGTTGGACCGGGGCGAACCCGGGCTTGGAGCGGCGTCACTCGTAGCGCAGAGCGTCAATGGGATTGAGGTTGGCGGCCTTCCAGGCCGGATAGATGCCGAAGAGCAGACCGATGGCGCAGGAGCAGATGAAGGCAGCCAGCACCCAGAGAACGCTCACCTGGCAGGGGATGAAGATCTGGAGCGCCATGGCCAGCCCGGCGCCGAGCAAGATGCCGATGACTCCGCCGACTGCGCAGAGCACGATCGCCTCCAGGGTGAACTGCAGAAGGATGGTCTGGCGGCTGGCGCCGATGGCCTTGCGCACGCCGATCTCGCGGGTTCGCTCCGTGACGCTGACCAGCATGATGTTCATCACGCCCACGCCGCCCACCATCAGGCCCACCGTGCTCAGGCCGAACATGAGGAGAAACAGGCTGCCGGTGATCTGCTTCCATAGCCGGGTGAGGGCCTCCGGAGCGAAGATGGCGAAGTTGTCCGGCTGCTCATTGCGCACCTTGCGCCGCCGCCGCAGCAGCTCCCGAATCTCGTCGGTCACCAGATCCTGATCCTTCTGGCTGTCGTACTTGGCGCTGATCCAATAGTCCAGAATCTCCGGGTGAAGTTTTCTGAAGGTGGGGATGGTGAAGTAGGCCGTGCTGTCATCCGGGTTCTGGCCTCCGCCGAAGATGGTCTTCTGCTTCTCGAAGACCCCGATCACGGTGAAGGTGCGGTCATCGACAACCACTTGTTTGCCGATGGGGTCGATAGCCCCAAACAGGTCGTCGGCAAGATCATGGCCCAGCACGGTGACGTCGGCGGCGCGCTGCTGATCGATGGCGGTGAAGAAGCGGCCCTCGGAGAGGGCTTTGTCATAGACGATGGCATTGGAGGGGGTATCGCCTTCCAGGCTGACATTGTCCGCCTCATTGCGGCCGAACTTGGCGATCACCGATCCGGTGCCGAACTGATAGTTGGTGTACTGCAGCGAGGCCGAGGCCGCCACCACATGGGGCAGTTGGGAGATCGCCACCATATCGTCGTAGGTGAGCTGCTTGCGAGCCAGCATCTCCGCGGTGGGCTGAACCCCGATGACGGGAAAACGGTAGATCCACAGAACGTTGCTGCCGAACTGCGCCACCCAGTCGCCCACCGAGGTATTCAGCCCATTGATCACCGAGGAGATGGCGATGACGGTGAGCACGCCGATGACGATGCCAAGGATGGTCAGCCCGGAGCGCAGCTTGTTGGTGCGCAGAGTATCCAGCGCCATCTTTACGGTCTCGCGTTGGTCCCTGGCTCTCATCGATGCTCCCGTCTCGCCCGCTGATTCTTGCCTGCGATCTTGCCTTTGAATTCCTTTCTCTGATCTTTTCCGGACCCTCTGACGGTGGCGGCGGAAGCATTTCCGCGCCTCTCTAGGATTCCCTTGTCCCAGCCTCCCGGCCTCGGCCTTAGAATTCGCTGCGCAGCGCCACAATCGGGTCCAGGTTGGCGGCCTTGCGCGCCGGATACACCCCGAAGAATACCCCCACGGACAAAGCGACGAACAACCCAGCCAGGACACTCCAAATGGCGATGGCGGCGGGGAATCCGGCCAGGACGGCGACGGATTTGGCCACGGCGACCCCGGCGATCACGCCAAAGACGCCGCCGATCAGGGAGAGAGTACCGGACTCCATCAGAAACTGAATAAGCACATCGGACCGCCGCGCCCCCAGCGCCTTGCGCACGCCGATCTCGCGGGTGCGCTCGGTGACGCTGACCAGCATGATGTTCATGATCACGATACCGCCCACAACCAGGGAGATGGCGGCGATCGCCACGGCGACCCCACCGATGCTGTTGCTGATCTGGGTAAAGAGGCCGGCCAGCGTATCGCTGGTGGAGAGGGTGAAGCTATCGTCTTTTCCCGGGCGGTCATGGCGCAGCTCGCGCATGATCACGCGGGCCTGATCGCTGGCCGTCTCCATGGCCGCGGCGCCGCTGCCGGCCTTGGCGTAGATGGTGATCGAGTCAGTGTCTCCGTAGGTGTTCTGATAAGAACTGAGCGGAACGCCCACCCAGTTGTCCTGGCTCTGGCCAAGAGTCTTGCCCTGCTTCTGGGCCAGCCCCACGACGGTATAGGGCACGCCATCCACGCGGATCTCCTTGCCGATGGGGTTCTCGCCCTTGAGCAGGTTCTCCTCGATGTCCGCTCCGATGATGGCCACCTGGGAGGCGTGGACCTCGTCGGCCTGGGTAAGGCCGCGCCCCTCCACGATGTTCAGATTCTGCATGTCGGGCATCTCCGGCGAGTAGCCGCGGATCTCCGTATCGGTGCTGGACTGGGTCTTGTAGACGATCGGTCCGGTTCTGTTTTCGAAGGCGCCGACCTCCTGGCAAGTGGTGCAGCGGCGCTGCACCTCGCGGTACTCCTCCATGTTGATGATCTTGCGCCGCTGATACTTCAGATAGTCCGCATAGTTGGTGGTGAACGCCGGCTGCTGGGTGATGGTGAAGACGTCGGCTCCCTGGTTGTTGATCTTGGTGGCCACGTAGACGTCCGCCCCGTTGATCAGAGTGACGACGGCGATGACGCTGGCCACGCCGATGACCACGCCAAGCAAAGTGAGGACGCTGCGCAGCTTGTTGGCCCACAGCGACTGCACCGCGATCCGGAACGCTTCCTTGATCTCCATCCGAAGTTCACCGCGTAACTAACCCAAGTCTAGAGGATTTCTCCTGTTGCCGGGCGAGGCGGAGTGAGCGGCGGCGCCGCAATCGAAGCAGACTCTGCCTCCGCATTTCGGCTGCATGAGGGCTGAGGCCGGGCAACTTCTGCTGGTACGCAACGGTTGACCCGACGGTTCCATCAACAGCGTGGGGCCGGCGCGGACGGGGATGGAACCGGCGCGGCAGGTGAGCCTGCTAAACTCAGATCTGTGCAGGCGGCCGGATGATCGCTGCCTCCGGCGGTACGCCGTCCGGGGGGAGAGGAAAGTCCGAACTCCGCAGGGCAGTGTGCCGGATAACGTCCGGGACGGCGAGTTCAAGCTCGCTGGACGGCCAGTGCAACAGAAAGCAAACCGCCGGTCGAGGGCTCGCAAGGGCAGTCGAGCGGTAAGGGTGAAAGGGTGGGGTAAGAGCCCACCGCGCGGCTGGTAACAGCCGTGGCACGGTAAACCCCACACGGAGCAAGACCAAATAGGCAGGGAGTCCGGCCGCAAACACGAGTGCGGCCGGCGCGCGGCGGCCCGCCACGCCCAGGATCGTGGAGCACGTTCCGAAACCTGCGGGTAGGTTGCTTGAGCCCCATCGCGAGATGTGGCCTAGAGGAATGATCGTCTAAAACAGAATTCGGCTTACGGGCCGCCTGCACAAAGTTCTGATGGCCGCGCGCCGGGACTGCGGCGCAGGCACGGTGCGGTCTGGATGCGGCGCATGGCTTCGGCGGCAGTGCGTGTCAGCGCCGGGCTGCTTCTGTCCGAAGCAGCTTTATGGACGCGCTGATCTTCTTGCCGGAGCCAGGACCCCTGTTGCTTCGAACTCTGCGATTCGATCCACCTTTTCGATGGACTGGATACAGAAAAAGCCGAGTGCGTGCTCCTGGGCGCTGAAACTCATCAAGGACTCATTCCATCCTGGCGGTAAACTGGGCGATAAACTGGTGGAGACTGAAATTGGCTCGCGCGATGTGGCCGCGCAAGTATTTGTAACACCGGCAAGCCGCAAGCTGATGCCGGCGAACAAGCGCGGCCGGCGTGGGTAATGTTGCCTCTGCGCTGCGCAAGGCCCCGGCGTTGATGGGGGCTGGGTTCTACCGAGTATTCCAGGGCCAATGATTTCAACTGAGTAGCAAAGCTGAGTTTCGAGGTTTGCCGTATGCGTATGAATTTTGCCGCACTCTCGCTTGCAATGGCCGTTCTTGTTCTTCCAGCCCGCAGCTTCGCCCAAAGCGCTACCGTAGTCGACCCTCCACAACGGGTCTGGCATGCATCCTGGGTTACCCATCCCACCGCTCCGCTGCGTGAGCCTCTTGTGCTGCACTTCCGGCGCTTCGTCACATTTGCCTCAGCTCCAGCCAACTATATTGTCCGGGTCAGTGCCGACAATCGTTTTGTTCTATACGTGAACGGACGGCGAGCCGGCGATGGCCCCGCCCGCGGCGATCTCGGCCACTGGCGCTATGAGAAGTTTGATCTTGCACCCTATCTCCACAGTGGCAAAAACCTTGTCACGGCTACGGTCTGGAACTGGGGAATCTACGCGCCCATCGCGCAGATGAGCGATCGCACCGCATTCCTGCTTGAGAGCGAGGCCACAGGCGGCGACGCGATCAGCACTCCCAAGGGCTGGCAGGTGCAAACCGAACCTTGCCATAGCGCTCTCAGCCGCAGCTCCGTCACCCAGCGCTCTTACATGGCCTCCGGCCCCGGTGAGCAAGTCGCCGCCGCCCTCTGCGACTGGAGTTGGAACACTCCGACCGACAACAGCTCCAACTGGGTTTCCGTGGCTTCGCCGATGCGCGACAGCATCTATGGCGACGTCAATCATGCCCACTCCGCTGACTCTAGCGGCGGAAACTCCTGGGGCCTCGTCCCTGATACCCTGCCGCACATGGCCTACCAGCCCACCAGCGCCGGCCGCGTTGTGCGCGTTGATTCCATCGCCGCCGAGCCACCCGGCGCAATGTCCTTTCCCGCGCATCCATTCACCGTCCCCTCCAACACGCATCTCCACATCCTGCTTGATCGCAGTGCTCTCACCACCGCATATCCCATCCTCACCGTCTCTGGCGGCAAGGGTTCTGACATCTGGCTCACATACTCAGAGGCCCTCTATGACAACAAAGATCGCAAAGGTGATCGCAATGCTCTCACCTACAGTGACGCAAATGGCGTGGAACATCCCCGCCAGGCACTCGGTCTGCGCGACGAATTCCTGCCCGACGGAGGCGCAAACCGCACGTTTGAGTCACTATGGTGGCGCACATGGCGCTATCTCGACCTTGATATCCGCACCGGCAGCGAGCCCCTGCAGCTCGACTCACTCGCTGCCGCCTTCACCGCGTATCCCTTCCAGGAGCGTGCCAATTTCCAGTCACCCGATCCTCAGCTAGCTAAAATATGGGAGATCAGCTGGCGGACCGCGCGTCTGGATGCCCACGAAACCTACATGGACACGCCCTATTACGAGCAACTCCAGTACATAGGCGACACCCGCATCCAGGCCCTGATCTCTTACGCCGTCACCGGGGACGATCGGCTTGCCCGCCAGGCGCTCCAGGCCTTCAACGACTCCCGCATCCCTGAGGGCATCACCCGCAGCCGCTACCCGAGCTCGCTGCCGCAGAACATTCCCACATTCTCTTTGCTGTGGATCGGTATGCTGCACGACTACTGGATGTACCGTGCGGATCCAGAGCCCATTCGCAACTCGCTGGTTGGAACACGCGCGGTTCTGGACTGGTTTGCCCTCTACCAGCAGCCCGACGGCCTGCTGCGTAGACTGCCCTGGTGGAGCTTTATTGACTGGGTTCCCTCCGGCGCAATTCCCACGTATGCAGCAAACGGCGAGTCCTGTGTCACCTCGCTTCAATATCTTGGCGCCCTGCGCAACGCGGCTGACCTGGAAGCTGCATTCGGAGATCCCACGCTTGCCGCGCGCTACCGTACCCGCGCTTCTTTCGTCAGCGCTGGGATATACAGCAAGTGCTGGGTTCCGTCGCGCGGTATGCTTGCGGATAACCCGGATAAGACGGTCTTCAGCCAGCAGTCCAACATTCTGGGTGTGCTCTATGACGCGATCCCCAAGGACCAGCAGCATGCCGTTCTCGAAAAAGTGCTGACCATCGAGCCGGGAACCACGCCCAACGGCGTTCTCAGCGCCTCCTACTACTTCCGTTTCTATCTGGCCCGCGCACTCGACCACGCTGGAATGGCTGACGATTACCTCGCTTCCATCAAGCCGTGGCAGCAGTTGCTCGCACTGCACTTCAGTACCTGGCCGGAAGTACCGGGCAACACGCGTTCCGACTCGCACGCGTGGAGTGCTCATCCGATTTACGATCTGCTGACCCTGGTGGCGGGCATTGAGCCGGCCAGTCCCGGATTCAAGACTGTACGTATTGCTCCGCATCTCGGCTCGCTGCCTTCGCTCGCTGCCGAATACCCGCATCCCGATGGCATGATCGAAGTGGACTACCATCGTCGGGGCAAAGGTCTCGATGCCAAGATCACCCTGCCGGCCAAGCTGCGCGGCGTCTTTGTTTTCGGTGGGAAAACCTGGCCGCTCGTGTCCGGAGAAAATCACATTCAGGCGCTTGGACCAGACGCCGGCGAGTGAGATGCAAATGCCGCCAACTGGAGATCTGAGTTGGAATGCATGCGCCAGCGGTATCGGTTCATTTCCGGCTGAGTGACCTTCACTGTCCCCGTCTGGGAGGGTTGAAGCCCTCGCCTTTAGGCGACGGCTTCAGCAAGCGCGCCGTCGGCGAATCTGGAGAGATGGCAAAATACGGTCAAGGCGCGCACACGGGGTTTGGGATTCATCTGCACGTGGCGTTTACGACGAAGCCTTGTGCGGCGGGTAGAGGCGAGGCGGGTTCGGTCAAGGGCGCGCGTACTTTGCGCGTTTATGGAGCGTCAGCGAACACCCTTGACGGATTCCGACCGGCTCCGCCATAAAGCCGCATGAAGCGGGGGCACTTGATAAAAGAAGAAATTTAGGTCTACTGGACAGTGCCAAGTTCTCGGTTCGGTCAGGTCCGCTTGTTGGCCAGGCGGAGGTTGGATAGTTCGGTAGCCAGATCGATCCAGCGGTCGACCAGCGTCTTCATGGTCTCGTAGTTTTTCAGTTCCTTGCGGACGGCGGCGAGATCTTGCTTGCGTACGAACTTCGAGCTGCTCTTTCCCTTGCGCGTAAAACTGACCTGATAGTAGGGCCCGTGCTTCTTCGGCGGCGTGGCCTTGCAGCGGCATCCGGGCGTGCCGCAGACGTTGTACTGCGTCGATAGACTGCCCGGACGCAGATCGCCGAGCGCGGCCAGTTGTGTCTTCACCTTCTCGATTTTCCGCAGCAAGAGCTTTTCTCTGGAGAGGTTCATTGCCTTAAAGCATAACGCCGCGGATACAGGTTGGCAGGTTCTATGACCGGTAGCACTATACGGCTATCGGTACTCGTGCTTCGATCGGCATTATGCCCCTCTGGATCGCCTGGTTCGATGCCGTCCGCGCACTTCGCCCCGCCTGCCGAAAGCTGAGCGCCTTCCTCTGGATGACCCTGGCCTTGATCGGTCTCTGCTGCCGCCCGGAGCGGGCCGGCGTCACCAGCTTGGTGCGCCTCCTCGGCTTCGGCAACCGGGGCTATCGCCGCTTCCTGCACCTATTCCACAGCCGCGCCTTGGACCTGGAGGCGCTCACCGCCTGCTGGGCGCGGTTGTGTTTGCGACTTTTTGAGCCCGTCGCCGTGGGCAAGCATCTGGTCTGCTTGGCCGATGGCATCAAGGCTCCGAAAGAAGGCCGCAAGATGCCTGCCGTCAAGCTGCTGCGTCAACAGTCGGAGAGCAACTCGAAGCCGGAATACATCATGGGCCACAGCTTTCAGGCCGTCAGTCTGCTGGTCCAGGGAGCGGGCGGCCAGGTCGCCGCCGTGCCGCTGGTCTCGCGCATTCACGAGGGCCTGGTCTGGTCCAACCGAGACACGCGCACTCTGCTCGACAAGCTGGCTCTGCTGCTGTTCTCTCTGGCCGGCATCCTCGATCGCAAACTGCTGCTGGTCGCCGATGCCTACTACGCCTCGGGCAAGATGATCACGCAGTTACTCACGCAGGGCCGCCATCTTGTCACTCGCGCCAAGAGTAACGCCGTGGCCTATTGGCCCGCACCCGCGCCAGACAAGCGCCGCCGCGGACGGCCACGGCTCTACGGCGAAAAAGTCAAGCTCAAGGATTTGGCCCGCGACCAGGACGCGTTCGTCTCCGCGACCAGTCCGGTCTACGGAGAACAGAATGTTATGCTGCGCTATCGCGCCCTCGATCTCCTGTGGCGACCGGCGGGACGGCTGGTGAGCTTCGTCAGCGTCCACCACCCCCACCGCGGCGCCATCTTTCTGCTGGCCACCGATCTGACTCTGGAGCCGATGGAAGTCATCCAACTCTACGGCTATCGCTTCAAGATCGAGCTGGGCTCTCGTCAGGCTGTGCATGTGGTGGGAAGTTATGCATATCACTTCTGGATGGCCGCCATGAAACCGCGCCGCCGCGGACAGGGCGACCAGTACCTGCACCGCGAAAGCCAGGCCTATCGCGACGCCGTCCGCCGCAAGATGAATGCATTTCATCTGCATGTGCAGTTGGGCTGTGTCGCGCAGGGATTGCCGCAGTACCTGGCTTTGAATCACACCGCCCAGGTCTGGCGCATTTTCTCCAGTTGGTTGCGCACCATGAATCCCGCCCTGCCGCCTTCGGAGTTGGTCGTGGCCTGCGCGCTGCGCTCAGCCCTGCCGGAATTTCTCCAAGATGCGGCCCTCCCGCACAAACTAAGAATTATTCTCCGCCGCTATAGGCACCCGAGCAACCCCTCACAATCCAACGACTGCAGCTTGGAGACCGCCGCATGAGACAGGGATAACTTGGCACTGTCCAGTCAATTGATGAAGTCCAGCGCTTGCCGCCGGCTTCGTAGGCGCTTTTCATTCGTTCGGACCATCTGTCCTGGGATGCATCGAACGCTCTTCTATCCAGCGTGACCCCAAATTTCTTCTTGATGGCTTCCCAGGAATGGTCGGGATCGATCATGTCTTCTACTTTTATAGAATCCACTTCGTCTTTGGACTCCACATTCCGACTTCGGATTCGGGCTTCTGAATCTGACTTCGCGTCCTGACTCCTGGGTCTTACTTCGTGGTCTCGACCAGGCCCAGATCCTTGAGCATGGGTTCCACGCTGGGCTGGGCTCCCAGCCAGCGGGTGTACATCGTATCCAGATCCTCGGTGTTGCCGCGCGAGAGCACCATGCTGCGGAAGCGGTCGCCGTTGGCGCGAGTGAGGCCGCCGTGGTCCTGAAACCACTGGAAGGCGTCATCGTCCAGCATCTGGGTCCAGGCGTAGGCGTAGTAGCCGGCAGCATAGCCGTTGGCCCAGATGTGCAGGAAGTAGCTGGAGCGGTAGCGCGGCGGCACAGCCTCCAGATAAAGATGGGTGCGGGTGAGCGCCTGACGTTCGAACTCGTCCACGTTCTGCAGCGGCGCGCCGGCCGGCAGCAGATGCCACTGCATATCCAGCTCGGAGGCGGCCAGCGCCTCGGTAACCAGGTAGCCCTGGTCGAATTTGGCGGCTTTGCGCATCCTGTCCACCAGCTCCTGCGGCATGGTAGCGCCAGTCTTGTAGTTCAAAGCATAGTGCCGGAAGACCTGCGGGTCGCTGGCCCAGTGCTCATTGAACTGCGAGGGAAATTCGACGAAGTCGCGGGGCGTATTGGTTCCGGAGAGGCTGAGATATTCGGTATCGGCAAACATGCCATTCAGCCCGTGACCGAACTCGTGGAACATGGTGGTGACGTCAGAGAAGCTGAGCAGGGCGGGCTGGCCAGGGGCGGGCTTGGTGAAGTTGGCCACGTTGTAGATCACCGGCAGGGTTCCCAGCAGCTTGGACTGGCCGACGAAGTTGTCCATCCAGGCGCCCCCGGCTTTGTTGTCGCGCTTGAAGTAATCAAAGTAGATCAGCGCCAGCGGTTTCTTGTCCGCGTCGAAGACCTCATAGACCATCACATCCGGCTGATAAACCGGGATGTCCGTGCGGCGCTGAAAGCTGAGCCCGTAGAGCTGATTCGCAGCGTAGAAGACGCCGTCCCGGAGCACACGGCGCAGCTCGAAGTAGGGCTTGAGCTCCGCCTCATCGACGTTGTACTGCGCCTTGCGCACCTGCTCGGCGTAGAAGTTCCAGTCCCAGGGACGGACCCGAAAGGAGGCGCTCTCCATGCCGCCGGCCTGACCGCCGGCCGCGGCCCGCCGGTCGATGAGGGCCTGAATCTGCTTCTGCTCGCCGGCGGCCTTGGCGGTGGCCGGCCCTATCAGTG
The DNA here is from genome assembly GCA_021819585.1 of Acidobacteriota bacterium. GTDB lineage: Bacteria > Acidobacteriota > Terriglobia > Terriglobales > Acidobacteriaceae > Granulicella. The sequence goes on from JAKAQS010000039.1 coordinate 16,353, forward strand.
CGCTCAAGAACTTCAGCGCCGCCTCCGGGGTCTTGGCCATCTGGTCCTGGAGCGCCCAGGCGGCGTAGTTGGGGTAGCCGAGCAGGGCGGCCTTCTGGGCCCGCACCTGGGCCAGGCGGGCGATGGTGGCGCGGGTGTCATTGGCGTCGCCGCGCTCCGTGCGGGTCCAGGAGTCCTGGAAGAGCTGCATGCGGGTCCGCCGATTGCTGAGGAATGCCAGGTCCGGTTGCTGGGTGGTGTTCTGCAGGGAAATCAGCCAGCCACTCTCTCCCCGGCCCTTGGCCGCGAGCGCGGCGGAGGCCATCTGCGCGGGGCTGAGCCCGGCGAGCGAGGCCTGATCCTGGGTTTGGAAGGCAGCCGCCTTGGTTCCGGCCAGCAGCTTGTTGGTAAAGGTGTTGGAGAGGACGGCCTCTTCTTCGTTCAGCGTCCTCAGTTTGGCCTTGTCGGCGTCGCTCAGTTTGGCTCCCGCCTTGACGAAGAGGCGATAGTCAACCTCCACCAGGCGCAGGGACTCCGGATCCAGATGCAGCGTGGCGCGCTCCCGATAGATCTTCTGCACCCGGGCGAAGAGCCGATCGTTGAGGTAGATGGCATCCTGCTGCGCGGCCAGCTTGGGCGTAACCGCGTCCTGGATCTTCTGGAGCGTGGGATTCGTGTTGGCCTGGGTGATGGCGAAGAACACCTGCGTGACTCGTTGCAGGAGCTGTCCGGACTTCTCCATGGCCACCAGGGTGTTCTGGAAGGTCGGCGGCTCCGGGTTGTTGGCGATGGCCGTAATCTCACGCAGTTGCGCCGCGATGCCGGCCTCGATGGCCGGCTGATAATCGGAGTCGTGGATCCGGTCAAAGGGCGGCGCCTGGAAGGGCAGCGTGCTGGGCGCATAGAAGGGATTCGACGGCCCGAATCCGGAGGTGGGCGGAGTTCCATCTGCCTGTCCGCTCTGTGCTGCCGCCATTGAAGCTCCTAACGCCGCCGCCATCACCAATCCGGATACCCTCCCCAACCGCCAATTCATCGTAAGACTCCTGTCCCCATGAACCTACAGCTTCAACCCGGGGGAAAACAACCCCCCGGCGCGCGTACACTGTTCGAGCATGGCTATCGAGAACGGAATCACTCCCAACTCTTCGCCCACGTCTGTCTCGTCCCCAACCCGCATTACGACGATCGCGGAGATCGGAGAGCACGTGGACGAGCGGATCACGCTGCGCGGCTGGCTGTACAACCTGCGCGCCTCCGGCAAGCTGCTCTTTCCGATCTTCCGGGACGGCAGCGGGACGATTCAGGGTGTTGTACCCAAGGCGGAGGTACCGGAACGGGTCTTCGAGACGTTGAAGTCGCTTACCCTGGAGTCCTCGCTTACGGTGACCGGAAGGGTGCGGGCGGACAGCCGGGCGCCTTCCGGCTACGAGCTGGATGTGGAGGATCTAACCGTCATCCAGCGCATTCCGGAGGAGACGCCCTATCCCATTCAGCTTAAAGAGGCGGGCGTTGACTTTCTGATGGAGCACCGCCATCTCTGGATCCGCACGCCGCGCCAGTCGGCGATCCTGAGGGTGCGGGCGACGATCATGCGCGCGGCGGCGGAGTTTTTTGACAACCGCGGGTATGTCCGCACCGACCCGCCCATTCTGACCCCCAACGCCTGCGAGGGGACCTCCGAACTCTTCGAGATGGAGTACTTCGACGAAGGCAAGGCGTATCTTACCCAGTCCGGCCAGCTCTACGTGGAGGCGACGGCGATGGCGCTGGGCCGGGTGTACTCCTTTGGGCCGACCTTCCGCGCGGAAAAGTCCAAAACCCGCCGGCACCTGACCGAGTTCTGGATGATCGAGCCGGAGGTGACCTACATGGACCTGGACGGGCTGATGAATCTGGCGGAATGCTTCCTGACGCACATTGTCAGGCGGGCTTTGGAGCTTCACGCCGCGGATCTGAAGATCATCGGCAAGGACGTGACCAAGCTGGAGGCGGTGATCGCGGGCTCCGCCCCCAACGGCTGCGAGGACGGCAGAGAGCAGCGGAGCGGCTTTCCTCGCCTGAGCTACGACCAGGCGCACGCCATGCTGATCGAAGCTCACCAGCGCGGCCTGCTGGAAAACGCGCATCGCTATGGCGATGACTTTGGCTCGCCGGATGAGACCTATCTGAGCTCGCAGTTCGCCAAACCGGTGATGGTGCATCGCTATCCGGCCTCTGTGAAGGCTTTCTACATGCAGCCGGACCCGCTGGACCCGAGCAAGGCGCTGTGCGTGGACGTGCTCGCGCCGGAGGGCTACGGCGAGATCATCGGAGGCTCGCAGCGCATTGACGACTTCGATCTGCTGCGGCGCCGCATCGAGGAGCATCATCTGCCTCTGGAAGCCTTCGAGTGGTATCTGGACCTGCGCCGTTATGGCAGCGTGCCGCACTCCGGCTTCGGCATGGGCATTGAGCGCTGCGTGGCGTGGATCTGCGGACTGGAGCACATCCGCGAAACGATTCCGTTCGCCAGAACGCTGCACCGGATCTATCCCTGACGGGTGCGGCGGAGCCAGGATGACCGCGGCTCCATCCTATGGACAACTCTGCCTTGCTCATCCGATGATGGTTTATGATTTGGCGCTCCTAGGTGCGACCATCTCCCACCCCACCTTTGTCAACGAGAGGACTCCATGAACATCGCCAACAATGCCATCGAACTCATCGGCCGCACGCCCCTGGTCCAACTGAACCGCGTGACCGCCGGCTGTAGCGCCCGCGTGGTGCTCAAGATGGAGAGCAACAATCCGGCTGCGAGCGTAAAGGACCGCATTGGCTTTGCGATGATCCAGGCCGCCGAGCGGGAGGGCAAGATTACGCCCGGCGTCACCACGCTGATCGAGCCCACCTCCGGCAACACGGGCATCGGCCTGGCCTTCGCCGCCGCTGTGAGGGGCTACAAGCTGATCCTGGTGATGCCGGAGACGATGTCCGTGGAGCGGCGCGTGCTGCTGCTGGCCTTCGGTGCGCAGATCATCCTCACGCCCGGCCCCGCGGGCATGAAGGGCGCGATCCTGAAGGCCGAAGAGGTGCTTGCGGGCACAGTGAACGGCTACATACTACAGCAGTTCAACAACCCGGCCAATCCCAAGATCCACTTTGACACCACGGGCCCGGAGATATGGAATGATACGGACGGCGCCGCTGACGTGCTGGTCTCCGGCGTGGGCACAGGCGGCACGCTCACCGGGGTGAGCGAGTACATCAAGGCGCGCAACCCCAACTTCTATACCGTCGCCGTAGAACCCACCGACAGCCCGGTGCTGTCTGGCGGCAAGCCAGGTCCGCACAAGATTCAGGGCATCGGCGCAGGCTTTGTTCCCAGCATCCTGCGCACCGACCTGATCGATGAGATCGTCCAGGTGAGCAATGAGGACGCTCTGGCGATGGCCCGCAGGTTGCCCAGGGAAGAGGGGTTGCTGGTGGGCATCTCCTCCGGCGCGGCAGTGTGGGCGGCGCTGAAGATCGCCCGCGAACCGCGCCACGCGGGCAAGCTGATTGTGGCCATCATCCCCAGCTCCGGCGAGCGCTACCTCTCCACGGTCCTGTTCGACGAGCTGCGGCAACAGGCGCTCAATACGCCAACCTCGCCGGTGAGCCTGTAAGGCCGGTGGGGCTCTGGACCTGCGCGGATCTCGCCTGGGAGGGAGATAGGGGCGAAGAGGCAGTTCGCCGGGCCGCGGGGAGGCCGGACAGGCAGGAGACCGGGCGGCCAGGGCGGGAGACGATGCGCCGCCGGTCATGCTTCCCGCCGTGCCGCCGGCGAGGGGGCCAGCCCCTCCGCGTATGATGAAGTTCCAAGCATGAACCTCTTTGAATCCATCCGTGAAGACACCCGCATTGTTCTGGAGCGCGACCCGGCGGCCAGCTCCCGGCTGATGGTGCTGCTCTGCTATCCCGGCCTGCAGGCGGTGTGGGTTCACCGGATCAACCATTGGCTATGGCGCCGCAACCTGAAGCTGCCGGCGCGGCTGATGTCGCAGGTGGCCCGGTTCTGGACGGGCATCGAGATCCATCCCGGCGCGACGATCGGCCGCCGCCTTTTCATCGACCACGGGATGGGGGTGGTGATCGGCGAGACGGCCACGGTGGGCGACGATGTGACGCTCTACCAGGGAGTCACCCTGGGCGGCACGGGCAAGGTCAGCGGCAAGCGCCATCCCACCCTGCGCAACAACGTCTTTGTGGGCAACAACGCCAACATCCTGGGCAATATCACGATTGGGGAGAACTCCCGGGTGGGCGCGGGCTCGGTGGTGCTGCGCGACGTTCCTCCGGACTCGACCGTGGTCGGGGTTCCGGCCCACATCGTCTATCAGGGCGGCAAGCGGGTGCTGATCACCGATCCGCGGGAGATCAACGACCCGCTGTCGGACGTGCTCATTGCGCTGGCCGACCAGGTCCACACCCTACAGTCGCGCGTGGACCGGATGGATGGCGAGCTGCATCCGGCGGCTCCGCTGGATGCAGCCAGCGGCCTGGTGGCCGAGCAGGAGGAGAGAGCACAGTATCGCTCCGAGCAACTGGCCCGCACCGACCTGGTGAACAACGGCGAAGGAATTTGAGGCGCCGAGTTCGGGGAGGGTTCTCCCCCGAGACCGCCTGCCGTGGCGGGCGCCAAGGGGGCGGTGGAATTATCGGTTGCTGGATGGGAGGGCGAGAGCCGTATCCACTGTGCGCGGAAGAACGCTGCTGGGCATGGGTGGCGGCGTCACCGCATACTTGACGCTGGTGACCGGCTCCGGCGCCGAGAGCGGCCAGACGTAGGGAGACTCGGTGGTATTGCCGTAGCCCATCTGGGGAAAACGGCTGAGGGCAACGGTGGAGGTATCCAGGCGCACGTAGATATCGGCCTTCTGCTTGTTCTTGTGCCGGGAGAGCAGCGGCCTGGCATCGCTCAGCTCGAAGCTGTGGCCCTCTACCGTAAAGGCCAGCCGGGCGCCGGCGATGCCGTTCGGAATCTTCTCCGAGCCGGCCAGCGGGCTCAAGGAGACCACAGCCGTGCCCACCCCCGGCTCAAAGAAATAGAGAAACCCGGTGCGGGCGATCTGGTAGTTCAGATCGATCTTGCCCACCATGCCATCGACGGTGAGCACGCCATCGCTCACCTGCGCGGAGATGAGACGGCTGGGCAAGGTGTTGTGCCAGGCCTGCCTGTGGCGAGTGGGGGCGGCGGCCTGGGCCGGCGCCTGACGCGCCCCCAGGACAGAGGCGGCCGCCAGCAGCGCCAAGGCCATGCAGAGCCGGGAAGAGATGAACCGGGGAGAGATTCGAGGCACAAGTGTCTTGCGTTTCATGCGCTTTCAGTTCCTCCAGAGATAAAGGGTTTAGATAGCACATGGATTGCCATCTCTGGAGTGGCCTGAAATCAACCAGTTACGACCGATAGACTCGCTGGTTGTGCAATCTTTTGCAGGAAATGTATGAAA
>JAKAQS010000286.1 GCA_021819585.1 Acidobacteriota bacterium
GACAAGCGCAACCTGAGGCGAGTTGAACCTCGAGAGCGGGCTGCGTTGCAAGACCGGGGGCAGCCTCCGCGCAACGCTGCGGAGAGCGTGGAGGCCGATATACAGTGGGCAGACCGGCTATGTAAGACCGGACATGGAAGCAAGGATCCTGGCTCGGCTATGCTAGCAACTTACCGCCTCTACTGCGGAAGTTTCGCCAGAGCAATTTCCGGAAGAAGGGTACCCAGAATGGTGGAGCAGGGCGCTTTTCCCTGGTGCGCCGCCTCTCGGCGCCTTGGCTCCGCAGGACAACAACGTGGAGGATAGCGGCTGGAGCGCGAAGCACCAAACTCCAGTGGCGAAGCATGAGCAACCTGCGCAAGAACGAACTGCGGCAACTGGCTCCGATCGACGCCCGCCAGATGGACACCCTGCGTGTCTTCCACGAGGTGGCGCGGGCGCTGACGTCGAATCTGGATCTGGACTCCCTGCTGCGTTCCATCATGTCCAAGATGGAGGAGTTCTTTGGGCCGGATCACTGGTCTCTGCTGATCGTGGATGAAGAGACGGGGGATCTTTACTATGCTCTCTCCACGGGTTTGGATGAGTCGCGGATGCGCGAGCTGCGCTTGAAGCGGGGCGAAGGCATCGCGGGTTATGTGGCCATCTCCGGCCAGCCTCTGGTGGTGGCTGACGTCAGCGCCGACCCGGACTGGTCAAGCTATGCGCAGGCGCATCCGGAGTTGAATCTGCGCTCGATCGCCTGTCTGCCGATTCGCCATGGCGATCGCACCCTGGGGGTTCTGCAACTCAATAACAGCAAACTGGATCTGTTGCCGGAGTCCTCCCTGGCTTTTTTGCGAGTGCTCTGCGACTATGCCGCGATTGCCCTGGAGAACGCGCGCCAGGTCAATCTCATCCATCACCTCAGCATCACCGACGACTGCACGGGGCTGTTCAACGCCCGCCACCTGTACACGCTGCTGGAGGAGGAGATACAGTCCCATGGCGGGCGTCTGGTTCGCCGCGTGGTGCCGATCCTGAAGCCGCACTTCAGCCTTCTGTTTCTGGATCTGGACCGCTTCAAGCGGGTGAACGATACTCACGGTCACCTGGTGGGGTCAAGGCTGCTGGCGGAGGTTGGCCAGCTCCTGGGGCAGACCCTTGGGCCCAACCATCCGGCGTTCCGCTATGGAGGGGATGAGTTTGTGGCGCTGCTGCGCAACCTGGACAAGCCGGCGGCTACCCAGCTTTCGCAGCAGATTCTGGAAAAGATCACCCATACTCGCTTTCTCGGCGGCGAAGGGCTCTCCCTGGCGATGACGGCAAGCCTGGGACTGGCGACCTTTCCCCAGGACGGCGATACGCTGCACGACCTGATCCGCTCGGCCGACACGATGATGTATGCGGCCAAGGACAACGGCCGCAATCAACTGATGGTGGCCAACGGCCCGACGCGAGGTCCGCATCCCTTTCCCGGCCTGTCGCGCCACCGCTGAGCGACGCAGAGAGTGAGCAGGGTTTATGCCATTCCGGTAATCTCGCCGGTCTGGTCATCCACATCGATGCTCAAAGCGCGGGAGACTCTGGGCAGCCCCGGCATCAGCAGCATGGAGCCGGCGACCGCGACCAGGAATCCGGCTCCGGCGGAGAGGTGGACGTCAGTGACCTGCAGGGTCCAGCGAGCGGGTGGCACGCGGCACTCGGGATCCGCGGTGAGCGAGTATTGGGTCTTGGCGATGCACACCGGCAGCCCGCCGAACCCCCAACGCTCGAAACGAGCCAGATGCTGCCGCGCCTGTTCACTGAAGGCGACGTCCTCGGCTCCGTAGATGGAGCGGGCCACGCGGGTGATCTTCTCCACCGCGGAGTGATGCGCGGCATAGGCCGTCTGTGGCTCGATGCGGGGGTTGGCGTCGATCACCTCCACAACCTTCCGCGCCAGCGCCGCGGCGCCCTCGCCGCCTTTGGCGAACGCATCAGAGAGCGCAAACTCGGCGTCCTGTTCGACGCAACAACGCCGCAGAAGGTCCAGATCGCTGTCCGAATCGCCGGGAAAGCGGTTGATGGCCACCACGACGGGCACGCGGAAGCTGCGCACAATGGAGATATGCTTGGCCAGATTGGCCAGGCCGCGCGTGAGCTCATCCCCTTCTCCGGTGGCGCCTTCGCCCTGCCGGCGCATGCTCTGCACGGTGGTGACCAGCACCACCAGGGAGGGCTGGATGCCCGAGGATGGCATCACCAGGTCCATGTACTTCTCCAAGCCCAGATCCGAGGCGAAGCCGGTCTCATTGACAACATAGTCGGCCAGCCGCACGCCCATCTGATGCGAGATCACGGAGCTGGTTCCGTGGGCGATGTTGGCAAAGGGGCCGCAATGCACCAGGGCAGGGGTTCCCTCGCTGGTCTGCACCAGGTTGGGCAGAAGAGCCTCCTGCAGGAGCGCCAGCATGGGACCGGTGGCTCCCAGGTCCGCCGCGGTGACCGGGGCTCCCTGGCGGCCGGCGCTCACCACGATGCGGCTGATCCGCTCTCTCAGGTCGCGGCGGTCCGCGGCCAGGGCGAGAATCGCCATGATCTCCGAGGCGGCGGTAATGAGGAAGCCACTGGATCGGTTGTTGCCATCCCGCTGCGGCTGGCCGGGCTCGGCGACGCTTAGGATGACCCTGCGCAGGGCGCGATCGTTCATGTCCAGAGCGCGGGGCCAGGAGACCTCCTCCGGATCGATATCCAGGGAGTTTCCATGGAAGAGATGTGAGTCGAGGAGTGCCGAAAGAAGGTTGTGCGCCGAGGTGATGGCGTGAAAGTCGCCGTGGAAGTGCAGATTGATCTTCTCGGCAGGCTCGATCCGGGCGCGTCCGCCCCCGGCCGCGCCGCCCTTCATGCCAAAGACCGGCCCCAAGGACGGTTCGCGCGAGGTGATGATGGCGCTCTTGCCGATGCGTTCCAGGCCCTGGACCAGGCCAATGGAGGTAACGGTCTTCCCCTCGCCGGCGGAGGTCGGCGTGGTGGCCGTCACCAGAATCATCTTGCCGCGGCCATCTCCTCGCGGCGACCGCTGCAGCAGTTCGAGGCTCAGTTTGGCGCTGACGGAGCTGCGGCGCTCATAGTCGTCCGCGGAGAGGCCCAGCTTGGCGGCGATCGCTTCAATCGGGAGCAGGTTTCTGGTCACAACGTCCTCGGAATCGTGTGCGCCGGTTTGACGGTGGGTGCAGCCCGCCGCCGGCTGCGCGGCACTGATCAGCATACCTCTGCGCATGGGAAGGCCAGGCGGTGAAGAGCCCTCCAAAGGCGATAAGCGACCGCAGTGGCGACTGGATGGTGGCTGGCGCAGCCTGGGACTAGGCTCCGCCGGGCCGGCTGAGAACGCCCAGGTCGGCCAGGCCATTGACGAAGTACTGCACGGCGAGAGCCACCAGCAGCAGACCCATCACGCGGATGAGAATGCGGATGCCCGTGTCGCCAAGGACTCTGGCGACTCGCGAGGCGCTGCCCAGCACCAGGTAGCAGATGGCCGCGGTTACGGCGATGGCGCCATAGATGGCCGCCATCTGCCAGTAGCCCTCCGACTGATGCGCCTGCCCGACCAGGATCATCACGGAGGTGATGGCTCCCGGGCCGGCCAGCATGGGGATCCCCATGGGGACGATTCCGACGTCGTCCTTGCCAGCCGCCGCGGCCCGTTCGTCGCTGGACTCCTGGGTGGGCGAGCGCTTGGCGGCGAGCATGTCCAGGCCGATGAGCAGAAGAATGATGCCGCCGGCGATCTCAAAGGCGGGCAGCGTGATGCCAAAAACTCGGAAGATGTAGGTTCCCGCTGCGGCAAAGGCGCTCAGGATCACCAACGCGGTGAGGGACGCTTTGCGAGCGGTGCGGATACGTTTGGCCTGGCTCTGCCCCTCGGTGACGGCCAAAAAAGTGGGCAGCGCGGCAAAAGGGTCCACCAGGAAGAAGATGGAACTGAGTGCCAGCAAGGAAAAGCGGACGTAGACGGACTGCTCCAGGCGCGCGCGCAGATGCACCTGCGCATCCAGATGCGCGCCGGCGCCGGCCAGCCCTGCCGCATGGGGAGAAAAGATCATGATGCATGGATTGTTTCATGCAACGCCGAAGGCGGCCACAGCCGCAAATCGCGCATGGGCACAGCGGCGCAGTTGCTCCGCCACGTATAATCTGGGCAGACTTCAGGCAGAGAGTCAGGAGGAGATATGCCAATCCAGCCCACCCAACACATCTGGCACAACGGTGAGTTGATCCCTTGGGAGAAGGCCAATATCCATGTGATGAGCCACGTGGTCCACTACGGGTCCTCGGTCTTCGAGGGGATTCGCTGTTACACCCAGCCGGGCGGCGCGGCCATCTTCCGGCTGGAAGAGCACATGAAACGGCTGATGGATTCGGCCAAGATCTATCGCATGCCTCTGCCCTTCACCCTGGATCAGTTGAATGCGGCCGTGGTGGAGCTGGTAGAGGCCAACGGCATCGCTCCCTGCTACATTCGCCCGATCGCCTTTCGGGGCTACGGAGAGATGGGCGTCAACCCCTTGAAGTCGCCGGTGGAGATCTACATTGGCAACTTTCCCTGGGGCAAGTACGTAGCCGGCAATGAGGGAGCCGATATCTGCATCTCCAGTTGGAACCGTCTGGCGCCCAACACCATGCCGTCGCTGGCCAAAGCCGGGGCCAAC